>JASJBK010000009.1 GCA_030066555.1 Halieaceae bacterium
CCTGCAGCTTGTCCTCGGTGCCAGGCCCGACAGAGCCCGCTTCCTCAATGCGGTTGACGTAGGACTGCCAGGTGCCGGTGCTGCCACCCAGCGGGCTGTCCTGCAGCTTGGAGAGGACGTAGCGGGTGTTCCCCACTTCGAGGTCGATGATGGCGGTGTTGTTCTCGTCGGTAACCTGGAAGTCCACCACCGCATTGCCGCCGCTGAAGGTGGCGCTGTTGATAAAGGCGAATACCTGGCGGGCGTCCTCGTAGCCGATGGGCCCGGGTACCACGGGATCCGGTGGGTCGACCGGCTGGTTCGGAGACGCTGGCCCGGGCTCCACCCCGGCCGCGCGGTCACCGCCGCCTCCGCCACCACATGCTGTCAGCAAGCCAATCAACGCTGCTCCCAGCCAAAACCTGATCTGTCGTTTGCCCATGGTTATCACCTTCAGCATGACGCCTCCCAACGGCGCTATCACTGCCACCTGTAGATAATCGAAGTTCCTATGTAGTGAAGATCCTCATCCGCCGGTTCTGCGCCCAGGGTCAACACCTTGTCGATGGCGTTGGGGGCCACAAAGGCCCAATCATCACTATCGTAATTCCAGTACTGGTAGTTCACGCCCACGGACAGGTTGTCCCGGAAGTGCCAGGCACCTTCCAGTATCACGTGGTGCATTTCGGTCTCGTAGTCTTCCGGCAGCGGCTCGTCGCTCAGGTCAGAGGCGCCGGCGTTGGAGAAGTCGTAATCGGATTCCGTGTCCTGGTAGCTGTAGGTCGCGCTCAGGTCCAGTCGCTCCGTCGGCGACCATTCCACGGCGAGGCCGAGTGCCACCGTTTCGTCATCGACGTCCACGCCCCAGTTGCGGGAGGGGTCGGAGGCCTGCGGTAGCGGCGGAAATACCTCGAAGGCATTTTTGTCGGCGCCGCCGCGGAAGGCGCGCCCGGTCTGCTCCGATTCGTATTCGTTGGCGCTGACCCAGGCGCCCAGAACCAGGTTGTCAGCGGCGATCCAGCTGGCTGTCAGCGACAGGCTTCCGAGCTCCTCGTCGGTGATGCCCAACTCGGTTTCGTCGTAGTCGTCTTCCCGGTACAGCAGGTTCAGGGCCAGGTTCCAGTCGGTCCCCGGCTGCCAGTCCATATCCAGCCGGCCCTCAACGCGCTCGCGCGTGGCGATGTGATACTGGCTCAGCAACGGGTGGTTCTGGTAGCGCTGGGCGTCGGGTGTGGCGTTGATGCGTTCCGGGTCCAGCCGCGCAAAGTAGGACTGGTTCCACTCATACTCATCGGCTACGCGGTCGCCATACAGCGCTTCAAATCGCAGGTTGAGGTTACTGAGAATCGGCAGGCGATAGCGCAGCTTGTAGCGGTCTTCGTCGGACTCCACCACCGCCGAGTTGTCGCGCTCGATCTCTTCGTACTCGTAGGTCAGCCACAGCTTGCTGCGCAATGGCAGCGGGTAGCTGCCCTCGATGCCGTAAGTATTGATGCTGTAGCTGTGGGCAGTGTTGTAAATGCGGCCCGACGGGTCGGGAATGGCAAAGGCATCACCGATCACGTATTGGTAGCCGTCACGGGGAACGTCGAAGTCCCGCTCCTCGCCGTGAAAGTAGCCCTCCAGGCGCAGCTTGCGGATCGGGTTCCAGAACACCCGGCCGTCGAAGACCTTGGTCTCCAGCTCGGCGTCGAGGTTGTCCCGCGGCAGTGGGGCTGCGTCCTCAAGAATGGCTTCGTTGACCGTGAACTCGAGGAAGCGCTGGTCCTGCTCGGTCTTGGCATAGCTGCCGTCCACCTGCACACGCAGGGTGGGCGAAATGATCCAGGTGCCCATCAGCCGGCCGATGTAGTACTCGTTATCGGGCTCTTCCGACATGCCGCCCAGGCCCGTGGGATAGCGTACGTCGGGGCCGAAGTTCGCGTAGGGGTTCTGCCACACCTCGATTTCTTCATTGTTGTCGAAATCGTTGTAGGCGAAGGTGCCGCTCAGGGCCAGCGGGCCCTCTGCGTAGTTCACCGCCAGATCGAAGTGCAGTACTTCTTCATCGACGGAGTAGGGAATCAGCACCGCATCGCCGGCAGCGGCATTGTTGAAGATGGCGGCGCCACGCTCACGGTTGCCCTCGCGCTCTTCGTAGCTGACGGCGGCCTCGACATTCAGCGCCTCACCGAAGCGATAGATTCCACCGAACTGGTAGAAGTCGCGCTCGATTTCAAAATCGATTCCTCTGAGGCTGCTGTCCAGCGTGGCAAAGTCCGTGGTATTGACGCCCGAGACCCAGTCTTCCGGCAGCACCAGCAGCTCACCGCCCTCGCGGGACCTGAAGGGGGTGCGGCCGGTATTGTTGCGAACCTGCTTCTGGGCGTCGTACTCGAAGAACAGCTCCCAGGTCTCGGTGCGCCAGCGCCCCTCGCTCTCGCGGGTATCGAGGCCCAGGTTGCTACCGCTGAAGTTCCAAAGCGTGCCGTCGCTGCCGCCGCTCCAGTCGATGTTGCCGATCAGAAACGCCTCGTCTTCATTGAGGCCGTTGTACTCGCCGAACTCGAAGTTCTCGTCGCTGACGTAGCCGACCCCGATTTCCGCACTGCCGCTGTAGTCCATCGCCCAGCGCGTGGCCAATGGCCGTGAATCTTCCTGGGCTAACGCGGTGCCGCCGGCGACTGCCAGCGCCAGGAAGATCGGCGTGCGGGCGAGTACGTTCATCGCGTCAACCTTGCTCCGCTGGGATGATTGGAGCCGTGTATCTGGGAGTGGCAGTTGAGGCAGTTCTTGCCGAGTATGTAGGCGTTGGTGCTGCCGCTGGTCGTGCTGCGGCCGTCATAGGCCTGGCTCGGGTGGAACGCGGCAGAGTGACAGGACTGGCACAGGAACGGCCCACGGGCCGTCAGCAGGTTGGGCTGCACGGTGCCATGGGCGTTGTGACAGTAGCTGCAGTCCTCGACCACCGGCTGGTGTTCCCACAGGTGCGGCCCGCGCTTCTCCTGGTGACACTCATAGCAGTTGTCGTTGAGGGTAGGCGCGGTGAGCATCGCCTCGGTGCTGGCACCGTGGGGGTTGTGGCAATCGGTACAGGCGGTCTTGCCCTCGAGAATCGGGTGTCGCGACGGCAGCCGCATCTGCGCCTGCTGGCGGGTGTGGCAGCTGAGGCAGTTATCCAGCTGCCCCTCCGCAGTCAGCATCGAGTCGCGGGGGGTATGGGAATCGTGGCAGCTGCTGCAGGCCAGCTCTTCCTGTTCATGCACGCCACCCAACCAGAACATCGTGTCTTCTTTCTGGTGGCAGGTCAGGCAGGCGCCGTTGCTGGCCTCTGCCGGAGAGTTCCACTTCGGCCCAAAGCTGACGTCCGGTGGATTGCGGGCCGGGCCCCGCTGGTGGTCGTCGCTGGCACCGTGGCAGCTGACACAGCTGGCCGCGCCACCGCCATCGAGCTGGCCGTGGGGTGTTTTGAAGATTGCGTGAACAGGCTCGTCCGCCGTGGCTCGGTGGCACATTAGGCAGCGCGGCTCGGCGGCTGCATCTCCGCTGTCCTGGGCGAATGCCGCGGGCGCGGCCATCCCTGTAACTATTATTATCAGCAGCGCTCCCAGCGCTGCCCGCAGATCCTGCACAGTAACCCCCTACCGCGACAAGAAAAAATAGACCTTTCCTCCTGACACACGAATGCCCCGGGGGGTGGTCCTTGCTTTACAGGTTTTATAGTCGAGAAATCTTGACGCAACAACCGCGCCGGTAGGAAAAACTGATCTATGCCAATGTTTGGCCCAGCAGCAGGGCGGCAATGAACAGGGTAGTGAACTTGCGGGTGTGATCGAACGCGAGGGCCGAGAACCACAGCGGCCAGATTTGCGGCGGGTAACCCTCGGGGGCTGTCGCCGGTTTGGGGGAGCGGAAAGCATGCAGCAGGCGCCACAGCACCGGCAGGTTGACCACCACGACCAGCAGCACCCAGTGGGCGCGGCCGGTCGCCACCAGGCCTACGCAGCCCAGGTACTGCAACACCAGCATGGCGATTACCCAGCTGCGGGCGCGGGCCTCGCCGAGTATCACCGGCAGGGTGCGTACTTTCTTGGCCTCATCGAGGTCGAGCTTGTCGATGTGTTTGCCGAACAGCACCGTGGTAGGGCCCAGCGCGTACAGCAGGCTCAGCCAGGTCACATCCCAGCTCCACTGGCCCGCCATCACGTAGTAGGTGCCACCCACCATCAGTGGGCCCCAGACCAGTAATACCGCGGGCTCGCCCAGGCCGTAGTATTTGAGCGGCCACGTATAGAACAGCACGAAGAAGGCGCCGGCCAGCATCAGGTCCAGGGTCAGGCCGCTGCGGGCCCATACCAGCCACAGGCCCAGGGCGATTGCGACGCCACCGGTAAAGCCGACGTAGCCCCAGAAGCGCCGCGGTGACAGCAGGCCATCCTCCAGTACGTGCACGCCGTACTGGTTGCGGTAGTAGTTGTCGCGGTCGATGCCGCGTCGTGAGTCGGTGTAATCGTTGAGCAGGTTGTTGGTGGCGTGGGCGAATACCAGGCCCAGGCAGCATATGCCCCACAGGGTCCAGTCAAAGGCGCCGTCTGCGGCGGCCAGCAGCCCACCCAGGGCTGCGGACATGAAGGTCATGAACAGCACCGAGGCACGGGTGGCGATCAGCCAACGCGCGACAACGTCAAGCTGCCCCCACTCGTCCGGGGTCAGCTTGGGCATGGTGTTGAGGGCCTGGGCCCAGACTCTCGGGTTCAAGGGTTACCCTGACCAGCCAGGCGGCCGGTGTGCTCCTTAGGTTCTACCGTTACGGCTGCAGTATGACGAATCAGGAGGCGCGGCTGCCAGTCACCAGGTCGCGGAATTTGTCCAGCAGGGTTTCATACTTGTAGTCGGTGAACTCACCGGCATCCAGGAACATGCCGTGCTCATCGCAAACCTCGTACCAGATGTGGGGCTGGCTGGGGTCGGAGGTCTTGTGCATGCGGACACCACAGTGGGGGCAGTCGACATCCTCGACTTCGTTCCAGCGCTTGCCGATCTCGGGGTCGCCGGTGTCCAGGGCCTCACCCATCCAGCGCTCCTTCAGCGCCTCTGCCTCCCCTGTGTCGAACCAGATTCCACGGCAATTGGTGCAGCGATCTACCTTGAGGTTGCCGTAGCTCACCTCTTCCATGCCATGGTGGCACTTCGGGCATTGCAGGGAATGGATGGATGCGTTGTATTCCATTGATCAGGTCTTCCGGTGAGGACATGGGAGCCCAAAGTGTAGCCCAACGCCACTAAAATGAAAGGGCACCCGGCGGTGTATTTGTGGGTAGCGGCGCCTGCAGCGTTGCTGTGGGTCGCTGTAGGGAGTGCTTTAGTTAACCGCGACAGTCAGCCGCGACCGGGTACTTCGAGGTAGACCAGGTTGGTGTCGCCGTCGTGCACGGTGACCATGGTGCGGAAGGCCTCGGCAAGTTGCACCGGCAACAGTTTGCGCACAGGCAAGTCTGCACTGGCATAAAAGCTTACGCGGCACAGCTGGCCGCGGCACTCGACACCACGCAGTTCAGCTTCCTGCAAGGGCTCGCTATCAAAGGCGTTGGCAATGCGCGCATAGACGTCCGTATCTGCGGTGCCCCAGCTTGACCGGAACAGGCGCTCGGCAACGTGATTGCGGGAAATTTCCTGGGCGCTGTTCAGTGGCAGGCTGCCCGGCGCGCTCGACGCCGCATTGAAATCGACGCCTGCCTGCGGCAGTTTACCGCTTGCGACGCTTACCACCGTCAGCAGAGCGACAAGAAATGCCATCAGCACAGCGGCTTGCGGGAAGAGCTTGTGTTGCATTGATCCACTCATGCCCGCAACTATACGAACGAAGCGACAGCCGATGCCGTCTCATGGCCTTGTAATTGTGATACCAGTCGAATCCGGGCGGGATTTCTGTGAAGGGATTCACACTCCGCTGGGGACCGGGGAGTTGCCGGTGTGACCCCCGCCGACGTACTCGCCATCGTTGCCCTGACCCTGACCGGGTTCCTGGCGACCAATATCGACAACCTGCTGATCCTGGTGGCGCTGCTGGGGGCCAGCCGCAGCCGCTGGCCGGTATTGGTCGGCTACGGCGCGGGGGCGACAAGCGTGCTGGCGGTGTGCCTGCTCGCTGGCGCCCTGGGTGGTTTGATGGACCCCGAATGGGTCTCCTACCTTGGCCTCATTCCTATCCTGCTCGGCCTGCAGTTGGGCTGGCGCAGCTGGCGTGAGCGCAGCGAAGATCTGACTCCCACAGTGGTACCCGCGCACGGCGCCGCCGGAGCCACGTTCGTGCTCACCTTGTCCAACAGCGGCGACAATATTGCCCTGTTCCTGCCACTGCTGGCGGAGACAGAGCGCGAGTCGGCAATGCTCCTGCTGGCACTGTACCTGGCTCTGGTGCTGGCCTGGGGATATTTTGCGCAACTGGTGGCCACCCGGCCGGTACTCGCGGAAAGCCTGTCCCGGCACAGTCGCTGGCTGCTGCCCTGTGTAATGATCGCGGTGGGAGGCTATGTGCTGCTGGATACAACTACGGATACCGAGGTCTGATTTTCCGACTGCGAGCGGGATCAGTTACCCTGCGGCGGCTGAAACGAGGTTCATACTGGTGGATTTGATACTGGAGATTTACGCGGCTCATCCGGAGATAGCCGGTTTGCTGATTGTGCTGCTGGCCGCCGCGCTGGCCTACTGGTTTGGCCGGGTGGTGCTGGTGCGACTGGTGCACCGCGTTGTCGGCCTGACCAGGCAGACCTGGGACGACGAGCTGATCGCCCACCGGGTGCCGCGGCGGCTGGCGCAGCTGCTGCCGGTGTTCATCATTTATACCGGGGTCGATCTGCTGCCCGGATTCGAAGGGCATGTAGAGGAGCTGCTGCTGAAGGCCACGGGCATCTACATGGTGCTGGTGGTGACGTTCACATTGACTGCCACGCTCAGCGCAGCGAATGCGATCTACGAATCCTACCCCGCTTCTCGGCAGCGTCCCCTGAAGGGCTTCGTGCAGCTGCTGCAGCTGGTGGTGATCATTGTTGGCCTGCTGCTGGTCATCGCCTCGCTGATGGACCAGGAGCCCTGGGTACTATTGAGCGGTTTTGGCGCCATGACGGCCCTGGTGCTGTTGGTGTTCAAGGACACGATTCTCTCGCTGGTGGCCAGCGTGCAGCTGACGGCGCTGGACCTGGTGCGGGTGGGCGACTGGATTGAAGTGCCCCAGTACGGCGCCGACGGTGACGTTATCGATGTGGAGCTGCATACCATCAAGGTGCAGAACTGGGACAAGACCATCACCACCATTCCCACTCACAGCCTGATCAGTGATTCCTTCAAGAACTGGCGCGGCATGTCGGACTCAGGAGGGCGGCGCATCAAGCGTTGTATCAATCTGGATGCCGCCTCGGCGCGTTTCCTGAGCGAAGACGAGGTCGAAAAATTCCGGCGTTTCGACCTGCTCAATGACTACATTGATGGCAAGCAGAATGAGCTGCTGCGGCATAACCTCGAAGCCGGTCAACAGCTGGCAGGCGTCAATCAGCGCCGCCTCACCAACATCGGCACCTTCAGGGCCTATGTCTACAACTACCTGGCCGCGCGCGGTGATATCCGCAGCGACATGACCTTGCTGGTACGGCAACTGGCCTCGGGGCCGGAGGGTATTCCTATCGAGCTGTACTGCTTTACCAATACCACCGCCTGGGGGGAGTACGAAGGTATCCAGGCGGACATCTTCGACCACCTGCTGGCGATTGTGCCGGAATTCGGGCTCAGGCTTTACCAGAAGCCCGCGGGTACTGACCTTACGGGTCTTCAGCTACAGCCGGCGAATCAGTAGGGCGGGAACCCTTTCAGGATATTGGCTGCCCCGGTGTCATAGTCGAGCTGGTCGCGGCTTTCTTCACCCTTCAGGCGCGTCTGGATTACCGAGCGGAAAACCGACTGCTTGAGCTGCGGGTCGATGATGTCGACGATAAAAGTACCCTGGGTATAGTTGCGCACGGTGACGTTGGTGCCGCAGTTCCAGCAGTTGTAGTAGGCGGAGCGGCTGTAGCCTCGGTAACCGCCGTAGTAGCCGCCATAGGTGGGGCCGGTATTGTAGGTGCGAATATCGGTCTTTTCCTGGGCCACCAGGTGCCAGCTCAGCAGCACATCGGCCTGGTTGGGGTCTTTGACGAATGTGAAACCCTTGGTCTGCATTGCGCGCTCCAGGCCAAGGTCAATCCGGTTGGCGACCATATCGCTGATGAAAACCTTTGGACTGTCGCCGGAGGTGCCACCGGACTGCGGCAGGAAGGCGAAGGTCTTGATCTTGCGGAAATCGTATTGCGTGTTGTAGTCGATCCTCGGCTCGGGCGGGGAAGTCGCACAGCCCGCAGCCAGGCCAGCAACAGTTAGCGTGGCCAGTGCCTTGAACAGCAGTCGAACGGTGTGGCGCATGGAATCTCTCCGGATTGTCCGCTGTCAGTGTAGTCGAAAAGCCGCCGGCTGTGGCCGTCGAGTAGACGCAGCCTAGAGGTAGAGCAGGTCAGCCATCATGAAATAGAACAGGATGCCGATCACGTCGGCGCTGACCGTGATAAACGGGCCGGTGGAGACTGCCGGGTCGATATTGAGGCGGTGCAGCAGCAGCGGCATGGTGGCGCCGATCAGCGTAGCGATGGCCAGCACGCCCAACAGCGAAGCGCCAAGGGTCATGAACAAGCGCATGCCGGCATCGAGGCGGCCCGGGGCCGCGAGTTGTATGGCGAGAAAGAACAGCCCCAGCATCAGCGAAATTGCCAGGCCGTTGAGCAGGGCGACGCGGAATTCCCGGAGCAGGCGCGACAGCACCCGGTCACCTAAAACCCCGGTGGCAATACCCTGCACGGTGACCGTCGAACTCTGGATACCGGCGCTCCCGGCGGTGGCGGCTATCAGTGGGATAAAGGCTGCGAGGATGGCGGCCTGCTCCAGGGCGTGTTCGAATTCCATGATTACCGCCGCACCCAGTACCGAGCCCACCATGCCCACCGCCAGCCAGGGCAGGCGGCTGTAAACCATGCGCAGGGTGGAGTCCCCGCGGCTGACATCTGCTGACAGGCCACTCATGCGCTGCAGGTCTTCGGTGGATTCCTGCTTCAGTACCGAGATGGCGTCTTCGCTGGTGATCTGCCCCAGCAGCTGGCCCTGCTCGTCTACCACCGGCAGCTGGCTCAGGTCATAGCGCTCCACCATATGGGCGGCCTGTTCCTGGTCGGTGTCGGGACTCACCGACGGTGGGTCGCGTTCCGCCAGTTCCTCCAGCAGGCTGGTCTGGGGGGCGATCAACAGTTGTGCGAGGCTGACGTAGCCCGCCAGCCGGCCCTCGCTATCCACCACCCACAGGTCATGGTTCTGGTCCACCTCGGCGGCATGCCGGCGCAGGTAGTCGCTGGCCTCGGCCACGGAATCAGACAGTGACGCCACCAGCAGGTGGGTATCCATGATGCCGCCGGCGGAATCCGGTGGGTAGCTGAGCAGCTGTTCGACTTCCTCGGCACGACTGAGCCCTTCCAGCAGGCTGTCGCCCTCTGCCCGCGGCAGGTCTGCGATGAGGTCGGCGGCCTCGTCGGTATCGAGGACTTCGAGCAGGTACTTGAGGAATACCGGGTCGTGCTCGGTGGCCAGCACCCGGGCGCGAAAGTCGTGCTCCAGGCGGTGCAATGCCAGCGCCGCTTTTTCCGCCGGTAGCTGCGCCAGGCAGTGCCAGACCTCGTCCACGTCCAGGTCACGCAGGGCCATGGCGATATCGCCGGGCTGGCCGTCGGCGAGCGTCGCGATATCCAGCGTGTCGAGTTCCGTGACGCTCATCGGGAGCCCCTGCAGGTCAGTGGTACCTATTTCACCACAAAGCCGTGCCTTGTGCTGTGTCAGCGCGCCTGGCGGGGTGCTTGCTGCCAGGCCAGGGTGATGCCCAGGCTGCGCTCCGGCGCCTCGGTGGCCAGCCGGTCGCTGCCGAGGCGGAAGCTTGCGTCGAGCAGGTTGCGCCCCCACAGCTCCAGGCGCAGGCCGCGGCCGAGGTCGCGGCCCAGGCTGGCGCGCAGCATTGAGGCGCTATCGAGTCGTTCCTCGCCCGGGGCAACATCGTTTTCCGAGAAGCGGTATTCATAGCGCAGCCCGGCGCGCCAGGGTCCCTGTGCTATACGCAGTGCGGCGAAGGCGCTGGGGGCGACAGCGTCAGTCAGCGGATTGCCGTCGTCATCCTCGGCGTCCAGCCAGTGACCGCCCAGGTCCAGGTTCCAACCGTCGCGCAGCACAATGCTACCGGCCGCCTCGAGGCCGATGATCTCGCCCTCGGTGAGGTTCAGGAAGGTCTGCAACTCCTCGCTGATATCGACCCGCTCGATGTAGTCATCGATGCGCATGCCGTAGGCATGGATCTCGAACTGTGCCCGCTCACCGCGCCACTGCAGGCCAAGGTCCACTCCGAGGGTGTCTTCCGGGTCCAGGGCCGGGTTGCCCAATAGCTGTCCGCGCCCGGTGGTGCCGGAAAAAAAGCGTTCTGAGACCCCCGCGAAGCGTGTGCCCCGGGCCAGTTCCAGGCTCAACAGCCACTGCTCGCCGGCCTGCCAGTCGGCGCGCAGGAAGCCGGACAGGGCACTGTCATCTTCCGAGGGCTGGCCCTCGGCCTGTTGGTCCTGCCAGGCCCAGCGCAGGCCGGCGGCCAGGCTCACATCACCCAGCTGCCGATAGACATCGGCGAACAGGTCGACCCCATCCTGTTCGGCATCCAGGGTTTGCTGCCTGAGCACGTCACCGGTCACCAGCGAAGTTTCGCGCTCGCGGGATTCCACATTGCGCCGGCCGAAGTACTCCAGCCCCCAATTGAAATCCGTAAGCCCCAGGCTGCGCTGGTTCACCAGCCGCGTACCCCAGTCCAGTGACTCGCTTTCGACATCGTTGATGCGCTCCCCCGGCCGCTCTACCCGGGTGTCGAGTTCCTGGTAGTGGTAGTAGATGCTCGCGTTCCAGCCCTCTGCCAGCTCCACTGAGAGCTCGCCCAGCCAGTGGCGTTCTTCCGGGTAGTCCGTCGGCCGCGCCGGCTCGCGGCTATTGGACTTGCCGATGTCGCGGCCTTCGCTGAATAGCTGCTCGAACTCGGCCTCCCGTCCTGCCAGCTCGAAGCGGCCGGTGACCTGCAGGTTGTATTGCTCGAACTCGCTATTGAGGGAGTCGCCGTCGGCGGTTTCTGAGTCATCGGCGCCGCGGCGACTGACGGCGAAGGTCCGGCTCTCGTTGCCGGCTCCCAGGTATTGCAGGTTCTCATCGCCTTCACTGCCCCACAGCAGCTGCGCCTCAATCCCCTTGGGACGGTAGGGCGCCAGTTGCAGAACGCCACCGCCGGCGCCGTTGCCGTAGTAAACCGAGGCTGGCCCGCGCAGCACTTCCAGGCTGCCAAGCATGACCGGATCGATAAATGACGAAGCGGTGCCGGCGCGGCGATCGCTGAGGATCGGCAGGTTGCTCCAGAAATTCGCGACCTGCTGGCCGGAGATACCGCGGATACTGACTGTCTGCAGCAGTCCACCCTGGCCGGACAGGGCAATGGAGGGCTGCAGCTGGGCCAGGTCGGCCAGGCTCAGTACCGGCGCGGCCTGCTCCCGGGGTGACAGTGGCGCGGTGAGCAGCGAATCCACGTTGGTCCACGCGCCGCGGGCCTCCCGCGCCCGCACCGTAATATGCTCCAGCGCCGGCGGTTCCGCGGCGGCGGGGGCGACTGCGAGCAGGGTCAGCAGGCAGGGCAGGGCGTGGAACTTGGCGTGCATTAAATCGAGATGATCCTGGACGGGAGGCCGCGGGCGGGGCCGAAACGCGGCGCATCATACAGGAAGCGACTGCCCGGCTGCGAGCTGCAAAGGTTGCATAATGAAACTTTTGTTGTTAGCGTGGATGGCCCTGTCATTGGCCGGAGATCCCCATGTCCGAGTGGAAAACCAGCGCTTGCATCCTCTGTGAGTGCAACTGCGGCATCAAAGTTCAGACTGGCGGCGAGGAAGGCCGCGAGATCGTTCGCATCCGCGGCGATGAAGACCATCCCGCCTCCCAGGGCTACCTGTGCCAGAAGGCTTCCGGCCTCAACCACTACCAGAATGGCACCGATCGCCTGCTGCACCCGTTGCGCCGCCGCGCCGACGGCAGCTTCGAGGAAATTGACTGGGATACGGCGATCCGCGAGGTGGCGGGCAAGCTGGCCGCGGTACGCGACACCCACGGCGGCGACAAGATTTTCTATTACGGCGGCGGCGGCCAGGGCAACCATCTCCCCGGTGCCTACTCCGGCGCGACCCGCAAGGTGCTCGGCAGCGCGTTTCGCTCCAGCGCTCTGGCCCAGGAGAAAACCGGCGAGTTCTGGGTCAACAGCCAGATGTTCGGCGCCCATGTGCGGGGTGATTTCGAACACTGTGACGTGGCGGTGTTCGTAGGCAAGAATCCCTGGCACTCCCACGGCCTGCCAAGGGCTCGTGCCTGGCTGCGCGAGTTCAGCAAGGACCCCGGCAAGACCATGATCGTGATCGACCCGGTGGTAAGCGAGACCGCCAAGCTGGCGGAGATTCACCTGCAGGTGAGGCCCGGCACGGACGCCTGGCTGCTGGCGGCGATGATTGCCATGCTGCTGCAGCAGGACCTGTTCAAGGCAGACTGGCTGGCCGAGCACGCCAATGGCTTCGAGGAAATTCGCGCCGCCTTTACTGACATCCCCGTGGATGAGTACCTGGCCCACGCCGGTGTGCCGCCGGAGACCGCCCAGGCCGCAGTGGACGCCATTGCCGGTGCCGAGGGTGCGGCCTTCTTCGAGGACCTGGGTACCCAGATGAACCGGCATTCCACCCTGGTCAGCTACCTGGAGAAGCTGGTCTGGCTGCTGTGCGGCCACCTGGCCAAACCGGGCGCCCAGGTCACGGCGGCCTACCTCACCAGCATCGCCGGCAGCGGCCGGGCATCGCGCAAGAGCCCGGTGGCAGGTGCCCCTATTATCTCCGGCCTGGTGCCCTGCAACGTAATTGCGGAGGAAATTCTCACCGATCACCCGGACCGCTACCGCGCCATGATCGTCGAGGCCTCCAACCCGGTGCACTCCCTGGCGGACAGCCAGCGCATGGCCGAGGCGCTGGACAGCCTCGACTGCGTGGTCGTGATCGATATCGCCATGACCGAGACCGCCCGCCATGCTGACTACGTACTGCCGGTGGCTACCCAGTACGAGAAGTGGGAGGCGACCTTCTTCAACTTTGAGTTCCCGGACAACTACTTCCACCTGCGCAAGCCGCTGTTCGATGCGCCGGCGACGGTACTGACCGAGGCGGAAATCCACGCCCGCCTGGTAGAGGCCCTGGGCGCCATGCCAGAAGCGCTGTGTCGGGAACTGGCGGAGCTGCTGGAGCAGTCCGGACGCGATGCCTACCGGGATCGCTTTATTGCCGCCCTTGGCGAAGATCCCCAGCTGGCCGCGGTGGCGCCGGTGGTGCTGTATCGCACCCTGGGGCCCAGCCTGCCGGAGGGTGCCGCCATCGGTGCAGTACTGTGGCCACTGTGCCTGGACCTGGCCATGCGCGACGGCGCGTCCCTGGCGCGGGCCGGTTTTAAGGGGAACCCACTGGAGGCTGCCGATGCGCTGTTTGACGCGATTATCAGCGAACACTCGGGCGTGGTATTCGCTCGCGGTGACTACGATGACCTGTGGTCACAGATCGGCCAGGACGGCCGGGTGCAGCTTGCCCTGCCGGAGCTGCTTGAAGAAGTGGCCAGCCTGGCACAGGGCCCGGAACCGCTGACCTCAGCTGACTATCCGTTCCTGCTGATGGCCGGCGAGCGCCGCGACTATTCGGCCAACACTATCTATCGCGATGCCGGCTGGCGCCGCAAGGATCGCGAGGGTTCGCTGCGGATTTGCAGCGCCGACGCGCAGCGCCTCGGCCTGGATGACGGCGGCGAAGCGCGCGTCACCACCAGGGTGGGCAGCGCCATCACCCGGGTCGAGGTGACCGACCGCATGCAGCCCGGGCATGTGTCATTGCCGAACGGCTTTGGTCTCGACAACGCCGACGGCGGCCGCGTCGGTGTGGCCCCCAATGACCTGACCAGCCTGGATGCCCGCGACCGCTTCGCCGGCACCCCCTGGCACAAGATCGTGCCGGCACAGGTGGCACCCGCCTAGCGAACTTCACGCGGGCAAGTACCCGCAAGCCGGCGCATTGCTTGACCCCGATCAAGGGCCGCCGTGTGCTTCCGCGCCACAATGGCGCCATGAAAGCAGAGAAACTGAGTTTCCAGGACGCGGCCTTCCTGCGACTGGAATCGGAGCAACACCCCATTCACGTCGCCGGGCTGATGGTCCTCAAGCAACCCGAGGATATGCCGCGCGGCTACTTCCGCCGCCTGGCGCGTCACTGCGGCCGGCTCAACGAGCTGTGGCCGCTGTTCGACAAGAAGCTCCAGAATCCCGACAGCCTGCGCAACCCGGCCTGGGTCAAGGCTGATGACTACGATCCCGACTACCACGTGTCGCACTATGCGCTGCCCGCGCCCGGGCGCATGGAGGACCTGCTGACCCTGGTATCCCGGGTCCATGAGCGCGCCCTCGACCGCCATCGCCCGCTGTGGGAGATCCACCTGATTGAGGGACTGTCCGGTAATCGCTTCGCGCTCTACACCAAGGTGCATCACGCCCTGGTGGACGGGGTTGGTGCCCTGCGCATGGTCGACACCCTGTTCAGCACCTCGCCGGACGAGATGATCAACTTTCGCAAGGCGAAGCCCAAGGCCCTGGCCCACCACCGCAAGCTGAGCCTGGCGCGCCAGTTCGGCGCGGTGAGGGGTGAACTGAAGCGGCATTCCTCGGCGCTGCAGGAAATGTCCGGGCTGCTGGCGCATATGGGCATGGATAGCCTGCTGGGCAAGCGCGACACGCCGCCGCTGCCGTTCACCGCGCCGCGCACCCTGTTCAATACCGATGTCGACAGCCGTCGCCGCATTATTACCGCTGACCTGTCCTTCTCGACCATGCGCAAGATCGCTGACAGCCAGGGCGCCACCATCAACGATGTGTTGCTGGCGGTCTGCGGCGGTGCCCTGCGCGAGTACCTGAAAGGCGCCAAGGCCTTGCCAAAGCCCAGTCTCGAAGCCGGTGTGCCGGTGTCCATCAAGGCGACCTCCGCCGAGGACGGCAACAAGGTCGGCTTTATCATCGCCCAGCTGTTTACCGACGAACCCAAGCCATTGACTCGCTTGAAGCGCGTTGTGCGCGTCACACGCAAGGCCAAGGACGACTTGCGGCATATGTCGCGCACCGCCGTCCAGGACTACGCCAACCTGCTGATGATGCCGACGCTGATCCTGAACCTCGCCGGTCGCGCCAGCCAGATTCCGCCGCCGATCAACGTGATCGTGTCCAACGTGCCCGGTTCCCGGCAGCGCCTCTACCTGGAAGGTGCCCGGCTGGAGGCGCTATACCCCCTGTCGGTGGTCACCGATGGCATGGGCATCAATATCACCGTGGTCAGCTACCTGAAGCGGCTCAATGTCGCCATCACCAGTTGCCCCACCGAACAGCCCGGGATCGAAAACCTGGGTCGGCTGCTGAAGCAGGAGCTGGACGCGCTGGCAGCGGCTATTTGAGGAGAGCACTGAATGACCGAACGATTTGACAGCGTCGAGCAGGTCGCCGACGCCATTATCGAGCGCACCGAGGGCAGCATCGTGCTGGGTATGCCGCTGGGCCTCGGCAAGCCCAACGAGCTGGCCAATGCCCTTTATCGACGGGCCGTGGATGACCCGCGTATCTCCCTGTCGATCGCAACCGCCCTGTCACTGGGTCGGCCCAAGGGTGCACCGGGCCTGCAGCAACGCTTTCTCGATCCTTTCCTGGAGCGGGTTTACGGCGACTACGAAGAGCTCGACTACCTGCACGCCAGACGCGCCGGCAAGCTGCCGGATAACGTCGAGGTGATCGAGTTCTACGTACAGCCGGCCGCGGAGCTCACCAACAACTACGCCCAGCAGAACTACATCAGCTCCAACTACACCCATATCGCCCGCGACATGTTCCGGCGCGGTATCAATGTGCTGGCGCAAACCGTGGCCCGTCGCGGTGAAGGTGACGACGAGCGCATCAGTCTCAGTTGCAACCCGGAAATGACCCTGGACATGATGCCGGAGATCGCCGCCCGCAAGGCCCGCGGCGAGACCCTCATTACCGTCGGCTGTATCCACGACGAGCTGCCTTTCATGCTCAACAGCGCCGAGGTGCCGGCGGACGGCTTTGACATCATCCTCGATGACCCCAAGGCCCAGCACACCCTGATCAGCACCCCGAACATGCCGGTGGGCATGGCAGAGCACTTTATCGGTCTCGCCGCCAGCGCCCTTGTGCGGGACGGCGGCACCCTGCAGATCGGCATCGGCGCCCTTGGCGATTCGGTGGCGGGCGCCCTGCTGCTGCGCCACGAGGACAATGCCACCTACCGCAAGCTGCTGGACGACTCGCACTACAATCCCACCTTCTACGACGCCTTCGAGGAGAGCGGTCCGCTCGACAGTTTCGAAGAGGGCCTGTACGGCTGCAGCGAGATGTTCACCTACGGCCTGTTCCGGCTGGTGCAGGCGGGGGTGATCAAGCGCGAGGTCGAAGGGCCCAACGGCCAGCCGGTGCATATGACTGGCGGCTTCTTCCTCGGCCCGCGGGCGTTCTACGACGGCTTGCGGGGCCTGCCTGAGGAAGAGCTGGCGAAGATCGACATGACCAACATCAGCTTCGTCAACGGGCTGTATGGCAACGAGGAACTCAAGCGCAGCCAGCGCCTGCACGGGCGCTTTATCAATACCGCCTTCTCGATGACGCTGATGGGCGCCGGTATTGCCGACCAGCTTGAAGATGGCCGCATCCTGTCCGGGGTCGGCGGCCAGTACAACTTCGTGGCCCAGGCTCATGAGTTGGAGGGCGCGCGCTCAGTAATGCTGGTGCGGGCCACGCGCAGCAAGGGTGGCGAGACCCGCTCCAACATCATCTGGAACTACGGCCATACCACGATTCCGCGCCACTTGCGGGATATCGTGGTGACCGAGTACGGGGTGGCTGACCTGCGTGGCAAGACCGATGCCGAGATTATCGGCGCCATGCTCAGCATCGCCGACTCGCGGTTCCAGGAAGAGCTCATGGAGACGGCGAAAGTGGCCGGCAAGCTGCCCGCTGACTACGTCCTGCCGCGGGCTTTCCGCAACAATACCCCGGGCCGGCTCAAGGAGATCTACGATCGCTACCGGCCCGAGGGCCTGTTCCCGGAATTCCCGCTGGGCAGCGACTTCACCTACGTCGAGGAAATGCTGCTGCGGGCCATGGTCTGGCTCAAGGCCCATGTAGAACCCCGCAGCCTGCTCGACATGGCGCGTACCGGACCGGTGAGTGCCGAGACCCACAAGCACTTCGCCGCGCACCTGGAGCGTATGGGCCTGGATGAAGCCCACGGCGTCAAGGAAAAGCTGTTCCAGCAGCTGCTGCTCAAGGCGTTGGAGGCCACCAGCAGCTAATTTGGGCCACTGCCGCCCCTAGATTTGATTTGCCACAAGGAATTCTGCGCCCTGCACCGCTAACGTGGCAGTCCATAAACATAACCAGAACAGGAATCCACCTATGCGCCAAAGCACAAAACTGGCGGCTGCGGTAGCCGCCGCGCTAGCCGTCTGCGCCGTTCCATCCCAGGCCGCCAAATTCCGCTGGGGTGAAACCGATATCTCCCTCAACAACAACATCTCCTTCGGCGCCAGCTGGCGTATGGAAGATGCCGACAACGATTACCTGAGCGCCGGCAATACCAATGGCAAGGGCAAGGCCTCGTCCAGTACCGCCGACGACGGCAACCTCAACTACGATGACGGCGACCTGTACTCGATGCAGGTGCGCGGCCTTCACGACCTGGAAGTCACCCACGGTAACTGGGGCTTCTTCGGCCGCGTGAAGTGGTGGTACGACTATGTGCTCGACGAGGAAGAGGTCGACCACGGTCACGTGCCCAACGACTACGAGCCCGACCAGACGCTGGAGATGGGCGACTTCCAGGAGCTGGCCCAGGAGAAGGGCATCGAGGCCCTCGACTACTACCTGTTTTATACCTCTGACTGGGGCGAGGTGCCGGTGGAATTTCGCGCCGGCAAGCTGGTGCTGAACTGGGGTGAAAACCTGTTTATCCAGAACGGCATCAATGTCATCAACCCCTTCGACGTGACGGCGCTGCGCCGCCCGGGCACCGAGATCCGCGAGGCGCTGCTGCCCACCGGCCTCGTCTACGCCAACATCGGCGCTACCCCGGACCTGTCACTGGAAGTGTTCTACCAGTACGAATACGACCGCACCATCGTTGACGAGTGCGGCACCTACTGGAATGCCGGCGATGTGTTTGGCGGTGGCTGTAACAAACTGACGGTGCGCACCACCAGCAGTGATCGGGAGCAGGTCGAGGTCGGGGATTTTATCCCCCGCGCCGGTGACGACAACCCCTCCAATGACGGCCAGTGGGGTATCTCGGCGAAGTACTTCGTCGAGCAGCTCAACGGCACCGAGTTCGGCTTCTACTACATCAACACGCACAGCCGCACGCCGATCTTTAGCGGCATCAACCCCTCGGAGAATTTCGGCCTGCCGTTCATTCTCGGCGCAAATCCCCAGTACTTCTTTGAGTACCCGGAGGACATCGAGACCTACGCCCTGAGCTTTGCCACCAACGTTGGCTTCTGGGCGGTGTCCGGCGAGGTTAGCTATCGCCCCGACTTCCCGCTGCAGATCAACACCACTGAAATCGCCCAGGCCCTGGCGCTGGGTAGCTTCGCCGAGTGGTCGCGGGTGCAGGATCGCGCCCTGCAAGCCGGCCCCGGTGGCCGGGTGCGTGGCTATGACGACGTCGAGTACACCCAGGCGCAAATCAGCGTCATTCGCTTCTTCGAGCAGGTGCTGGGCGCCGATCGCCTCAACTTCGCCGCCGAGGTGGGCGCAGTGTGGCTCGACGATATGGACGACAACCAGCGCTACGGCCGCTCTCCGGTGTTCGGCGTCGGCGACTTCCGGCCCATTGAAAGCGACCGCTTCGGCACCATTACCTGTACGTCGCAGTTGCCTCTTGGTGTGGTGCCGAACAGCAACCCGGCCAACTGCACCAATGACGGTTTCACCGAGGACTTCGCCTGGGGCTACCGGATACGGGCCAGCCTGGAATTCAACGACCTGATCGCGGGTGCCAATATCATTCCCAACATGGCATGGTCCCACGATGTGGACGGTACCTCGCCGGCGCCCAACTTCGTCGACGAGCGCCAGGCCTTCAGCATCGGCCTGCGGGCAGACTACCTGAACATATACCGGGCGGAATTGTCCTATACCACGTTCTTCGGGGCAGACTACAATGAACTGGACGACCGCGACTTCCTGTCCTTCAGCGTGTCTGCAGCGTTCTGATTTAAGGAGCATCAAATGCACAAGATAACAACAAGCAAGGCAGCTCTGATTGCCCTGGGAACCTGCCTGCTGGCGGCGCCGGCGCTGGCCAAGATCAGTGCCGAAGAAGCCGCTCGCCTGGGCGGCGAAGAGCTGACCCCCATGGGCGCCGAGCGCGCCGGCAATGCCGACGGTTCGATACCGGCCTGGACCGGTGGGCTCAAGGAACTGCCGGCGGGCTACAGCCCCGGCGACCGCCTGGTTGATCCTTTCGCCGACGACAAGCCCCTGTACACCATTACCGCGGCCAACGCCGACCAGTACGCCGAAATGCTGTCGCCGGGACAGGTAGCGCTGCTCAAGCGCTACCCGGATACCTTCAGCATGCCGGTCTACCCGACGCGGCGCAGTGCGCTGCTGCCGGACGCCGAGTACGACCTGATCAAGGAAGGCGCCACGGTCACCGATATGGTGGAGGGCGGGAACGGACTCAAGGATTTTGTTTCCAATGTGCCGTTCCCGATTCCGCAGGAAGCCCTGCACGTGATGTGGAACCACATCGTGCGCTACCGCACGCCGATGACCCTGCAGCGGCGCTATACCCAGATCCCGGTGCAGGCCAATGGCGACTTTGCTCCGGTGCTGTTCGAGGAAGAGGCGATCTTCGCCAATCGGGTGCCGGGTAACGAATACCCGAACCGACTGTTCGTGTTCCTGCAGCGCATCCTGGCGCCGGCGCGCCTGGAAGGTGACGTACTGCTGATTCACGAAAATATCGACCAGATTGCCGAGCCGCGCTCGGCCTGGCTCTATAACGCCGGCCAACGCCGGGTGCGCCGGGCTCCGAACATTGCCTATGACGGACCGGGCACCGCTTCCGATGGCCTGCGCACCGCAGACGATCTCGATATGTTCAACGGTGCGCCCGACCGCTACAACTGGGAGCTGGTCGGCAAGCGCGAGATGATCATCCCCTACAACAGCTACCAGCTGTGGGATGGCGAGCTCAAGTACAAGGACATCGTCAAACCGGGTCACCTGAACTCGGACCTGCTGCGCTATGAGAAGCACCGGGTGTGGGTGGTGGACTCCACCCTGAAGGATAATGCACGCCATATTTATGCGCGCCGCACCTTCTATATCGACGAAGACACCTGGCAGATAGCCGTGATCGACCACTATGACGGCCGCGGCGAGCTGTGGAAGGTCAAGGAAGGCCACCCGATACTGCACTACCAGGCGAAAATCCCCTGGCTGGCTGCTGAGAGCCTGCACGACCTGATCTCTGGCCGTTACCTGGTGATCGGCCTGGATAATGAAGAGAAGCGCTACACCTACGACTTCGACTTCGACACGAGCTTCAAGAACTTCACGCCGCAGGCCCTGCGTCGAGCCGGTCGCCGGTAGTGCGTTCGCTACAGGTACTGCTCGCGGCCCTGGTGCTTTCCGGCCTGGGGCTGTCAGGCCCGTTACAGGGCGCGGATTTTGCCGGTTCGCCGGCACTGCCGGTCGCCGATGCGGGCGCCGCGCAGCTGCTTGACCTGACCCGCGCCGGCTCGCGACTGGTAGCGGTGGGCGAGCGCGGGCTGATCGTCTACTCCGACGATGACGGCCAGTCCTGGCAGCAGGCCAGGGTGCCCGTCAGCGAAACCCTCACGTCACTCAGTTTTCCCACAGACGAACACGGCTGGGCGGTCGGCCACGGCGGCGTGATCTTGCACTCCGGCGATGCGGGCGAGAGCTGGCAGCTGCAGTTCGACGGCAATGATGCCAATCGCCAGAAGCTCGATTTTGTTACCGACAGGATGATGCAGCTTGAGGCGGCGCTGCAGGAGGCCGAGTCCGAGCCCGATGACGACCTGCAGTATGCCCTGGAAGAGGCCCAGTACGCCGTCGAGGATGCCGAGCTGGCGCTGGAAACCGGTCCGGCTGACCCCTTTCTCGACGTCTGGTTTGCCGACAACCAGTTCGGGTTGGCGGTAGGCGCCTATGGAATGCTGTACCGCACCGACAATGGCGGCCTGCAGTGGCGTATCGCCCAGGGCGGAATCGAGAACCTTGAGGGCTACCATTACTATTCACTGAGCGCCAACGGCGACGCGCTCTATCTGTCCGGTGAGGCGGGCATTGCCTACCGCTCGGACGACAATGGGGAAACCTGGCAGCGCCTCGACCTCAAGCTGCATCATCCTGTCGGTAACAAAATCGAGCTTCTGGCGATTGGCATCATTGCCGTCGAACTGCAG
>JASJBK010000119.1 GCA_030066555.1 Halieaceae bacterium
GGACGGCGGCCCCGAGCCTCCAGGGATGGATTCACGGCGTGTCTGGACAAAGGGTGCAGTGCTGGCGCGCCACCTCGGGTCAGCCCTGAAAACGCGCACGGGCGCGGGGGAAAGCGCTTACTTGACGACCATGCCGGGTGTCGCGCCGGCGTCCGGTTGCAGCAGGAAGATGTCGCTGCCGCCGGGGCCCGCCGCCAGCACCATGCCCTCGGAGACTCCGAAGCGCATCTTGCGCGGCGCCAGGTTGGCCACGCACACCGTCAGCCGCCCCACGAGCAGCGCCGGGTCCGGGTAGGCTTCCTTGATGCCGGCGAACACATTGCGTTGCTCGCCACCGAGGTCCAGGGTCAGGCGCAGCAGTTTGTCAGCGCCCTCGACATGCTCGGCGGCAATAATCTCGGCGACCCGCAGCTCGACTTTGGCGAAGGTATCGAAGTCGATGGTGTTGTCATCCTGTTCAGCCTCGCTGTTCGCTGCAGGGGTGTTGTCTGTCTTGGCGGCCGCTGCGGCCGCGGTGGCTTCAACCATGGCTTCCACGCTCTTGGGGTCGATGCGGGTCAGCAGCGGCTTGAACTTTGCGACCTGGTGATCAACAAGGGCGCTGTCGAGGGCGGTCCAGTCCAGGGAGCAGTTGAGAAACGCCTCGGCTTTCTCCGCCATGGCCGGCAGCACCGGCTTGAGGTAGGTCATCAGTACCCGGAACAGGTTGATGCCCACCGAGCAGGCGGCGTGCACTTCAGTCTCCCGGCCCTCTTCCTTGGCCAGCACCCAGGGCTTCTTCTCGTCGATGTACTGGTTGGCGCGATCCGCCAGCGCGATGATTTCGCGAATGGCCTTGCTGAACTCGCGGCTCTCATACAGCTCGGCGATGGAATCGCCGGCGGCGATGAACTCCTGCACCAGCACCGGCTCGCTGCACTCGGCTTCCAGCCGGCTGTCGAAACCCTTGCGCAGGAAGCCCGCGCAGCGACTGGCGATATTCACCACCTTGCCCACCACGTCGGAGTTGACCCGCTGCACGAAGTCCTCGAGGTTGAGGTCGATATCGTCCACGCCACTACCCAGCTTGGCGGCGAAGTAGTAGCGGATGTACTCGGCATCCAGGTGTTCCAGGTAGGTGCGGGCGTTGATGAAAGTGCCCCGCGACTTGGACATCTTGGTGCCGTTCACGGTCAGGAAGCCGTGCACGAAGATGCCGGTCGGCGTGCGGTAGCCGGCGGAGTGCAGCATGGCCGGCCAGAACAGGCCGTGAAAGTTGATGATGTCCTTGCCGATGAAGTGATACAGCTCGCTGCTGGCATCGCTGGACCAGACCGCGTCGAAATCCAGCCCTTCGCGCTCGCACAGGTCCTTGTGGCTGGCCATGTAGCCAATCGGCGCGTCCAGCCACACATAGAAGTACTTGCCCGGCGCGTCGGGAATCTCGAAGCCGAAGTAAGGCGCATCGCGGCTGATGTCCCATTCCTGCAGGCCTGCGTCCAGCCATTCGCTCAGCTTGTTGGCAATCTGCGGCTGCAGGGTACCGCTGCCGGTCCATTCCTTGAGCATGTCTGCGAAGGCCGGCAGCGTGAAGAAATAGTGCAGCGACTGCTTGTCCACGGGGGTCGCCCCGGACAGTGCCGATTTGGCGTCGATCAGGTCGCTGGGGCTGTAAGTGGCACCACAGGCCTCGCAGTTATCGCCGTACTGGTCCGGGGTCTTGCAGCGCGGGCAGGTGCCTTTGATGTAGCGATCCGACAGGAATAACTCTTTTTCCGGGTCAAAGGCCTGGGTGATTTCCCGCTCGGCAATGTGGCCGTTTTCCCTGAGTGCGAGGTAGATCGACTCGCTGAGCACCCGGTTCTCTTCGGAGTGGGTGGTATGGAAGTTCGCGAAGTTGATGTGAAAGTCGCGGCTGTCGGCCAGGTGCGCCGCGTGCATCTGCTCGATCTGCTGTTCCGGGGTGATGCCCAGCTCCTCGGCGGTCAGCATGATTGCAGTGCCGTGGGCGTCGTCGGCACACACGTAGCGGCAGTTATGTCCCCGGGACTGCTGGAAGCGCACCCAGATATCCGTCTGCACCTGCTCCAGCATGTGGCCCAGGTGCAGGGGGCCATTGGCATAGGGCAGGGCGCTGGTAACCAGGATGTCGCGGGCGGTGCTGTCGGCCATGCGGCTGGAATCTCGCTTTAAAAAAAGGGCGCCACTATACCCCAATCACCGTTACCGGTCAGCCGCGGGAAGACCGGCTGAAGGCTTAATCGCGGGTGCTGTAGCGCCCGACGATGCCGGTGATGCGACGCAACAACCAGCGCGGTGTGTTGCGGCTGCCCAGGGTGGAGAGCTGGTTGACCAGGCCGGGCACACAGATCACGTCGCCGTCCATGCAGGCCTTGTAGCCGGCGCGGGCGACGTCGCGCACATCGCCGATGACAAAATCGGGCAACTTTAGGTTCTCGTTCTTCTCCTGGGCGCCGCTCAGCATGCCGGTGTCGGTGACCCCCGGGCACAGCGCCGTGGCGGTAACGCCGGTGCCCTTGAGTTCCTCGGACAGGGACTCGGTCAGCGACAGCACGTAGGCCTTGCTGGCGGCATAGCTCGCCAGCGCTGGCACCGGCTGAAAAGCGGCAACGGAGGCGACATTGAGCACCCGGCCCTCACCGCGTTCAACCATGCCGGGCAGGAAGGCCGACAGCATGGAAGTCAGGCCGCTGATGTTCAGGTCTACCAGCTGCTGGTGGGTGGCGGCGGGAATGTCGACAAAACGACCGTGCTCGAGCACGCCGGCGTTATTGATCAGGGCGCTAACTGGCTTGCGGGCCCGTTTCAGTTTTGCCGCCAACCCGGTCGCGGCGTGTGGGTCGGTAAGGTCGGTAGGTTCCACCCGCACGTCCACGCCGTGGTCGGCGCTTAGCCGTTTGGCCAGCGCCCGGAGTTTTTCTTCGCTGCGTGCGACCAGCACCAGCCCGTAGCCGCCGGCGGCAAACTCCGCTGCCAGCGCTTCGCCGATGCCGGAGGAGGCGCCGGTAATCAGTGCAATCTTCTTTGTCATCTTTGCAGCGTAGACGAGAATCTTGATGTAGACCAAGAGAAAGCCTGACTGCGCGGGCGGCATACGCACACCGGCATATACTGGTGGCGATGGCCGATTCCGCACCCACAGAACGCGGGGTCAAGCTGCTACACGACCCGGTACGCAACAAGGGCACCGCCTTCACCGAGGCGGAGCGCGAGTTGCTGGGCCTGCGCGGCCTGCTGCCGCCGCGACACAACTCGGTGGCGGAGCAGGAGCTGCGCGTCCTCGACAATCTCGATCACAAGGTCTCTGATCTCGAGCGCTACCTGTTCCTGATCGCCCTGCAGGACCGCAACGAGACGCTCTTCTACCGCGTTATCACCCAACATATCGAGCGCATGATGCCGCTCATCTACACGCCCACCGTGGGCAAGGCTTGCCAGCAGTTCGGCCACGTCTACCGCCGACCCCGCGGCCTCTACATCTCCCTGGATGATCGCGGGCGGGTGGCGGAGGTGCTGCGCAACTGGCCCCATCGAGATGCGCGCATCATCGTGGTCACCGACGGTGAACGCATCCTCGGCCTTGGCGACCTCGGTACCTACGGCATGGGAATACCGATCGGCAAACTGTCCCTTTACACCGCCTGCGCCGGCATTGCGCCCACCGAGTGCCTGCCCATCACTCTCGATGTCGGCACCAACAACGAGGCGCTATTGAACGATCCGCTCTATACCGGGCTGGAGCGTAAGCGCATGCGCGGACCGGAGTACGACGAGCTGATTGAGGAATTCATGGTGGCGGTGCACGAGGTGTTTCCGGGTGTGCTGGTGCAGCTGGAGGACTTCGGCAATGCCAACGCTTTCCGCCTGCTGAAACACTACCGCGACCGGTACTGCCTGTTTGACGACGACATCCAGGGTACCGGTGCAGTCGCCGTTGCGGGCCTGATGGCTGCCATGCGCATCACCGGTGGCAAGCTCTCCGATCTGAAGGTGCTCTTCCTGGGGGCGGGCCAGGCGGCCATCGGCATCGCCGACTGCCTGGTCAACGCCATGGTGCGGGAGGGCTGTGATGAGCAGCAGGCCCGGGCGGCCTGCTGGATGATCGATTCCCGCGGCCTGCTGACCGCTGATCGCCCGGAGATCCCAGCGCAGAAGCAACCCTACGCCCACCCGGGAGAGCACACCGACGAGCTGCTGGCGGCGGTGCTGGCACTCAAGCCGACGGCGATCATCGGCTGCGCCGGCCAGCCCCAGACCTTCACCAAGCCGGTGGTGCGGGCGATGTGTGAGCTGAATGAGCGCCCCATCGTGTTTGCACTCTCAAACCCCACCTCCAAGGCCGAGTGCACCGCCGAGCAGGCCTATACCTGGAGTGAAGGCAGGGCCATCTACGCCAGCGGCAGCCCCTTCGATCCTGTGAAGCTGGGCGGGCAGACCCTGGTGCCGGGGCAGGGTAACAATGCCTATATCTTTCCCGGAGTCGGCCTGGGGGCCCTGTACTGCCGCGCCAGCCGCGTCACCGATGAGATGTTCCTGGCCGCCGCCAATTGCCTCGCCCACCTGGTGGATGAGGACGACCTGGGCTCCGGTCGCATCTACCCGGCGCTGTCGCGCATTCGCGAGGTCTCGGCGGCGATCGCCGCCGCGGTAGCCGAGGAAGCATCGCGCAGCGGGCTGGCGGGCATTGAGTTGCCGGAGAATCTCGAGCAGGCCATCCGCGAGCACATGTACGAGCCGGTCTACCCACACCACGCTTGAACCGGGGCAGCCAGGGTCTCGTAGAGAGTGCTATCCTTTCGCCTTTTTTGCGAGACACCCCAGCATGAGCAACAAGATTCCACGCAGTAACGACAACGATTACACGCCGGAAATTATCGAGGAGCGCCAGCGCTTCATCGCCGAAAAGACCGGCGCCAGTCTTGATCACACCAGGAAGTTCTCCTTCGACCCCGACAGCATGGCCGGCAACGTCGAGCACCTGTTCGGGGTGGCCCAGATTCCCATCGGCCTGGCAGGTCCCTTGCTGGTCAACGGTGAGCACGCCCAGGGTGAGTTCTACGTGCCCATGGCCACCATCGAGGGGACTCTCGTCGCATCATATAATCGCGGTATGCGGGTGATCCGCGAGGCCGGCGGTGTCACCACCACCGTGTGCGGGGAAGCCATGCAGCGCGCGCCGACCTTTATTTTCCGCAGTGCCCGCGAGGCCCGCGATTTTCGCGACTGGCTGGTGGCCAATTTCGATGCGGTCAAGGCCCAGGCCGAGTCCACGACCTCGGTGGGCAAGCTGCTGGAGGTCGAGCACTACATCGTGCACAACATGGTGCACACGCGCTTTGACTACTCCACCGGCGACGCTGCCGGCCAGAATATGACCGGCAAGGCCACCTTCGTGGCCTGCGAGTGGATCCGCAGCCAGATTCCCTACCTGCGTCACTACCTGCTGTCGGGCTCCTTCGATACCGAGAAGCGCACCTCCTACGTCAACTCGCTCAAGGGTCGCGGCCGCCGGGTGACGGCGGAAATCACCCTGCCGCGGGAAGTGCTGGGCGACGTGCTGCGCATCACCCCGGAACAGATGCACTACGGCTACGGGATCTCGACCCTGAGCGCCTTTATGGCGGGTTCCTCCAACAACGCCGCCCACCCGGCCAATGGCCTGGCGGCCATGTTCCTGGCCACCGGCCAGGACGCTGCCAACATCGGCGAGGCGAATCAGTGCACGGTCTATAACTATGTGACCCGCAATGGTGACCTCTACTTCTCGGTGACGCTGCCGGCCCTGATCATGGCCACCTACGGCGGCGGCACAGGCCTGTCTACGCAGCGCGAATGTCTGGAAGTCATGGACTGCTACGGCCCCGGCAAGGTGATGAAGCTGCTGGAAATCGCTGCTGGCGTGGTGGTGGCCGGGGAGCTGTCGCTGGGCGCTGCCACCCGCGTCGATCGCAAGACCGGCACCAACGAGTGGGTCGACGCCCACGAGAAGCTGGGCCGCAATCGCTGATGCCATTGCGCCGCCGCATCGGCCTGCTGGCTGTGCTCAGCCTCGCCTGCGAGATGGCGCTGGCGGACGGCATCTTCCAGAACAGCTACGATGCTGTGCCCGAGAGCGCCCAACGGCAGTTCGAACATGCCAGCCGCATCTGGGAGCGCTATCTGGATACCGATGTGCCGATTCGCGTGCGGGTGAGCTGGGTCGAGCGCGGCCCCACCGCCTTTGCACTGCCCCGAGGCGTGCGCAATGCGGCGCACCTCCCGGTTGCGAATGCCTGGTATCCATCGGCCCTGGCGAACACCCTGGCCGGAGAGCGCGACTCTGAGCAGGACGATATCAATATCTTTTTCCTGGCGCGGAAGAACTGGTATTACGGCGGTGACACACCCATCGCCGCGGAACAGATGGACTTCCTGTCTGTGGCCCTGCACGAGATTGCCCACGGCCTCGGCATGTCCTCTGGCACTTTCGTACCCTGGGAGGGTGATGCAGGCGCCTCACTGGGTTTGCCCAACGACTTCGTGTCGTTCTTTGCGCTGAGTTTTACCCTGGGCCCGCTCGATGGTACCCCGCACCTCTACGACAGCAGGGTGGTCAATGGCGCCGGGGTTTCCCTGCTGGAAGTGGCGGCCACCGGCAATCCGTCAGCGGCACTGTCGGCGTATCTCGGAAGTGACGACCTGGTGTTTGACGGTGAGGCGGCGCGAGCTGCCAACGCCGGACAGGCACCGCGGCTCGCACCCGGCAACGTGGCCCACTTCAGTGTTGACGATAACCCACCGGGCTCGGGCAACTACCTGATGACGCCTTCATCCGGAGATGGTCGCTTCAGCCATGAGCCCGGCCCGCTGTTGCTGGCCGTGCTGCGAGACCTGGGCTGGAAAATTCGAACGCCCTGACTCTTCAGCGCCAGGCGCCCAGAATCGCTCCCATCAGCGCCATGAACACGACCATGTAGCCTGCATCGATCAGCCACAGGGCGAAAGGCTTGCGGCCGAACAGGTAACTGATCCCATAGCTGGTCGCAATCAGCGTCAGCCCCAGCAGGCCACCGACGGTGAAACCCGACACCAGCGCCGGCGCCGGGTGCAGCTGCAGCAGCAGTGCCAGCGTGCTGGCCATTACCAGGTTGAGCACGAAGGCGCCGCCGAAGATCATCGGCGCATGGCCGTCCTGGAGTTCTTCGTCGGCAAGCCCCTCCAGCCGCTGCCAGGCCTTGCCAAAGACTGGTCCATACCAGATGCCGCCGAGTACAAAGGCCGAGACGGCGCTCGCCAGCACCGCCAGCCAGTTGATTGAACCGAGATCCATGCCAGGAGTCCCCCTTGGTTTTGCTACCCAAAGCATAGACGGCCACCTGCCAACGGTGAAGCCGGCTCAGGTTATACTTGCGGGCTTTTGTCGCCGCACCCGGAAAAGGAGCAACCCAGTGAAAACCTTCCAGACCTTCCTCTGCCTGGTCCTGCTGCTGCCACTGGCAGCCCTGGCCGATGAGCACGAGACCGAGAAGCCGGCCGTAGAGGCCGAGCCCGAGCGCTTCGTCAGCCAGCACGAGATTCGCGTGCAGGGCCAGCGTGTTCGTTACCGTGCCACCGCCGGTACCCTGATCATGCGCGACGAAGAGGACAAACCGATCGCCGAGTTCGGCTATACCGCCTACGAGAGGGAAGGTGCCAACAAGGCCACCCGCCCGTTGATGTTTGCCTGGAACGGCGGCCCCGGTTCAGCCTCCATGTGGCTGCACATGGGGGTGCTGGGGCCGCAGATTACTGTGGTCGAGGACCTGGCCGTCAATGGCAAGGGGCCTTTCCAGCGCAAGGACAACGAGTACAGCATCATCGACAAGGTCGACCTGGTGATGATGGATCCGATCGGTACCGGCTTCTCCCGCCCGCTGGGCGAGGCGGAAGGCAAGGACTTCTGGGGCGTAGACAATGACATCAAGTCGGTGTCGAACTTCATTGCCCAGTACGTTACCGAGAACGATCGCTGGGCATCGCCGAAGTACATTCTCGGTGAGAGCTACGGTGGCATGCGCGCCGGTGGAGTCAGCTTCGATCTGCTGACCCGCCACAACATCGGCCTCAATGGCGTGGTGCTGGTCTCTCCCTACATGGATTCGGCCGGCGGTGGCGGTGTCGGGGTGGCCAACCTGGTCACCGGCTACCCGATGACCCTGTCCACCTATGCCGCCACCGCCTGGTTCCACGATGCGCTGGCCAACAAGCCGTCCGACTTCAAGGCCTTCCTGGCGGAAGTGGACGAGTTCGCGATTTCCGATTACCTGACCGTGCTGGTCAAGGGCGCCCGCGCCAGTGACGCCGAGCGCCAGCGGGTGGCTGAGCAGCTGGCGGCCTACACCGGCACCACGCCGATTTTCTGGCTGCGCGCCGATTTCCGCGTCACCGAGAGCCAGTTCGTGCAGGAGCTGTTGCGCGATCGCGACCAGCTCGCGGGCCGCATCGATTCGCGCTTCTTCGGCTATACCACCAACGCCCTGGCCGAGAACATGCCCTTTGACCCCTACATGAGCTCGGTGGGTCCGGGCTTTGTCGCCACCTTCAACGACTACATCCGCACCGACCTGGGCGTGGACATCGAGCGCCAGTACGTGGTCTCCGGTAGACTGTGGCGCGACTGGGATCGCATGCACAAGGATCCCAAGAGCGGCTATAAAACACCGGCCGACACGGGTGTTGACCTGGCCTACGCCATCATCCGCAACCCGGATATGAAGGTGCTGGTGCAGCAGGGCTACTTCGATCTGGCGACCCCGTACCGGGCGTCCGAGTATTTCATCGACCAGATGCCGCTGCCGGACAGCCTGCGTGGCAATGTCGCCATCGAGTACTACGAGGCCGGTCACATGATGTATGTGCATCCCCCGTCGCTGGTGAAATTCCGCAAGGATCTGGCAGACTTCATCGATGCCAGCCTCTGATCGTGGGTCTGTTTGTGGGTGCGATTGTGGGTAAACGGAGCGCTGCTTATACTAGCGGCCTTCGCGCCACCCGGGTGTCCCCATGAACCAGATCAAGCACATCGTCGCCGTTGCCTCCGGCAAGGGCGGAGTGGGCAAGTCCACCACGGCCGTTAATCTCGCCCTGGCGCTGAAAGCACGGGGCGCTGCGGTCGGCCTGCTCGACGCCGACGTCTACGGCCCCAGCCAGCAGATCATGCTGGGCATCCCCGAGTCGCAGCAGCCCGAGCAGAAAGACGGCAAGTACCTGCTGCCCATCGAGGCTCACGGCCTGGCGACGATGTCGATGGGGTACCTCGTCAGTGAACGCACGCCAATGGTGTGGCGCGGCCCCATGGCCGGCGGCGCCCTGCAGCAGATGCTCGAACAGACCTGGTGGGGCGAGCTCGATTACCTGGTGATCGACATGCCGCCGGGCACCGGCGATATCCAGCTGACGCTGTCACAGAAGGCCAAGGTGTCCGGTGCGGTAATTGTCACCACGCCCCAGGACATCGCCCTGCTGGATGCCCGCAAGGGTATCGAGATGTTCGGCAAGGTCGGCATCCCGGTGTTGGGTATCGTGGAAAACATGGCGGTGCACACCTGCAGCAAGTGCGGTCACCAGGAACATATCTTCGGCGCCGAGGGCGGCGAGCGCATCGCCGCCGAGTACGGTGTCCAGTTGCTGGGCGCCTTGCCGCTGGCGCTGTCGATCCGCGAGCAGACCGACGGTGGCCGCCCCACCGTGGTTGCCGCACCTGACAGCCCTGAGGCCGCCAGCTACCTGGCCATCGCCGACCGGGTGAGCGCGGCGCTCGGCGAGGCAGCACCTGACGCCGGCCCGGAGATTGTTATCAGCAACGATTGAGCGATCGCGAGATCGCCCCTAACACCGCACTACAGGATTTTCATGAGTATCAAGTCAGACAAGTGGATTCGGCGCATGGCCGAGCAAGAGGGCATGATCGAGCCCTTCCAGGCGGAGCAGGTACGCTACGTCAATGAGCAGCGGGTGATCTCCTTCGGCACCTCCAGCTACGGCTATGACGTGCGCTGCTCCGAGCACTTCAAGGTGTTTACCAACATCCACTCGGCCACGGTGGACCCGAAAAACTTCGACGAGAAGAGCTTCGTGGATATCCACGGCGAGTCCTGCATCATCCCGCCCAACGCGTTTGCGCTGGCCTCGACGGTGGAGTACTTCCGCATTCCCCGCAATGTGCTGACCGTGTGCCTCGGCAAGTCCACCTATGCCCGCTGCGGCATCATCGTCAACGTCACGCCGTTGGAGCCCGAGTGGGAAGGCCATGTGACCCTGGAGTTTTCCAATACCACCAACCTGCCGGCGAAGATCTACGCCAACGAGGGTGTGGCACAGATGCTGTTCTTCGAGTCCGATGAAGTCTGCGAGACCAGCTACAGGGACCGCGGCGGCAAGTACCAGGGCCAGACCGGAGTGACCCTGCCGCGGGCCTGACGCATGCGCACGCTGCTCCCACTACTGCTGGCGGGCCTGTTGTTGGGCGGGTCTGCACAGGCCCAGCGCAGCGGCAACCAGCTGCCGACCATGGGGGAAACCGGGGTCATCCCGGTGGGCCAGGAATACATGATGGGCCGGGTCTGGCTCATGTCCTACCGCCGCCAGGTACCCGCGCTGGAAGACCCCTTGATGCAGGACTACCTGGAGACCCTGGTCTACAGGCTGGCGGAAACCAGCGAACTCCAGGACCGCCGGCTCGAGCTGATCACCGTCGAGGCTGACTCCATCAACGCTTTTGCAGTCCCGGGCGGGGTGGTGGGTGTGCACACGGGCCTGGTGCGCAAGGCGGAGACCGAGTCACAGCTGGCCTCGGTGCTGACCCACGAACTGGGCCACATCAGCCAGCGCCACTGGTCACGCAGCGTCGAGGCCGCTCAGCGCAGCCAGATTCCCACCCTGCTGGGCCTGCTGGGCGGGATGGTTGCCGTGGTGGCGGGGCAGGGTGATGCCGGCATGGCCGCCATTGCCGGCAC
>JASJBK010000120.1 GCA_030066555.1 Halieaceae bacterium
TCGAAGCGCACCAGTTCCAGGCCCAGCACGCGGGCCAGCTGGCGGCTCACCTCGGTCTTGCCCACCCCGGTGGGGCCGGCGAACAGGAAGGAGCCGATCGGCTTCTCGGTGGGCTTGAGGCCGGCGCGGGCCAGCTTGATAGCCGTGGACAGGCTGGTAATGGCCTGGTCCTGGCCGAACACCACCATCTGCAGGTTACTCTCGAGCTTCTGCAGCGCTTCCTTGTCCGACGCGCTCACGGATTTCGGGGGAATGCGGGCAATCTTGGCGATGACCGCTTCCACGTCGTGCACGCCGATCACCTTCTTGCGCTTGGACGGCGGCTGCAGCTGCTGGAAGGCGCCGGCCTCGTCGATCACGTCGATAGCCTTGTCGGGCAGGAAGCGATCGGTGATGTAGCGCTCGGCCAGCTCAGCGGCCGCCTTCAGGGCCTTGTTCGTGTAGCGCAGGCCGTGGTGCTCCTCGAAGCGGCTCTTGAGGCCCTTGAGGATGTGGAAAGTGTCCTCTGCCGAGGGCTCCATGACATCGATCTTCTGGAAACGACGGCTCAGGGCCCGGTCCTTGTCAAAGATGCCCCGGTATTCCTGGAAGGTGGTGGAGCCGATGCACCGCAACTTGCCGGAAGCCAGCATGGGCTTGAGCAGGTTGGAGGCGTCCATAACGCCACCAGAGGCAGCGCCGGCGCCGATAATCGTGTGGATCTCGTCGATGAACAAGATCGCGCCTTCGCGCTTCTTGAGCTCGGCCAGCAGCGACTTCAGGCGCTTTTCGAAATCACCGCGGTACTTGGTGCCCGCCAGCAGCGAGCCCATGTCCAGCGCGTAGACTACGCTTTCCTTCAGCACGTCCGGCACATCGCCGTCGACGATCAGCTTGGCCAGGCCCTCGGCGATGGCCGTCTTGCCAACACCGGATTCACCCACCAGCAACGGGTTGTTTTTGCGGCGCCGGGACAGGATCTGGGAGACCCTCTCCACCTCCTGCATGCGCCCGATCAGCGGGTCGATGCGGCCCTCCTGGGCCTCCTCGTTGAGGTTGGTGGCAAAGCTGTCCAGCGGGTTGGCCTCGCCCTCCTCCATGGCGGCTTCCTCGTCGCTGACGCGCTCCGGGCTGCTGTCGTCCTCGCCAGAGACCTTGGAGATGCCGTGGGTAATGTAGTTGACCACGTCCAGCCGGGCGATGTTCTGCATCTTCAGGAAGTAGACCGCCTGGCTCTCCTGCTCGCTGAAAATCGCCACCAGTACGTTGGCACCGGTGACCTCCGCCTTGCCCGAGGATTGCACGTGGAAAGCCGCCCGCTGTATGACGCGCTGGAAACCCAGGGTCGGCTGCGTGTCGCGATCGTCCTCGTCCTCGGGGATCAGCGGCGTGGTGGCATCGACAAACTCAGTCAGCTCGCCGCGCAGGTTACCCAGGTCGCCCCCACAGGCCTTCAGCACCCGGGCCGCATCGGCGTTGTCCAGCAGCGCCAGCAGCAGGTGCTCCACCGTCATGTATTCGTGTCGTTTCGACTGAGCGCCCTTGAAGGCTTCATTGAGTGTGGCTTCGAGCTCTTTATTCAACATCGATGGATACTCCAGTTCTAGCCGTCGGAAGCCTCTACTTCACAAAGCAAGGGGTGTTGGTGATCCCGGGAATACTGGTTCACCTGGTTCATCTTGGTCTCGGCAATATCCCGGGTATAGATACCACACACGCCCTTGCCCTGGGTGTGTACGGTCAACATTATCTGGGTGGCCTGTTCGCGGTTCATGCGGAAGAAAATCTCCAGCACCTCTACCACGAACTCCATGGGTGTGTAGTCATCGTTGAGCAGGATGACCTTGTACAGCGGCGGCTTCTTGAGCTTGGGCTTGGCTTCCTGAACAGCAAGCCCGCTGTCATCGCCAAAGCCGTCCTCCTGATCGGAGTCATCCCCGCTCAGCCGGATCGGCACGTGTTGGTCGGAAACCATACGCGTACTCATACTCACACAACGGTCATACATGGTGTCCATGCGTCCAGTATACCCAAATCTTCTGAATTCATACTGTGGGCGAAACGCCCATTTCTCAAGCCCTTGACAGGGACTCAACAAACTGCGAATCAATGCGTTTCGGATGTATACGCGTCAGACACAAAAAAAGCCGACCCGTTCGGCCGGCTTTTCACGAAGCAGCAGAGTACTCCGATGAAGTACGCCGCGAGTGTGGTGCTGTTTTCGGAACCTTCAGGGCGCAGCCCGTTCCGGAAATAGCATCACGCTCGTGGCGGACGGGCTAGTGGTGGTTACATGTGCTCGATTACAGCATCACCGAACCCGGAGCAGCTCACCAGCGTGGCCCCGTCCATCAGGCGCTCAAAGTCATAGGTGACCGTCTTCGCCTGAATCGCCCCATTCATGCCAGTGATGATCAGGTCGGCGGCCTCATTCCAACCCATGTGCCGCAGCATCATCTCGGCAGACAGGATCAGAGAGCCCGGGTTGACCTTGTCCTGGCCCGCGTACTTGGGCGCGGTACCGTGGGTGGCCTCAAACAGGGCAATGGTGTCGCTCATGTTGGCGCCAGGGGCGATACCGATACCGCCCACCTGCGCCGCCAGCGCGTCTGACAGGTAGTCACCGTTCAGGTTCATGGTGGCTACAACGCTGTACTCCGCCGGGCGGGTCAGGATCTGCTGCAGCATGGCGTCGGCAATCACGTCCTTGATGACGATCTCCTTGCCGGTGTTGGGGTTCTTGATGGCAACCCAGGGGCCGCCGTCCAGCAGCTCGCCACCGAACTCTTCCATGGCCAGCTCATAGCCCCAGTCGCGGAAGGCGCCTTCGGTGAACTTCATGATGTTGCCTTTGTGTACCAGGGTTACGCTCGGCAGGTCCTGGTCGATCGCGTACTGGATAGACTTGCGCACCAGGCGCTTGGTGCCCTCTTCAGACACCGGCTTGATGCCGATACCCACACCCTCGGTGAAGCGCATCTTGGTGGCGCCCATTTCCTTGGTGATGAAATCGACAACCTTCTGGGCTTCCGGCGTACCGGCCTGGTACTCGATACCGGCGTAGATGTCTTCGGAGTTCTCGCGGAAGATCACCATGTTGCACTTGCCGGGCTCACGCACCGGGGATGGCACACCTTCGAACCAACGTACCGGACGCTGACACACATACAGGTCCATTTCCTGGCGCAGGGCCACGTTCAGGGAACGGAAACCACCGCCAACCGGCGTGGTCAGCGGGCCCTTGATAGCCACCGAGTACTCGCGGATGGCATCCAGGGTTTCTTCCGGGAACCAGTCGCCGTCGTACAGCTCGGCGGCCTTCTCGCCGGTGTAGATCTCCATCCAGGAGATCTCGCGGTCGCCGCCGTAGGCCTTTTCGACTGCGGCATTGACGACGTTGAGCATAACCGGGCTGATATCCACCCCGATGCCATCACCCTCGATGAAGGGAATGATGGGGTTGGCGGGCACGTTGAGTGAATGATCGTCGTTGACGGTAATCTTCTCGCCCTGGGTGGGTACCTTGATATGCTTATAGGCCATTGAAATGCTCCGTTTGAAATTATTGCGGTGTGCAAAAGCGGCGCGAATTATAGCACCAGAACGTACAACGGGCGCGAGTTTCCGGGGCTTGCAAGCCCCTGGAAAAGGTATGGTTTAGCAGTGGCGGAAATAGTCCTTTTCAACAAGCCGTTCCAGGTCCTGTCGCAATTCACCGACAGCGAGGGCCGCGCGACGCTGGCGGACTATCTCGACCTGCCGGGTTATCGTGCCGCCGGGCGCCTCGACTATGACTCCGAAGGGCTGCTACTACTGACCAATGACGGCAGGCTGCAGCAGCAGATCGCCAACCCCCGCACCCGCACCTGGAAAACCTACCTCGCGCAGCTCGACGGCGAGATCGACGAAGCCGCACTGCAGGCCCTGCGGCGCGGTGTTGAGCTCAACGACGGCATGACACGCCCTGCAAAGGCCGCTGTTATCGATACACCCGACCTTTGGCCCCGCAACCCTCCGATCCGCCAACGCAACAAAGATGTCACCAGCTGGCTGGAATTGAAGATTACCGAGGGCCGCAATCGACAGGTACGGCGCATGACGGCTGAGGTCGGCTACCCCACCCTGCGGCTGGTGCGTCTCGCCGTCGGCCACTGGAGCCTGGAAGGCCTGGCGCCTGGGGAATACCGGGTCGAGCGCGTGCATATGCCCGCCAGGCGGCGCGTATCGTGAACACGTCCGCAGGCGATTGGCATGCCCATGTCACCGTGGCGACCGTGGTGGAGCGGGACGGCGCTTTCCTGCTGGTCGAGGAGAGGGCCGACGGCGCCATCGTACTCAATCAGCCCGCCGGCCACCTGGACCCCGGGGAATCCCTGTTCGAGGCGGCGGTGCGCGAAACCCGGGAGGAGACCGGCTGCGAGGTCGAACTCGAATCCCTGCTGGGTATTGCCCAGTACACCTCCCCTGCCAACGGCGTGACCTACCTGCGCACTACCTTCAGCGGCAGCCTGATCAGGGAACACCCGGGGGCAGAGCTGGACGAGGAAATACTGCGTACCCTGTGGCTGACACCGGCTGAAATGCGCGCCGAGTCTGGTAGAATGCGCAGCCCGCTGGTCATGGCCAGCGTCGAGCAATACCTGGCTGGCCGCCACTGGCCACTGGACCTCGTTTTCTTTACCCGATGACGCTTTACCGGTGACGACGCAATCGCAAAAAGTCATTGTCGGCATGTCCGGCGGTGTCGACTCATCCGTGGCAGCACTGCTCCTCAAGGAGCAGGGCTATACCGTGGAAGGCCTGTTCATGAAGAACTGGGAAGAGGACGACGGCACTGAGTACTGCACGGCAAAGGAAGACCTCGCCGACGCCCAGGCAGTGGCAGACCGCATCGGTATCACCCTGCACAGCGCCAATTTCGCCGCCGAGTACTGGGACAACGTGTTCGAGCATTTCCTGGCCGAGTACCGCGCCGGTCGCACTCCTAACCCGGACATCCTGTGCAACCGGGAGATCAAGTTCAAGGCCTTCCTGGAGTACGCGCTGATGCTCGGCGCCGACCTGATCGCCACCGGGCACTATGCGCGCCGCGGCAACAGCAGCGGCCGCGCTGCGCTGCTGAAGGGTCTCGATGCCGGCAAGGACCAGAGTTACTTCCTGCACGCAGTGGGCCACGAAGAGCTGGCACGGACCCTGTTTCCGGTCGGTGAGATCGAGAAATCAGAAGTGCGCGCCCTGGCCCGCGAGCACGATCTCGAGACCCACGACAAGAAGGACAGCACCGGCATCTGTTTTATCGGCGAACGCCGCTTCAAGGATTTCCTGCAGAAGTACATTCCCGCCCAACCCGGCGCCATCTTCGACCTGGAGGGGAATGAGCTGGGCGAGCATTCAGGATTGATGTACCACACCATCGGCCAGCGCCAGGGCCTGGGTATCGGCGGCCTGTCGGGACACAGCCACGACCCCTGGTACGTGGTGGGCAAGGACCTTGAACACAACCGCCTGCTGGTGGCCCAGGGCCATGACCATCCTGCCCTGCTGAAATCCAGCCTTGCTACCGGGGAGATCTACTGGGTGGCCGGCGAGGCACCGGAGTTGCCGCTGCGCTGCAGCGCCAAGACCCGCTACCGGCAACCCGACCAGGCCTGCACCCTGGTGCGCTCCGAATCCGGTTACCGGGTGGAATTCGACACACCGCAGCGGGCCATTACCCCGGGCCAGTCGGTGGTGTTCTACGACGGTGACCGCTGCCTGGGCGGCGGCGTTATCGAGAGCGCCGCGTGAAGCACCTCCAGGACCAGGTGCTGGCGCTGGCCGGGGTAGTGCAGGTGGCGCGCCTGGTAGACCAGATCTCGCGCACCGGCAGCTACCCGGAAGAATTTCTCACGCCGATGGTGTCCAGCCTGTTCAAGTTCGACGCCGACACCGTGGAAGATGTCTATGGCGGTGTCAGCAACATGAAGCTCGGCCTGCACAACCTGGCGGCGCTGCTGGCGAGCCGCGACCAGCCCGACGGGCGCGACATGATGCGCTACGTGTTCGGTATGCTGCACCTGGAACGCCAGTTCTCGGCCAACCCCGAGATGGCCTCGGTGATGCGCTCGCGCCTCGAGCACACCCAGTTCCGCGCCGAGCACTTCAGCAACCATGTACAGGAAATCTGCCACAGCCTGTCGGGCATCTACCAGGACACCATCAGCACCTTCAAGTACCGCATCAAGGTCACCGGCAGTGCCCAGCAGTTGCAGGACCCGGCCAACGCCGACCTGATCCGCGCGCTGCTGCTGGCGGGTATCCGCTCGGCAGTGCTGTGGCGCCAGCTGGGCGGGCGCCGCTGGCGCTTGCTGACTCAACGCCGCAAGCTGCTGCAGGTCGCCCACGAACTGTCACGGCAACTGGGTTCGGTGTAAAATTTGCGCTCCCCGCGCCGGCAATACCACTTCCTCAACAAGAAAAGAGCAAGGACAACCGATGGACCTGACGTCCCTCACCGCAGTTTCCCCCATTGACGGCCGCTACGGCAGCAAAACCGCCGCCCTGCGCGAGGTGTTCAGCGAGTTCGGGCTCATGCAGCGCCGGGTGCTGGTGGAAGTGCGCTGGCTGCAATCCCTGGCAGATCACCCGGACATCCCCGAGGTGCCGGCATTCTCGAAACAGGCTGCGGCGGCCCTGGCAGAGATTGCCGAGCGCTTCGATGTCGGGTCGGCGGAGCTCATCAAGGCCATCGAGGCCACCACCAACCACGACGTCAAGGCGGTCGAATATTTCATCAAGGAGAAGTTCGCCGGCAACAGCGAGCTGGAAGCTGCGTCCGAGTTCGTGCACTTTGCCTGCACCTCAGAGGACATCAACAACCTGTCCCACGCGCTCATGCTGCGCGACGGCCTGGCAGACTGCCTGCTGCCCGCGGCGCGCGAGGTGTTGTCAGCGCTGCGGGAACTGGCCCACGCCCATGCCGATGTGCCAATGCTGTCACGCACCCACGGACAGACCGCCAGCCCCACCACCATGGGCAAGGAACTGGCCAACGTGGTGGCTCGCCTCGAGCGGCAGCTCGCCGTGCTGGAGAACCAGGAGTTCCTGGGCAAGATCAATGGCGCGGTCGGTAACTACAACGCCCACCTGAGCGCCTACCCGGAGGTCGACTGGGAGGCCCATGCCGGCAGCTTTGTCGAAAGCCTGGGGCTGACCTGGAACCCCTACACTACCCAGATCGAACCCCACGACTATGTGGCCGAGCTGTTCGACACGCTGGCCCGATTCAACACGGTACTGATCGACCTGTGCCGTGATATCTGGTCCTACATCTCGCTGGGCTACTTCCGCCAGAAAACCGTGGCCGGTGAAGTGGGTTCATCGACCATGCCCCACAAAGTGAACCCCATCGACTTCGAAAACGCCGAGGGAAATCTCGGCATGGCCAACGCCGTGTTCGGCCACATGGCTGCCAAGCTGCCGATCTCCCGCTGGCAGCGCGATCTTACCGACTCCACCGTGCTGAGGAATATGGGCGTTGGCTTCGGTTACAGCCTGATCGCCTACCAGAGCGCGCTGAAGGGTATCGGCAAGCTGGAACTGGATGCGACGAGGCTGGCACAGGATCTCGACGCCAGCTGGGAAGTGCTGGCGGAAGCCGTACAGACGGTAATGCGCCGCTATGGCATCGAACAGCCCTATGAAAAGCTCAAGGCCCTGACCCGCGGCCAGGCCATTACCCGCGAAAGCATGCAGGCATTCGTGGAAGGACTCGAGCTCCCCGATGAGGCCAGGGATGCCCTGCTCGCCCTCACCCCGGCCACCTATACCGGCAATGCCGCGGGGCAGGCCAACAAGGTTTGATCCCCGGCACGAGCATGGACAGCGCCCGCTTCCTGCGGGACTACTGGCAGCAGCAGCCGCTGCTGATTCCCGCCGCAGCTCCCTTTGACAACCCGCTGCAGCCCGAGGAACTGGCGGGGCTGGCCCTGGAGCCCGGAGTCGAAGCGCGCCTCGTGCGCGAACAGGCGGGAGACTGGCGCCTAGACACGGCACCGCTCAATGACACCAGTTTCGATGGTGATGAACCCTGGACGCTGTTGGTGCAGCGTGTCGACCACTGTGTGCCGGCGGTGGCCGCCCTGCGTAGCTGGGTGAGTTTCCTGCCCAGCTGGCGCCTGGATGACGTCATGGTGAGCTACGCCAGCGATGGCGGCGGCGTCGGGCCACATTACGACAACTACGATGTGTTCCTGGTACAGGGCGAAGGCCAGCGACGCTGGCAGCTGGGGCAACGCTGCGACAGCTCCACGCCACTCAGGGACAACCCGGACCTGCGCATTCTTTCCGAGTTCGAGGAGACCGAGAGCTTCCTGCTGAACCCCGGCGATATCCTCTACGTGCCGCCCGGCCTCGCCCACTGGGGCACTGCAGTAGGGCCCTGCATGACCTACTCAATCGGTTTCCGTGCCCCGCGGCTCAGCGATATGCTGTCCCGCTGGATCGACGGAATGCTGCCCACCGTGGACCCTGAACGCCTGTATCGCGACCCCCAGCCGCTCGTCGGCGCCCGGCCGGGCCAACTCACCGATGCCGCGATTGCCGCGGCGCAGGCCCAGCTAAGCGCCCTGCTGATGGAGCCCGGTAGCCCGGACTGGTTCGGTGAGCTGGTCACCGAGCCCCACGACGAAGACAGCGCCGAGGTTGAAGGACCGCTGCCGGCGCTCGTGGCACTGGACCCGGCAGCGAGGCTGGCCTGGCGCCGGGCGGACAATGGCATCACCGTATACGCCAATGGTCTGGCAATATCAGTAGACGATGCCGATTGTGCCGATATGCTGGCAACCTTGTGCGATGGCGGCTGCATCGAGGCGGGCGTCGGCCAGGCACACAGGGCCCTACTGCAAGAGCTATGGAATACAGGATGTCTGCTCGATGACGGATGAACCGAAACTCGAAGTCGTAAGCTGGAATCTCAACCGGGAGACCCTGCGCTCAATTCGCGACAAGGTCTTCATTGAGGAACAGGGCGTGCCCGTTGAGATCGAGCACGACGACCACGACGAGACAGCCACCCACTTCCTGATTACCGACAAGTACATCGCTCTCGGCTGCGGCCGACTGCTGCCCGACGGGAAGATCGGCCGCATGGCCGTGTTGCCCGAACATCGCGGCAAGGGCCTCGGGCATATGCTGCTCAACTATATCGTTGACTATGCAAAACACCGCGGCTACCAGCGCCTGTACCTGCACTCCCAGAGTCACGCCAACGGCTTCTACGAGGCTGCGGGGTTCAGCGTTTACGGCGAGCCCTTCGAGGAAGCCGGCATCGCCCACTCCGCCATGGAGTTGCCCATCGACTACAGCGGCGCGGACCAGTTCATTACCGGCGTGCAGTACCCCGAGCCCTTTGCGACCCTGGCGCTGGAGCTGGCGCGCACTGCCAGCCGCAACCTGCGGATCTACAGCTACTACCTCGATCACGATGTCTTCGATAGCGCGGAATTCGCGGATGCGGTGTCGACCCTGGCGCGCAGCGGTCGCTACAGCGACATCCGCATATTGATCAGCGATCCGCGGCCACTGGTCAGCCGCGGCCACCGACTGCTGCAGCTGGCGCGACGGCTGTCCTCGACGATCTCCATCCGCGTATTGGCCGAGCACCCGGAGCTGCCGGAAGCGACCTACGTGGTACGCGACACCGACGGCGTGGTGTACAAACCCGACGAACGCAGCCGCGACGGTTTCTACGAGCCAGGCTCACGGGCATCGGCAAAGAAGTTTGTAGACGGCTTTGACGCACTGTGGCGCTGGGGCGAGCGCGACCCGCGGTTGCGACAACTGACGATCTAATCAGCGCGACCAGGGCAGCAACAAGCCTCACTCCCTCTGGATCAGGCCGTCGGTCGCCATTGCATCGTCCATCGCTTCCCCACTCCAGAGCGGTACAGCCGTATCCGGAATGATGTCGATACCGGCGCAGCGGTTAGCTGCGGTAATCGCAAACACGTTTCCGCGGAAACGTGTTTCGGGGCACTCGGGAACCCGAGTGCCATCTGGCGTTGTAAAGATGGGCTTTCCGTTGGCGTCGTTTTCGAGACCGAAGCCCCCCTCGTGCACCAGGCGGTGATGGTGGCGGCACAACAGTATCAGGTTATCCAGCCGGGTCTCGCCACCATCGGCCCAGTGCTGGATATGGTGGGCATCGACATGATGTCGCGCGGTGCAGCCGGGGAAACGACAGCCGCCGTCCCGGCGTTCCAGAGCCCGGCGAATGGCTGGCGGTATGCTGCGCGTGCGGCGCCCCACATCCAGCGTGGTGCCGCCCCCGTCTTCCAGCCAGGGCACAAGGCCACAATCGCAGGCAAGCCGCCGGGACGTTTCCGCGGAAACGTATCCGCCACCTTCCAACTCGACCTCGGCGCCATCTCCGTCTGCGCGCAGGGTGTCGATATCGGTGTGCAAGTGTAGTGTGCAGCGTTCACCACCGGTCACGGTTTCCCCGCCGCGGGCAAGGTATTCATCTGCAATGCGCGCCATCGCATCTGCGCGTGATGCTGCGACAGGCGTTTCCGCGGAAACGTGATCGGTCGCATCTCGTTGTTCTTCAAGAAGACTGCCAGTAGCGGCCTCCAGGGCCTGGATGACCCGTGCGCCCTGTTCCGGGTCCAGACGCGCTTTAATAACATAGCAACCGTCCTCGTCGATGCGCCAGGACAACTCCCTGAGAGCATGACGCTGCCTGTCCTGCTCCAGTGCCTCACTCCGCTGAATGCTGCGATACTGGCGAACCAGACGTTCAACGTGAGACGCCGTGCCGTGGTTGGCGATCATCAACAGGTAGTCTTCATTGTGCGGCGTGGCGACCCGCGTCATGGCGCGAACCTTTGAATAGCTGACCCTGCCGTTGCAAAGCGCCGCGCTGATCAACGGCAGTTCCTTCAGCGCGTGCGCTACCCGGACTTTTTCGCGAGCAGCGCCAAGCGCGATGCCGCACTTCCAGTTGAGCCAGTGGGCACAGGATTTCAGCCCGGCCACACTCCATCCGCAACGGTCGTCGAACTCGGCGATCAGCCCGAGAAGTCGGTAGGTCGCAGCATTGAGATGCGCCGCCAGCTCGGTGATTTCGTCTTCGATGGTGGCGAGTCGCCTGCCGGCTGAGAC
>JASJBK010000121.1 GCA_030066555.1 Halieaceae bacterium
CGTAGAACTCGTCGAGCACGAGCTTCCAGGCCTTCTCGCCGTCGGCGACCTCGTCGAGGGTCTCCTCCATGCGGGCCGTGAAGTCGTAGTCGAGGAGATTGTCGAAGCTCTCCGTGAGCCGGTCCGTGACGATCTCGCCGATCTTCTCCGCGAAGAAACGCCGATTCTCGAGCTTGACGTAGCCGCGGTCCTGGATCGTCTGGATGATCGCCGCGTAGGTCGACGGCCGGCCGATGCCGAGCTTCTCCATCTCCTTCACGAGGCTCGCCTCGCCGTAGCGCGGCGGCGGCTTGGTGAAGTGCTGGAAGGGGTCGAGCTTCATGAGCCGGAGCGGCTCGCCGACCTGCAGGTCGGGCACCACCACGTCGCCGTCGCCGCGCGAGCTCGGCGGCTGCACGCGGGTGTAGCCGTCGAAACGCAGGATGCGGCCGCGCAGGCGCAGCTCGAAGTCGCCGGCCTTCACGGTGATCGTGGTGCTCGTGTACTGCGCGTTCGGCATCTGGCAGGCCACGAACTGGCGCCAGATCATTTCGTAGAGCCGCTCTGCGTCGCGCTCCATACCCTGCAGGACCGATTGCTTCACATGCACATCCGACGGGCGGATGGCCTCGTGAGCCTCCTGGGCGCCGTCCTTGGAGCTGTAGCGGTTGGGCTGCTCCGGCAGGTAGTCGGCCTTGAAGTTGCTGCTGATGTAATCCCGGCAGGCGGCCACAGCGTCCTGGCTGAGGTTGGTGGAGTCGGTCCGCATGTAGGTGATGTAGCCCGCCTCATAAAGCCGCTGGGCCAGCATCATGGTTTTCTTCACACTGAAGCCCAGCCGCGTGCTGGCGGCCTGCTGCAGGGTGGATGTGATGTAGGGTGCCGGCGGCCTGGAGCTGGTGGGTTTATCCTGGCGCGAAGCGACCCGGTAGCTCTCGTTTTCCAGTGCCGCGACCGCTGCCATGGCGCCGGGCTCATCGTTGGGCCGGAACTTCTCGCCGGCCTGACGCACGACCTGGAAGCGCACCTCGTGGGCCTTGTCGCCCTTGAGGTCGGCGTGCAGTTCCCAGAATTCTTCAGGGATGAAGGCGTGAATCTCGCGCTCGCGCTCGACCAGCAGTTTCACCGCCACCGACTGGACGCGGCCGGCGGACAGCCCGCGGGCAATCTTGGCCCACAGCAGCGGCGACACCATGTAGCCAACCACGCGGTCCAGGAAGCGCCGCGCCTGCTGGGCATTGACGCGATCGGTATCGACCTCACCCGGCTCCTCAAAGGCGGCCTGGATGGCGCGCTTGGTGATCTCGTTGAACACCACGCGCTTATAGCGGTCGGCATCGCCGCCGATGGCTTCCTGCAGGTGCCAGGCGATTGCCTCTCCCTCACGGTCGAGGTCAGTGGCCAGGTAGATGGCGTCAGCGTCCTTGGCGAGCCTCTTCAGCTCATCCACCACCTTTTCCTTGCCGGGAAGAATCTCGTACTTGGCCTGCCAGTCCTTCTCCGGGTTGATACCCATGCGACGGATCAGCTGTTCGCGGTTCTTTTTGGCGCGGTGGGCGGCTTTCTGCGCCGGCTTCATCTTGCGGGTAATGGCCGCCTGGCGGGCGCGCTCCTTGGGGTCCACCGGCTTGCTGCTGCCGGCGGTGGGCAGATCGCGGATATGCCCGACGCTGGACTTCACAACGTAGTCCTTGCCGAGGTACTTGTTGATCGTCTTGGCCTTGGCAGGCGATTCGACGATGACCAGTGATTTACCCATACCTTCCTTGTTTCACTTTCCTAGCAGCAAACTGGCTTTCATTTATTTGGCCGGCCGCGAAAAGGCGACATATATAAGTCCTCAACCCAACGCGGTCAAGAAAATACCCAAGCTTTACCAACTTCGCCCCAGCAAATTACGCAGCACCCGGGCGATCGCCTCAACGTCTTCCCGGGTGCCCTCCTCGTCCCAGTTGACGCCCACACCCTCGCGGTCCTCACGCACCTCCAGCACCCCGCCCGGCAAGGGCTCCAGCGCGGCCAGGCGTTCCGCCGGCCAGCGGCCCGCGGTCTCGGTCCAGCCGGCTTCTCCGGGCGCCAGCATCACGGGAGCCGCGGCACTATCGCCGCGCTGGCGCCGACAGCCATAGAACACGCGCTGGCTGCCGTCCTCGCCCTTCTCGAGCTTCACGTACAGCCCGGCACTGGCCGCGGCCTGGCGCAGGTCGGCCAGCTGGCGCTGTCGCCGGCTGGGCATCATGGTGATGAGCGGCGACAGGGCAACAAAGATGATCAGCAGGATGAGCAGGTAGGACATTGACGCAGAACAGGGTTTCCCTTTTTCATACTATGCTATAACGAAAATTCTCGAACCGATGGAGTACCGCATGACTGGCACCGCCTACAAGACCCTGTTGATGGCCGTGGATCTCAGCGATGAATCCGGCGACGTCGCCGAACGCGCCGCTGCGCTGGCCGCAGCCAACGAGGCCACCCTGCATGTGATCCACGTGATCGAGCCCCTTAGCTTTGCCTACGGCGGGGACATCCCGATGGATTTTTCCGGCATCCAGGAAGAAATCCACCAGCAGGCCAAACAGCAACTCGCAAGCTTTGCCGCCGACTGCAACATTCCCGAGGACAGACAGCACATTGTGCTGGGTCGCCCCGAGGTAGAAATCCACAGCATGGCAGAGGAAGTTGGCGCCGACCTCATCGTCGTCGGCAGCCACGGGCGCTACGGCCTGGCACTGCTGATGGGTTCCACCGCCAACGGCGTCCTGCACGGCGCCACCTGCGACGTGCTGGCCGTGCGCGTCGGCATCAAAAAATAGCGATTAACTGGTAGCGGCGAGGAATCGCGCCAGGCCCTCGGCGTCGAAGGGCCAGTCAAGCTCGGCGCCGGAAGACTCGAGCCGCAGTACCGGGATACGCTCGCCGTAGCGCTCGAACAGCTCGTCGGACTCCGCGATGTCGTCCACGGCAACCAGCAGGCCGCGTTCTACCCAGGGCATCAACAGGGCCTCTGCCAGTTCGCAAAGGTGGCAGGCGCTGGTACTGTAGAGAACGACGTCCGGTTCCTGCATGACTCCAATCCTTTCCGGGCGCGCACTGCGGGTATTGATTTCCTCGCTGGCCCCGCAGTAGACTGCAAAGTTCAATAATTTATACCAAAAAAGAGCCCGGTGACAGCGGCCGCACGCGTCAGGGCTCAGGAACTTAACGCTATGGCTCTGTTTTCACAACCCACCGCGCGGGCACTGGCCATCCTGGATCTGTTGATGGCCAATCCACACCAGGCCTTTGGCCTCACCGAGATGACCCGCCGACTGAATCTCAACAAGGCTACCTGCCACGCCATTCTTACCACCATGGCTACCTATGGCTTCCTGGTCCAGCACCCGAAGACCAAGGCCTACCGCCTCGGCCCCAGCATCATCGCCGCCGGCAACGCGGCCTTCGTGCAGTTCCCGGTGCTGGAGTACGCGCGCCCAGCGCTGGAGTCCCTGGAGCAGGACCTGGACGTCGGCTTCGCAGTGACCGGACGCTCCAAGTCACACATTGTGCTGCTGGCCCTGTACGGCAAGGCCAGCCACCTGATCGACAATTTCCAGCTCGGCCTGCGGCTGCCGAATATTGCCCCGATTGGCGCCTGTTTCACCGCCTGGTCGCCCGCCAAGCACCTGCAGGCCTGGCTGGACGCCGCCCACGAGACCTACGGCGGCTACGACGAGAAACTCGACCAGCGGCTGCGTATGTCGGTGATCGGCATCCGCGCCCGCGGCTACGAGGTGGTGCTGCGAACCCGCGCCGAGGCGGCCCTGCACGAGGACCTCAAGCAGATCCAGGAAAACTGGAACCTGGCCGACCTGGAGGAAGTGACCGCCAAATACCAGCGCGCGCTCTGTGACGAGCAGGTGCACCTGGACCGCATCGACCCGAGGGCCCGCTACGAGGTCAGCACCATCAACGTACCGGTGTTTGCCCAGCGCCAGTTGCCGGCCCTGTGCTTCGCTGCCGGCTCGTTCGAGAAGCCCGTGACCGGCGCCGAGATCGAACACATCGCCGCGCGCATACGCGCCGCCGCCAACGAGGTGGCAGACGTCGCCAAGCGCCACGCACCCCACGAGGACGACAGCTAGGCCCGATGGCGGGTTTCTTCGACCAGGTGCTGACGGTTTACGGACGCAAACCGGCGCTGGAGGTCCTGCAGGACGAGAGCCTGACCTGCTACCGCCTGCACTTTGCCGACAGCAACAAGCCCGCCCCCATACTCGATGAGATGCGCGCCCTGGCCGAGCAACGCGGCATCGAGATTCTCATCCACGGCAAACGCGAACTCTCCAGGATCTCGAGAAAAGGCAGCCAGGACCAGGGTGTCGCCGTGGACGTGCACTGCCCGGCTTTCTCCTCCCTCGACGATTTCCTGGCAAGGGACACCGGCGCCCCGGCCCGCCTGCTCGCCGCCGACGGCATCACCAACCCCCAGAACGTCGGCATGCTGGTGCGCTCCGCGGTCGCCGGCGGCATTGACGGCATCCTCTGGCCCCGTGACGGCAACGCTGCCCTCGGCCCCCTGGCCGTCAAGGCCAGCGCAGGCACTCTCTTCAAAGCCCCGCTGGTACGCTGCCGCGACCTCGCCGACGCCCTCAAGGCCTGCCAGGCCCAGGGCTTCCGTGTCTGCGTCCTCGACGGCAACGCCGACCACTCCCTGTTCGACGGCAGCCCCGGTGACCGTGTCATCTACGTCCTCGGCAACGAAACAGACGGCCCCTCTCAGGCCGTGCTGGACCTCGCCGATGAACAACGCCGAATCCCCATGCAGAACGGCGTCGAGTCCCTCAACGTGGCGGTTACCGCGGCGCTGATTGCCTATCTGGCAGGTTGAGTTTGGTGCCACACCTGAAGCATCGACGTCATACCTAATACCCCGCACGGTCGCTAGCCGAGTCCGGGGCTTGGGGGGATTGCACCGTTGTCGAGGGCTTCTATGGTTTCGCGTGGTAGGTCCGGCGCGCCCTGAAGGTGCGGGGTATTAAGTATGACGCCGACGCTTCACTGCATTGCGATAAACCCACTTACGGTGGTAATTACGCCGATGCGAACGAATCGTATGGCCAGAAGCCTGAAGCTGAAGGAGGTGCGAAAGATAATGGTGCAGGGGACAATCCCAGCACCCCACGACGAGGCAAGAAACCAGATGCTGTACGAGATTCAAGAGGTGACGGTGCTGATGGGGGTGCCGGCACCTTCAGGGCGCGCCGGACCCACCACTAGAAACCCCAGAAGCCCTCGACCAAGCCGTAGTCCCAAGAAACCGAGAATCGGCTAGCGACCGTGCCGGCACCCCCATCAGCGCCGGCACCTCACTACGAAGCTCGACCACCTACTTGGAGAGGAACGACATGCCTTCTTCGAGGCCTTTCAGGGTGAGGGGGTACATCTTGCCGTCGACCAGTTGGCGCGTCATCGAGACGGACTGGGTGTATTCCCACTCGTCTTCAGGAACAGGGTTGAGCCAGATGACCTTGTCATAGACGTCAGTGAGGCGTCGCATCCAGACCTCGCCGGCTTCCTCGTTCCAGTGTTCCACGCTGCCGCCCGGCTGGGCGATTTCGTAGGGTGACATGGAGGCGTCGCCAACGAAGATCACCTTGTAGTCGTGGCTGTACTTGTGGAGTACGTCCAGCATCGGGGTGCGCTCGGTATGGCGACGGATGTTGTTCTTCCAGACAGACTCGTAGATGAAGTTGTGGAAGTAGAAGTACTCCAGGTGCTTGAACTCCGTGCGCGAGGCCGAGAACAGCTCCTCGCAGACCTTGATGTGTGGGTCCATGGAGCCGCCCACGTCGAGGAACAGGAGTACTTTCACCGCGTTGTGGCGCTCCGGCACCATCTTGATATCCAGCAGCCCGGCGTTGCGGGCCGTGGAACTGATGGTGTCGTCGAGGTCCAGCTCTTCGGTGGCGCCGGTGCGGGCGAACTTGCGCAGTCGCCGCAGGGCGACCTTGATGTTGCGGGTGCCCAGTTCGACGGAGTCGTCGAGGTTGGCGAAGTCGCGCTTCTCCCAGACTTTCACCGCCTTCTTGTTCTTGCCGTTGGCGCCGACCCTGATGCCCTCGGGGTGGTAACCCTCCTGGCCGAAGGGTGAGGTACCGCCGGTGCCGACCCACTTGTTGCCGCCCTCGTGGCGTTTCTTCTGCTCCTCGAGGCGCTTCTTGAACTCCTCGATCAGCTTCTCGAGGCCGCCCAGGGTTTCGATCTTGGCCTTTTCTTCGTCGGTGAGGTTCTTCATGAACTCACTGCGCAGCCAGTCGTCGGGGATCAGCGCCTCGATGATGTCGTCGAGGGCCTCCAGCTCCTGGAAATGCAGGCCGAAGGCGCGGTCGAAGCGATCGAAGTACTTTTCGTCCTTCACCATGCAGGTGCGGGAGAAGTAGTAGAAGTCGTCGATGTCGGCGAAGGCCACCCGCTGCTTCAGTCCCTCCAGCAGGACCAATAGCTCGGTGGTGGTTACCGGTACACCGGCGTCACGCAGGCCGTGGAAAAAATTGATCAGCATGGATCAGGAACGCATTTCCCGGCGGTGCATGAAGGCCAGTCGCTCCAGCAGGTGTACGTCCTGCTCGTTCTTGAGCAGCGCGCCATACAGCGGCGGGATGGCCTTGGTGGGGTCGCGATCCTTGAGGATCTCGTCGGGAATATCGTCCGCCATCAGCAGCTTGAGCCAGTCGATCAGCTCTGAGGTGGAGGGCTTCTTCTTGAGGCCGGGAATGCTGCGCACGTCGAAAAACACTTCCATCGCCTCCTGCACCAGCTCCTGGACGATGCCCGGGTAGTGCACTTCGACGATCTCGCGCATGGTCTCGCGATCCGGGAAGTTGATGAAGTGGAAGAAGCAGCGGCGCAGGAAGGCGTCCGGCAGTTCCTTTTCATTGTTACTGGTAATGATGATGATCGGGCGATGCTTGGCCTTGATGGTCTCGCCGGTCTCGTACACGAAGAACTCCATGCGATCCAGTTCCACCAGCAGGTCGTTGGGGAACTCGATGTCGGCCTTGTCGACCTCGTCGATCAGCAGCACCACCTGCTCGTCGGACTCGAAGGCGTCCCAGAGCTTGCCGCGCTTGATGTAGTTGGCAATATCCTGGACCTTCTCGTCACCGAGCTGCGAATCCCGCAGGCGCGATACCGCGTCGTATTCGTACAGGCCCTGCTGGGCCTTGGTGGTGGACTTGATGTGCCACTGGATAAGTTTCATGCCCAGCGCGTCTGCCACCTCCTCTGCCAGCATGGTCTTGCCGGTGCCCGGCTCGCCCTTGATCAGCAGCGGCCGCTGCAGCTCGACGGCAGCGTTTACAGCCATGCGCAGGTCTTCAGTCGCGACGTATCGCTCGGTCCCTTCAAACTTCATGTGGTTTACTCTCTCAAAATGAACGTGCCAGCCTACTCACTGGTACGGGTTGAATCAAGAAACAGCCTACTGGCCACCCAGCCCAGCAGGCACAGGGCCAGGGCCATGCCCACGGCAATCAGCAGCGAGCGCAGCGGTCGCGCTGCCGCCTCGGCACCGCTGGTGAGCAGCTCGAAAAAGGTCACGAAGATGGCCGGCGCCCAGGTGTCGACGTCCGGCGCGGGATGCGCCGGCGTCAGCGCCAGCGCCGCCAGCAGCAGGCCCAGCGCCAGGCGCCAGCCCCGGGACATCCGCGGTCCGACCCACAGGTAGAGAATCACCAGTGCGGCCAATGTCGCCAGGCCATAAGCCAGCCAGGCAGTGTGATAACTGTCGGGAGATAACATCTACTCTACCCAGTGAATAATGTGTTCTTCATAACCGTCGGGGTGAACGAATTCGTCTGACACCGCGCGGCCGCGGATGCTGATACCCGCCTCGTGCACCGACTCGGGCCGACCGCTGACCAGCGGGTGCCAATCGTAGAGCGGCTTCCCTTCCGAGAGCAAGCGGTAGGCACAGGTCGCCGGCAGCCAGTGCAGGGCCGCCACGTCGTGGCGCTTGAGGTCGATACAGTTCGACATAAGCTCGCTGCGGCGCGGGTAGTCGCTGCAGCGACAGCTCTCTTCCACCAGGTAGCGACAGCGCACGCCGGTGTAGTACACCTCGCCGGTATCGGCGTCTTCCAGCTTGTGCAGGCAGCAACGGGCGCAGCCATCGCAGAGTGATTCCCACTCCGCGTCGCTCATCTCGGCAAGAGACTTCTGTTCCCAGAATCGCTCCATGACTTCAGGCACCGCGCCGCAGCTCTTCCTCGGTGGGCGGCATCTGCAGGTAAAAACCCTTTTCCTCGATCTGCGCAACCACCTGGTCGGCGTCGGCACGGGCCAGCTTGCGGGTGCCATCGAGGTTCAGCAGCATGATGGGCTCCGGCTCTCCGAACCGGCCGAGCAGCGCCTCGGGCACACGTGCCAGGCCCTCCGCCTTGCTGACATAGAGATACATCTGTTCCTTGCGCGGGCTGCGATAGACCTGGCACAGCATCGTTCAGGCCTCAACGCCGACTAGAGCCAACAGCGGCACCACCAGCGCCTGCTGCCGCCAGCCGGACCAGCGCACGGGCCGTTCCAGCGCCTCGCCATGGGCCAGCCTGACCATGAGTTCGTAATCCTTGGCCGGCAGCAGCGCCTCGGGCTCCACCTGCCAGTCACGGGCCAGGTCGGCGGCCGCCTGCTTGAGTTTCTTGAGCTCGTCGCGCTGGCTACCGTCCAGCGGCTTGCCGAGGCCCGCAGGCAGCTCATCGTCGGCCAGCATGCGCGCCTCGTCGATCAGTTCCAGCAACACTTCGCCCTGCTTGCGAACCACCGCCTGGGGCATCTCCGGCACGCTCTTCAGCTCCCCGATACTGGTGGGCAGGCGCTGGGCCATGGCCAGGCAGACCTTGTCGGCAAGAATCCAGCTCTTTGGCTTGTCCAGCCGCCGGGCGCGCTCGTCGCGCCAGTCGCAGACCAGCGCCAGGGCCGCCAGCTGCCGGGGCTTGAGCTTCCAGGCTGACTTGACCCGGGTGAATGACGGCGCCGGTGGCGCCGACGCTTCTGCCACGGCCATGGCCCCGTCTTCCAGCACCCAGTCACTGCGGCCGCTGGCATCGAGCTTGTCGCGCAGGTGCCGGTACACCGGCAGCAGGGGAATGACATCGGCGGCCGCATAGTCGAGCTGTGAATCGCTCAGCGGTCGCTTGAGCCAGTCAGATCGGGTTTCCCCCTTGGCCAGCTCCAGGCCGCTGACGAGTTCCACCAGCCCCCGGTAACCGAGGCTGAATCCCAGGCCGGCAAAGGCGGCAGCGCGTTGGGTATCGAACAGGGGCAGCGGCTGGGTGCCGAGGTAAACCTGGAACACTTCCAGGTCCTCGCTGGCGGAATGCAGCACCTTGATGATGTCGGGGTTGTCGAACAGTGCACGCAGCGGCGACACGTCGTCTATTTCCAGCGGGTCTATCAGCCAGGCCTTGTCCGGCTCGCCCGGGAAACACAGCTGCACGAGGGCCGGCTGCGGGTAGTAGGTATCGCGGCGCATGAACTCGGTATCGACGATGACCGCGTCATCGCCGGCGAAGCGCTCGATCACTGCCGACAGTGCGGCGCTGTCTGTTATCAGCTCGTAATTCATCCTATTCCATCGGTTTGCGGCCGCTGAAGGCATGGGCCAGGGTGCTGCCGTCGACGTATTCCAGCTCGCCACCCAGGGGAACGCCGTGGGCGATGCGGCTTATCTTGATGCCCTCGCCACGCACGAGCTCCGACAGGTAGTAGGCAGTGGCCTCGCCCTCGACCGTGGGGTTGGTGGCGAGGATAAGTTCGCTGACGCCGTCGCGCTGGATACGTTGCTGGAGAAGATCCAGGCCAATGTCCTCCGGGCCGATGCCATCGATCGGCGACAGGTGACCCATCAGCACGAAGTAGAGGCCGCGGTAGCTGCCACTCTGTTCCACCGCCACCACGTCCGCCGGCGATTCGACAACACAGACGGTGGTGCGGTCGCGGCGGGTATCCGCGCACACGCTGCACAGCTCTTCCTCGGTGAAGTTGCGACACAATCGGCAGTGGCTAACCCCTTCCATGGCCTCGGCCAGCGCGCTGGACAGGTGCACGCCGCCTTCCCGGTCGCGTTCCAGCAGGTGCAGGGCCATGCGCTGGGCGGTCTTGCGGCCTACCCCGGGCAGGCAGCGCAGGCTTTCGACCAGCTGCTCGATCAGTGGGCTGAAACTCACAGGTGGCAGTCCGGCGCTAGAACGGCATCTTGAAGCCGGGCGGCAGCATGCTGCCCAGCATGTCCTGGTTGCTGGCCTCGACTTTCTTCACAGCATCGTTGACCGCCGCAGCCAGCAGGTCTTCCAGCATTTCCTTGCCCTCACCCAGCACGCTGTCGTCGATGTGCACGCGCCGCACGTCGTAGCGCCCGGTCATGATCACTCGCACCAGGCCGGCACCGGCCTGGCCTTCGAACTCGCGATTGGCGACTTCTTCCTTGGCCTCCAGCATCTTCTGCTGCATTTCCTGGGCCTGCTTCATCAGGTCGTTGAGACTGCCTTTCACTTGTCACCTCAGTGTTTGATCGGCGTGACCGAGTCCCGGTCGATGCTGCCTTCAAAGCGATCCAGCAGCAGCTTGACCCCGGGGTCGGACTCAATGGATTCCAGTGCCTGGGCCTGGCGCTCCTCCAGTAGACGGTGAGCGCGCTGGGCCGGCGTTTCGTAGCGTGGAGAGCCCGGTTCGATCTCTACCGCTATCTCCCTGCCGAAATATTTTCCCAGGGCAGCGGCGATGCGCTTGCCATGGGCCTCGTTGTAGAGCGAGGCATTGCCCTCGTCGAGGGTGAACCAGGCCCGGTCGCCCTCGACCTGCCTGAGCTCGCAATGGGACGCAACATTATAAACAAGCCCGGAGAGTTCCAGGCGGTCCAGCAGGTCAGGCCAGCGTGCCGGTTCCAGCGCGATGCGTTCGGCGGGCGCCGGCTCTGCGGCGACCGGCTCTGGCGACGGCGAGGCTGCGGGCTGCGCGGATGACGGCGCCGGTTCCGGGACGGCAGCTACAACAGGTTTGGGCGCGGCCGGCTCAGGCGCGGCCGGCTCAGGCGCGGCCGGCTCAGGCGCGGCCGGCT
>JASJBK010000122.1 GCA_030066555.1 Halieaceae bacterium
GGCAATTCAAGGGATGGTGTAGATGTCCTCGATGGAAGACTGCGCCCCATACCCGAAGCCTGCGGCCACGGCGAAGCCGCCGACCGCCTGGTTACCTTTATCAATGCTTTGATACCAATTTACCTGCCGCAGATATTTCCTGAGTTGATGATCGTCGGGCGCAGTGGCGGTGCCGCGCCCCTGTCCCAGCCTCCGCAGGCGGATATCCCGACGCCAGATGCGCCGCAAATCCGCGCTGACACCAACAGGCGAGTACTGTCCCTGCAGTCGGAAACCGATGTCACCACGCGCGGCTCCGCCGCCTCCCGGCAGGAGGACACCGCGGTATTCCGATTGTGGGAAGTTGCCGGTACCGCCAACCTGGATTACTACGGCACTGAAGCCGGCCGTGACGACTCCACAGGTGACTCTCGTTTCGCCGCCATCGTCGAAGAGGACACCATCGAAGACCTGGGCCAGTGCAACCTGCCTGTTAACGCTGGCCCCATGCATTACGCGTTCAACAGGGCGCTGGAAGCGGTGAGTCTCTGGCAGAGTGGCGCTCCCCCCGGGGCCGAGCGCTTGCAGCTCGATGAACAGGGCAATCTGGTAATGGACAGCAACGGCAACGCCCTCGGTGGCTTGCGCACACCCTACGTAGATGCACCGGCCGCCAACCTGTCCGGCCTGGGCAACAGCGGCACAGAAGCTTGCGACCTGCTCGGAACCACCAGCCTGTTTGCAGCCGACCGCATGGCCAGCCTCTACATAGACCAGGACGGTTATGTGCAGGCAGTTACGGAAGCTGCCAACACCGCGGTGGCAGCTCGCTTCCTGCTGCGCAGGGACGCCGATGCAATCATCGAATGGGCGCCCAGCCAGTGGCAGGCCCAGGTCGGCCAATAATTCCGCGGACCGGTGTGCAACGGAGTATCCTGTCTGGTATAAAGCGTCTCCTTTACGGAGCCAGACCATGAGCGCCACATCACCATTCGGGCATTCCATCAGCAGCGACGATATTGTCGACACGCTCAGCTTCTTTGACAGCTGGGAAGATCGCTACAAGTACATCATCGACCTGGGAAAGGAACTGCCCGCGATGGACGACAGCCTGCATACGGATGACCGGCTGGTGCGCGGTTGCCAGAGCCAGGTGTGGATCGACACCACTGTCGAAGACGGCAAGCTACAGATTGCCGTCGACAGCGATGCCTTTATCGTCAAGGGACTGCTGGGCGTGGTACTGGCCGCCTACAACAACAAGTCACCGGCGGATGTGCTGGCCTTCGATATCGACAGCTACTTCGGCCAGCTGGAGCTGATGAACCACCTTTCCCCGACGCGTGGCAATGGCCTCAAGGCCATGGTGTCGCGCATCCGCGATATCGCCGAGGCGGCGGCCTAGAAGCTGCCGCCCTCTTCCGCCAGCTTGACCAGCAACGGCGCCGGCTCAAAGGCTGCGTCGCCGGTGGCTTCCCGGTACTTGCGCAGGGTCGCCACCACCTTGTCGAGGCCAATGCTGTTGGCATAGTGCATCGGGCCACCGCGGTATACCGGCCAGCCGTAGCCATAGACCCATATCACGTCGATGTCGCTGGCGCGGATGGCAATGCCCTCATCGAGAATCTTCGCTCCCTCATTGATCATCGGGTACAGGCAGCGCTCGAGGATTTCCTCGTCGGACACCTCGCGGCGCTCGAGTCCCGCCTTCTCGGAGAACTCGAGGATAATCTTCTCCACGTCCGCTGAGGGGCTGGGACTGCGCTTCTCGTCGTAGTCGTAGTAGCCGGCACCGGTCTTCTGGCCGCGGCGGTCCTGTTCACAAAGCACGTCACGGATCGTCTCGCCTTTAGAGGTTGCTGCACTCCAACCGATATCCAGGCCCGCCAGGTCGCTCATCTGGAAAACGCCCATCGGTAGCCCGAAATCCACCAGCACCTTGTCCACCTGGTGGGGCATGGCGCCTTCGAGAATCAGCTTCTGGCCCTGGTCCTGGCGCTGGAACAGGATCCGGTTGCCGACAAAGCCCGGGCATACGCCGACACAGGCCGGGACCTTCTTGATGCGCTTGGCCGTGCTCATGCAGGTCTTCAACACGTCCTTGTCGGTGGCCTCGCCGCGCACCACTTCCAGCAACTTCATCACGTTGGCAGGGGAGAAGAAGTGCAGGCCCAGCACATCGCCGGGACGCGAGGTGACCGAGGCAATCTCGTTAACGTCCAGTGCCGAAGTATTGGAGGCGAGGATCGCGCCCGGCCTGGCGATAGCGTCGAGCTTGCTGAAGATCTCCTTCTTTATATCCATGTTCTCGAACACCGCCTCGATAATCAGGTCGCAGTCGGCCAGGTCATCCAGGGTGAGACTGCCGGTGATCAGACCGCAACGTGTCTCTACATCATCCGCACTGATGCGCCCCTTGGCCGCAGTGTTCTCGTAGTTCTTGCGGATGACGCCCAGGCCGCGATCGAGGGCCTCCTGGGTGGTCTCGACGATGATCACCGGCAGGCCGATGTTGGCGAAGTTCATGGAGATGCCGCCGCCCATGGTGCCGGCGCCGATCACGCCGATTTTTCCGACGGGCCGCTCGGGAGTGTCTCTGGGGATATCGGGAATCTTGGCGGCTTCGCGCTCTGAGAAGAAGAAGTACTGCTGGGCGGTCGACTGGGGCCCCGCCATCAGCTCCATGAACAGGTCACGCTCCACCGCCATACCCTCGTCGAAGGGCAGGTTTACGGCCGCCTCGATGCAGCGGATGTTGTACTCCGGCGCCAGGAAGCCGCGGGCCTTGCGGGCTATGGCCTTGCGGAAGTCGTCGAACATGCCGGGGTTGTCGCGGGCCGGCTGCAGCTTGTCGTCCAGGTCGCGAATGCGCACCAGGGGGCGACCCTCGTCAAGCACCTTGCGGGCAAACGCCACTGCGCCTTCGCGGAGATTCCCGTCGACGATTTCCGCCACCAGGCCGTGCTGCAGGGCCTCGGCGCTGCCGATCTGCGCGCCGCTGGTCATCATCACCAGGGCCTGGTCCACACCCACCACGCGCGGCAGCCGCTGGGTGCCACCCGCCCCGGGCAGCAGGCCCAGGTTGACTTCCGGCAGGCCGAAGCGGGCACCGGCATCGCAAACGCGGAAGTGGCAGCACAGGGCCGTCTCCAGGCCACCACCGAGGGCCGTGCCGTGGATTGCCGCGATAATGGGTTTTGCCGCGTTCTCCATGGTGTCGAGTGTTTCGTGCAACCCGGGCTCCTTCGGCGGGCCGCCAAACTCCGTGATATCGGCACCGGCGATAAAGGTGCGACCGGCGCAGATGAGCACCACGGCCTCTACCGCGTCATCGGACAGGCATTGCTCGATGCCCTCCTTGATGCCATGGCGCACGCCCTGGCTCAGGGCGTTGACGGGCGGGTTATCGATGGTGAGAACGGCGATGCCGTTGTCGATAGTGAGATCTACCATATCGGTGATGGCTGCCATGCTGCGCTCCCGGAAAACAAAAGCCTGATTATAGAAGAGCCGTGATGTTACGGGAGACTCAGAACACCAGCCAGTCAGGCACGAATACCAGGACCAGCCCGAGCGTGAAGACTACGAGACCGCTGACCAGTTTGAGCCAGCGCCCGCCGCGTTCCTGGAGTTTGTACTGCCCCAATGTGACCACCGCAATGGCCACCATGATGGCATCATCGAAGATGTAGGCCAGGTTGTAGAGCAGCAGGTAGCCGTAGTAGTCGGCATTTCCCAGCGGATAGTAGGTGAGTACGTGGGTGTAGAGTGCCGGCAGTCCCGCCGTGCACAACAGCTCCACGAAGTTCACCAGTACAGCAACGCCGGTAACACCGAGCATTGCCAGCGGCAGGTTTTCCGCGCGCACTACCCGCAACACGCGGTGATAAATCGTCGGCTTTACCGCCTCGGGTATCGCCAGCCTGGGGCCCTGGTGCAATCCGAAAAACTCCTTGAGATGCACGACGCCGATGAGTGCGGCCAGCAAGCCCAGGAAAAGCTGCAGCCCCCTGGAAAAGCCCAGCAGCAGGTAGACGTTGAGCCAGGCCGCCATGAACGCGAAGTAGACGACTCCGCTGACCAGCACAAAGGTGCTGGCAATCAGCAGGATGCGAGCGCGGCCCTCGACATGCACCAGCAGGCTCAACAGGAACAGCAGCACCCACATCGCACAGGGGTTGAATCCGTCGATCAGTCCGATGGCGACGGTGAACAGCGGCAGCCCCATGTTGTCGGGTGCCACCTCGCCGAACAGCGGCAGATTCACCCGCAGCGTCTCGCCGAGGTTCTCAACCTGTCCGGTGAGCACCCTCTCGATGCTGGCACCGGTCGTCGCCGGCTCATCGAATCCCACCAGCACCTCATCACAGAACACGAAGGTCGGCACGCCCGGCTGCTGGATCCGACGCTCCTCATTGATGCGCTGGAATCGTTGCATCGCCGCCTGCGTCTGCCGCACGTCGACCACCTCGACGGTCAAACCCGGCAGGCGCTGCTGCAGGTCGGCGAGGTAGGCCTTGGCATCGCGGCAGTGTGGGCAACCCTCCCGCACAAACACGGTGAGTTCGCTACAGGCGAGGCCCTGTTCCTGCTGTGCCTGCGCGGCTGATCCGAGCAGCAGCACTACAGCCACCAGTAACGGACGAAGAAGCCGTGAGAGCACCCTGAAGCCAGCATGAACAGGGCGCTCAGGATCACAAACTAAGGGCTGGAGAAAATCACTGCTGCCCGCACTGTGGGTGGTAGACATAACCGAAATGTTACGGCTTGCCGGGTGGCGAGTCTTTACCTTTCTTTACGCATCGCGGTCATCGAGCCTGGCCCTGCCGCGTTCTAGACAGTGCAAAGGGCAAGAACCCATCCAAGGGAGAGATGACATGAAGACTTTTCTAACCAACACCCTCGTGGCCACCGTCGCCGCAGCCTGCCTGACTGCCGGGGCCGCAGAAGCCGCCGGCGTCAACAAGCGACAGGCTGCCCAGCGTGAATCGATTCGTGCCGGCGTGGCCGACGGCAGCCTGACCCAGCGCGAGGCGCATCGTCTCGGCAGGCAGCAGGTCAATTTCGAGCGCAAGGAACAGCGCTTCCGCTCAGACGGCGAACTGACTCGCCGCGAACGTGTCAACCTGCAGGCCACGGCGGACAAGAACCGCGCCAACATCTATCGCCAGCGCCACGACGACCAGGTCCGCGAGATCGACGAGTAATTCCCTGGTGTGAGCTGCCCGCGCCGGGCGGCGCGGGCTTTTTTTGTCTAGTAGGAGCGCGGCAGGCCCAGCTCGTGGGTGGCCACATACGAGAGGATGAGGTTGGTCGATATCGGTGCTACCTGGTAGAGACGGGTCTCTCGGAACTTGCGCTCGATGTCGTATTCCTCGGCAAAGCCGAAGCCGCCGTAGGTCTGGATACAGGTGTCTCCTGCCGCCCAGGCCGCTTCCGAGGCCAGCAGCTTGGACATATTGGCCTGGGCGCCGCAGTCGTCACCAGCATCAAAGCGCCGCGCCGCCTCCTGCACAATGGCCGCTGCTGCCTCGGTTTGCACATGGGCGCGGGCGATCGGAAACTGCACCCCCTGGTTCTCGCCGATAGGCCGGCCGAACACTTCACGGTCACCGGCGTAGCTTGATGCGCGATCCACAAAGTAGCGGGCGTCGCCGATGCACTCGGCGGCGATCAATATGCGCTCGGCGTTCATGCCGTCCAGAATATAGCGGAAGCCCCGGCCTTCTTCGCCGACCAGGTTCTCCGCCGGAACCCGCAGGTCGTCGAAGAACAGCTCGGTGGTGGCATGGTTCATCATGGTACGAATGGGCTTGATGGTCAGGCCCTGACCCACCGCCTCTCGCAGGTCGACCAGCAGCACCGACATGCCATCACTGGGTTTCGCGCCCGCATCGCGAGGCGCGGTGCGCACCAGCAGGACCATCAGGTCGGAGTGCTCGGTGCGGGAAATCCACACCTTGGAGCCATTGATGACGTAGTGGTCGCCGTCGCGTTCGGCGCGGGTGCGAATGCGGGTGGTATCGGTGCCGCTGCCGGGTTCGGTGACCCCGAAAGCCTGCAGGCGCAGCTCCCCGGAGGCGATGGCCGGCAGGTAGCGCTGTTTTTGTTGCTCACTGCCGTGGCGCAGCAGGGTGCCCATGGTGTACATCTGGGCGTGGCAGGCGCCGCCGTTACAGCCGGCGCGCTGGATTTCCTCGAGGATGGCGCAGGCCGCCCCCAGTGGCAGTCCGGCGCCGCCGTACTGTTCCGGGATCAATACCGACAGGTAACCCGCCTCGGTCAGCGCCTGCACAAACTCTGTGGGATAGGCGCGCTCCTGGTCCAGCGCGCGCCAGTAATCGCCGGGAAAGTCCGCACAGAGCTGGGCTACCGCTTCGCGGATTTCGGGGTAATCGCCGGTAAACGCCGAAGGGGATCTCAATGTGCGCTCCCCCGGGCTGCTTCCTCAGCTTTTTCTGCCGCCACCATTTCACGCACCTGGGCCAGCATCTGCTTGGCGTCAAAAACGATGCCATCCTTGATGGTGTAGCGAATGCCCTCGGCGCGCTGCATGGTATTGGTAGAGCGATCCAGGCGCCGGTGGCCAGTGCCGTACAGCACCTTGAAGTTGGCCACCGGGTTGTCGGCTACCAGCACCAGGTCGGCCTTCTTGCCGATCTGGATGGTACCTATCTCGTCATCCATGCCGAGCAGCTCGGCGCCGTTGAGCGTCGCCGCACTCAGCACTTCCAGCGGATGGAAGCCCGCCTCCTGCAGCAGCTCCAGTTCGCGGACATAGGAAAAGCCGTAGAGCTTGTAGATGTAGCCCGCATCCGAACCCGCCGCTACCCGGCCACCGGAATTCTTGTAGTCATTCAGGAACTGCATCCAGCGCTGGTAGTTTTTCCTCCAGGCGACCTCGTGAGCGGTGGTCCAGTCGAAGAAATAGGAACCGTGGACTTTCGGGTCGGGTTCGAAGGCGCGCATGATGTAGGGCATGGTGTAGTCATCGTGCCACTCGGCCAGGCGCGCTTTTTCCACGTCGCGGCTGGCCTCGTAAATGGTCAGCGTGGGGGCAATGGTGAAGTCCAGCGCGATCAGCTCGTCGATGGTCTCGTACCAGGTCGCTGAACCCGGTGGCGCTGCCTGCAGCCACAGACGACCCGCTTCGCCGAAGCGGTCCTGCTCGTCACTGTAGTTGTAGTCCAGCGGGTAGTCCTGCACGCGCTTGTCATCGAACATGGCCTCGGGCAGTCCGTACCAGTGCTCCATGCTGTCCAGCCCCATACGCGCCGAGTCAAGTACGTGCATTCGGGTCACCGAGGTCTGGTCATGGTGCATGGCGGTTTTCATGTCCAGCTTGCGGGCTTCGTCGATGGCCGCCGCTACCAGTTCCGGCGCCCCGCCGCGGAATTTCACCCCGTCGGCGCCCCGGCGTTTTACCGACCGCACCCAGCGGCGAGCCGCATCAACATCGGCGTGCTGCCTGGGGAACATGGCATAGGCCACAATCCGCGGCGAGCTGATCTCACCGCTCTCGGCGCGCTGCTTGTGTGCCACGGTCCAGCCCAGGCCCATGACCGAGCCAACATCGCGCAGGGTGGTCACCCCGTGCGCCAGGTAGAGCTTCATGACGTAATCGGGGTCGGTGAGCTTGCCGGCATAGGCATGGTTGGGAGTCCCCAGGTGGACATGGGAATCGATCATGCCGGGGATGACATACAGGCCCTCGCCTTCGATGACCTCGGTGTTGGCGTCAGGTTTGAGCGCGCCGCCGATGGCGGTGATGCGGTCACCGCGCACCTCGATGCTGGTGGGACCCTGCATCGGTGCACTGCCGTCGAACAGGAACACGTTGCGAATCAGCAGCCGGTCGTAGGGGCCGGCGGCCTCGCTGCCACGGTCGGGGGCATCTACCGGCGGCGCCACGCCCAGTTCCAGGGCGCGGGTTATGCCCTCCTCCCCGGGTTCAGCAGCGGCCCAGACCAATCCGGGCAGCAACAATATCAGTAACAAGTAAGCGCGCATGCGTGGTCTCCCTTTTATTGGCAGGCCAGTATAGCAACAGCTTCTGTACGCCTCGCCGGGGAGTTGTTAGGCTTCAGCGCGTTAATAATTTCAATAAGAACTGCAGAGCAGTAAACAGGGCCATTGATGTCGACCCATTCGTCGCAGGATACCGCCGCAGCGGTAAACAATCCCTACGCCTCGCGCAAGAGCGCTTACTACGCGTTGGGCGTGCTGACGGTGGTGTACAGCTTCAATTTCATCGACCGCCAGCTACTGGCGATCCTGCAGGAAGCCATCAAGGACGAGCTGGACCTGTCCGACAGCCAGCTGGGCTTGCTCACCGGCTTTGCCTTTGCCGCCTTCTACGTGACCGCCGGCATTCCCATCGCGCGCTGGGCCGACCGCGGCAATCGCCGCAACATTGTCGCCCTGTCGCTGTTTATCTGGAGTTTCATGACCGCTATCAGCGGCTTCGTCCAGAACTACATCCAGCTACTGCTGGCGCGCATTGGCGTCGGTATCGGCGAAGCAGGCGGCAGCCCGCCTTCGCACTCGATCATCTCGGATATCTTCCCGCCGGAGCGGCGCGCCAGCGCCATCGGGTTCTACTCCACCGGCGTGAACATCGGCATCCTGTTCGGCTTCCTGGCCGGTGGCTGGCTCAACGAGTTCTTCGGCTGGCGGGTCGCCTTCATGGTGGTGGGGATACCCGGTATCCTGCTGGCCATCCTGGTGCGATTCACCATGGCGGAGCCGATCCGCGGGCTATCGGAGAACCGCGTTACCTCCGACGAGCCGGTGCCCTTCGGCGAGGTGCTGCGCACTTTGTGGAGCCGGCGCTCTTTTCGCCACCTGGCCATGGGCGCCGGGCTCAACGCATTCTGCGGCTACAGCTCTGCCAACTGGACGGCGTCTTTCATGATCCGCACCCACGAAATGAGTACCGGCGAGCTGGGCACCTGGCTGTCGCTGATTCTCGGCGCTGGCGGCGCCATCGGCGTGTTCGGCGGCGGCCTGCTGGCCGATTACCTGGCACCGCGGGACAAGCGCTGGTACGCATGGCTGCCAGTGATTGTTGGCTTGATCAGCCTGCCGTTCATGGTGGGTATCTACCTGGCCAGCAACCCTTACATGGCATTGAGCCTGGCCATTCTTCCCGGCATCGTCAGCAATGTTTATCTCGGCAATACCATTGCCACCACCCATGGCCTGGTGAGCCCGCGCATGCGCGCCACGTCATCAGCCATCCTGTTCCTGATACTCAACATCATCGGCCTGGGCATGGGTCCCTGGACCATCGGCATGGTCAGCGACATGCTGGAGCCCAGCCTGGGCCGCGAATCGCTGCGCTATGCGATGCTCTACATCCTGCCGGTGGTGATGTTCTGGTCGGTCTGCCACTTCTTCCTGGCCTCGCGCACCCTGCGCGAGGACCTCGCCGCGGCGCCGCAATAACCGCACCGCCCTAAGGGGTACTATTTCTTGTCGCGCATCCCTATGCCCTGACCTGTGAGAGTCCTGGCGCCGTATAATTAGGCATCGCCGTGGTAACCAGGAACGTCCGATGCAGCTCCCTTTTGACAACAGCTATGCACGCCTGCCGGAGCGCTTTTTCACGCGCCTGGTGCCGGAGCCGGTCAGCGCACCGGGCCCGATTCGAGTCAACCGGCCGCTGGCCGAGTTCCTGGGCATCGACGCAGACTGGCTGGCGTCCAGCGACGGCACTGAGGTGATAGCAGGCAACCGGGTACCGGAAGGCGCCGACCCGATTGCCACCGTTTATGCCGGCCACCAGTTTGGCAGCTGGAACCCACAGCTCGGCGATGGTCGCGCCCTGCTGCTGGGTGAAGTTATCGGCGCCGACGGCAAACGCTACGATATCCAGCTCAAGGGCTCCGGCCGCACACCCTATTCGCGTATGGGCGACGGCCGCGCACCGCTGGGGCCGGTGATTCGCGAGTACGTTGTCAGCGAAGCCATGTTCGCCCTGGGCATTCCCACTACCCGCAGCCTGGCAGCGGTGACCACCGGCGACGAAGTGTACCGGGAGGGCGCCCTGCCTGGCGGCGTGTTGGCCAGGGTGGCCAGTAGCCATATCCGCTTTGGCACTTTCCAGTTTTTCTCCTCGCGCCAGGACCATGAAGCCCTGCAATTGCTGGTCGACCACAGTATTGAACGCCACTATCCGGAATCCGCCGACAGCGACAACCGTGCACTGGCGCTGCTGCAGCATGTGGTAGCGCAACAGGCGGCGCTGGTAGCGCGCTGGCAGCTGGTGGGTTTTATCCACGGCGTGATGAACACCGACAACATGTTGATCAGTGGCGAGACCATCGACTACGGGCCCTGTGCCTTCATGGACGACTTCAACGCTGAGACCGTGTACAGCTCTATCGATCACGGCGGCCGCTACGCCTACCAGAACCAGCCGGGCATCGCCCACTGGAACCTCGCCTGCTTTGCGCAAACCCTGCTGCCCTTACTGGACAGTGACGACAACGCTGCCGTGGAGCTGGCCCAGTCGACTATCGACCGCTTCCCGGAGCTGTTTCTCGACGCCCACCAGGTCGGCATGGGGCAGAAACTTGGCCTGACCCTGGCAGGCGACGAAGACGAGGCACTGGTACAGGACCTGCTCAGCGTGATGAGTCAGACCGGCAGCGATTTCACCCTCACCTTCCGGGCACTGACCGACCGCGTCGGCAACGACCCAGGCGCAAGCACGGTGGCCGACATCTTCCAGCTGTCCGAGCTGTTCAATCCCTGGCTGGAACGCTGGGAGAAACGCGCGGCGCGGGAAACCGAATTCCCGGGCAACCGGCGGGAAAGCATGCTGCGCGCCAACCCGGTATTCATCCCGCGCAACCACCTGGTGGAGGAAGCCATCCGCGCCGCCGAGGACGACGGGGACTTCAGCGTATTTGAGCGCCTGGTCGAACGGCTGGCCAAACCCTTCGACTTCGATCCCGCCGATGCCCGCTACGCGCTGCCGCCAGCGCCGGAGCAGATCGTTCACCAGACCTTCTGCGGCACCTGAAACCAGTCATTCCCGCACACCTTCTCGTCATTCCCGCGCAGGCGGGAATCCAGTAATCT
>JASJBK010000123.1 GCA_030066555.1 Halieaceae bacterium
CAGGCCGGCATCGATGACTGCCGGGCGGCCTATCGCTGGATACTCGATACCGGGCCGCAGGGCCCCGGTCGTGCCCGGGAGGTGTTTGTGTCAGGTGACTCCGCCGGCGGCAACCTCAGCCTGTCGCTGTCCAACTGGATTCGCGACCAGGGCATTACTGCGCCCAACGGGGTTATCGCCCTGTCGCCGGCGACCGACAATACCTTTGCCAGCCCCAGCCTTGAGTCCAATATCGAAAGCGACCATATGCTCGGCCCGCTGTTCGGCAAGATGAGCCGGGTTCCCAGGGTGCTGCTGAGGCTGGTCAACCTGTTCAACAACCGCATGCCGCCACGCCATCCCAATGTGTCGCCGGTGTATGCCGACCTTTCGAACCTGCCGCCGACCCTGGTGCATGTCAGCGCCCAGGAAATGCTGCTGGATGATGCCGTGCGTTACGTCAACAAGGCTCGCTCCCAGGGCTCCCCGGTCGAACTGCAGGCCTGGGGGCATATGTTGCACGTGTGGCACATCTTTGTAATGCGCGACATGGAGGAGGCGAGCCACGCCTTCGACCAGATCGACGCCTTTATGCAAGCGCACGGGGGCGCGAGGGACAGCGAGGCCGCTGCATGATCCGCGGTGCGATCTTCCTGCTCTGGTTGGCCGTCAGCGTTATTCCCTATGCTGTATTCATCGTGCTGCTGTCGATCTTCATGCGCGGACGGCCACTCTATCGCGTGGCGGTGGGCTGGCTGCACCAGATAATCTATTCCGCAGGGCTGATCGGTGGCGTGCAGTACCGGCTGCACGGATTCGAGAACCTGCCGTCGGCGGAGTCCAATGAGCCGGTAATCCTCTGCCCCAAGCACCAGTCGACCTGGGAGACCTTTGCGCTGCCCACCCTGGCAACCCACCCGCTGGCCTACGTGTTCAAGAAGGAACTGCTGATGATCCCGTTTTTCGGCTGGGCTATGGGGCGACTGGATATGATTCATATCGATCGCAGCAAGCGCGCCGAGGCCTGGAACAAGGTGGCGCTGCAGGGCCGGGAGCTGATGGACAAGGGCATCTGGGTCATCATGTTCCCGGAGGGCACACGCACCGAGCGCGGCAGCCAGGGGATATACAAGACCGGTGCCACGCGGCTGGCAGTGGCCACCGGCGCCAGCATCGTGCCGATCGCGGTGACCTCCGCGCGCTGCTGGCCGCGGCGCAGTTTCCGGCTGATACCGGGCACCATCGATGTATCATTCGGCAAGCCGATTCCCGCCGAGGGCCGTGCGCCCGACGAAATGATGAAAGAAATCGAAACCTGGATAGAGGCCGAGATGCGTCGTCTCGACCCGGAAGCCTATGCGTAAGTTCCTGTTGATTGTAGTGGGCCTGTTGGTGGCCCTTGGGCTGGTGCTGGCACTGGCCAAGCAGCCAGATCCGCTGCCCGCGGAAAGTGTCAGTGCCGAGCGCCTGGCGCCTGGCCCCTTCGCCGTCGTCAGCTTTGAAGAGACCTTTATCGACGACACCCGCCCCAGTCCCGCTCACGGCAGTTTTGCCGGCTCGCCACAGCGCGAGTTGGCGGCGACGGTCTGGCACCCGCCGAGCTACGAGGAGGGGCCGTTCCCGCTGATCGTCTACAGCCACGGTTTTTCCTCCAACCGCAGCGGCGGCGCCTATCTCGGCGAGCACCTGGCAAGTCATGGCTACGTGGTGGTGGCGGCCAATTTTCCGCTGACCAACACTTACGCACCTGACCGTCCCTGGGTGCGCGACATCGTCAACCAGCCGGGCGACGTCAGTTTCCTGATCGATGAGCTGCTGGGCCGCTCGGCGAAATCAGGCAATGGCCTGTGGCGCATGATCGATGAACGGCGCATCGGCGTCACGGGCATCTCCCTCGGCGGCATGACCTCTACCCTGGTGGCCTTCCACCCGGAGCTAGGGGACGATCGGGTGCGGGCGGCGCTGTCCATCGCCGGCCCAACGCGGCAGTTCCTGCCGAATTTCTTCACTCACCGCGAGGTTCCATTCCTGATGCTGGGAGCGGATATCGATGCGCTGGTGCCGTTTTCCAGCAACGCGGCGCCGGTACTGGAAATGGTGCCCGAGTCGCAGCTGGTGACCGTTGTAAACGGCTCGCATACGGGTTTCTCAGGACAGGCCACGCCGCTGCGTTTCATGTCCAATCCCGATGCCCTGGGCTGCTACATCGTTGAGCAGAATATCGAGAACGACAATGACGAGTTCTGGCTGGATGAACTGGGCACCCCCGAACAGGGCATCAACTACGACGCCGTCAATGAGCTGTGCCTGATGGACCCGCTGCCCGAGGCGATGAACCCGATCCGCCAGCAGATGATCACTGCCCTGGTGGTGCGGGCGTTTTTTGACAGCCGCTTCGCTCATGCCGATGACGCCCGCGAACTGGCGCAGGACTTCCTGGCGGAAACGCTGCCGGCGGAACTGCCGGAGGTGCGTTACGGCGCCGCCGACTGATCAGGACGCGGCGCGGCGTTCCTCTTCACGCGAATCGTCATCCTCTTCACGCAAGCGTACCGGGCTGAACTGGTCCGGGTAGAGGCCCTTCATGGGGGCATAGAAGCCGCGCAGCAGATCCATGTCGCGCCGGATATCGCCGCTCACGGGCAGGGCCGGGCCAAAGCCGCCACGCTTCTGGCCAAAATCCAGGTAAGAGGGCACGATCGGTACGCCGGCGCCGCGGGCGATGTGGTAGAAGCCGGATCTCCAGAACTCGGTACGGGCGCGGGTGCCCTCGGTGGGGACCACCAGCACCAGCTCGTCGCGTTCTGCGAAGGCCTCGACCATGGCCTCCACCACGTTGTTATTGCCGCGTCGCTGGATGGGCACGCCGCCGAGGGCGTGCATGACCCAGCCGAAGGGCGGCTTGAACAGGCTGGCCTTGCCCATCCAGTTGATGCGGATATCAAACGCCCAGGCAAAGGCGATCATCAGCGGAAAGTCCCAGTTCGAGGTGTGGGGCGCCGCGATCAGCACGTACTTCTGGTGCAGGGGCCTGGCCCCTTCAATTTTCCAGCCCAGCACTTTCAGCAGTGTGCGGGCGATCCAGCGCCTCAAGGCCTGTACCTCACTGTTGCATTAACGGGGATGTTCAGGATGCGTCCGCGTCCGTGGCAATGACCTCAATGCCGGCCAGCTTGCGGGCGTGGCGCTTTTTAGCATCCACATCCATATTTCGCAATATTTGTATGCGCTGCGCCTGGGGCGAGCCAGCCCCGTGCAGTGATTCTGTGAGGTAGCCCACAGCATTCCTGCCGAGGGTCATGTTCTCGATCAGTCGCAGGATGCGCACCCGGTCCTCAGTGGGTATATCGTCGCGGCCCTTGAAAAATCGTTCCAGCAACTCGCTGGTGTTGCTGGCCTCAAAGTCCTTCTCAGAGGGCAGGGTCACCATGAGTCCGCCGGCCAGGTCCTGGGCCAGGCGCGAGATCTCGTAGGGGAACCTGGTGACGTTGTGCTTGCAGACGTTCGACAGCATGCCGTCGTTGATCCAGGCCCCGGAGGGCAGGGGATAGGCCTGGTGCGAGGAGGCGATGCCGGAGGAGAAGATAGTCTCGTTAAGGTGCACCATCTCCACCAGCTTGTCCTTGATATGCGAGGCGGACTCCACCCCGTTGTACTCGGCGATGGTGGCGGCGGCGCCGACCATGACATCCCCGAGCCCGGTCTTGCAGACGTAGCTGGCCCGGTGATAGTCGGTGAAGCGTTCGACCAGGACGCTGGCGAATTCCCACTCGCCGTCCATGAACACATGCTCCCAGGGGATGAAAACCCGGTCGAAGACCACCAGCACTTCCTGGCCCGAATAGCGGGCATTGCCCTGGTCGATCTCGCCACCCTCCATGGCGCGTGTGTCGCAGGACTGGCGGCCGTAGATGAAGGTCAGGCCGGGCGTCTGCAGGGGTACAGCGCCGATCACGGCATAGTCCCTGTCGGCTTCCGACAGGCGCATGGTGGGCATTACCATCACCCAGTGTGAATTCAGCCCGCCGGTCATGTGCGCCTTGGCGCCGGAGACGTACAGGCCCTTCTCATCGCGGTCTACCACCCGCATAAACATGTCCTGGTCGGCCTGCTCATGGGGCGCCTTGCTGCGATCGCCCTTGGGGTCGGTCATGCCGGCGGCGATGATCAGGTTGTGGCGTTGCAGGCCCTCCAGCAGCTTCAGGAAGCGGCTGTGGTACTCGGTGCCGTGGGCCTGGTCGATGTCATAGGTGAGCGAGTGCATGACCGAGATGCAGTCGAGGCCGGCACAGCGCTGGAAGCAGGTGCCGGTTAGCTGGCCCATGCGGCGCTGCATCTGGTTCTTGTTGACCAGGTCCTCGGGGCTGGTCGGGATGTGCAGGAAGCGATTGACGCGGGTGCCGGTGTAGGGGGATTCCGCGGTAGCCAGCTCCGGGTCGTCTTCGGCCAGTTGGTAAGAAGCCGCCAGGGCATTGATGGAGGGGCGGATCATCGGGTGGTCAACGGGTTCCTCCACCTGTTCACCGAACAGGTAAACCTTGAGACCCCGGCCCCGCAGGCTGTTGATATAGTCCTCGGCGCTGTGCAGCGGGTGCTGGAACAGCCCCCAGCGCTCCTCGGCACTGGCCGTGGGCTCAAGGGCTGATCCCGCGGGCATGGGGGTAATACTGGCGGTCTGCTCGCTCATGTTGTTATATCCTCACCTCAGGCAATAAAAAGGGCGAACCCGTGGCTGCCATCAAAATCTTCTCACTCCTGTTATACAGTTTCCTGGGCTATGTCGCCATCACCCGCCCCCTGACCCTGGAGGCGAACCTCTGCACGGGTATCCTGCTGGCGCTGGTCATCGCCCATAGCATCGAGTGCGTGGTTTTTCGCAAGACCATTGTCGAGGCGCCGGGGCATCCCGCCTGGCATACCCTCAACGTCTTCCTGTTCGGCATCTTCCATATGTTCCAGATGAAAGAGGCCATCGTTGAACAGGGTGAGCGCCCTGCCTGAAACGCAGAGGGAGCTGCACTCCCTGCTCGACCCCTGGCCTGCGGCGGCCCTGCACGCCAGCCTTGGCCTGGAGGGTGAGGCGCCAGGCCTGGGCTTGCCGCTGCTCTGGCACTGGCTGTATTTCCTGGAGGCACCGCAGCGAGAGTTAGAGGGCGCGGATGGCCATCCGCGCACCGGCAGCTTCTTCCCCGCCATCGAGCAGCCCCGGCGCATGTTTGTCGGCGCCCGCTGCCAGCTGCATCGCAAGCTTCAGCTACAGACCCCGGCGCGCCTGGTGGAGTCGGTGCTGGGCCGCGAGGAAAAGCAGGGCAGTGCCGGTGCCATGACCCTGCTGACCGTGGACCACCGCTACTACCAGCGCGATGAACTGTGTATCGAGGAGCAGCGTGACTTCATGTACCTGCCGGCCCGCGAGGATGCGTCTGATGCGCGTTTCGAGAGCGAACCTGTGCCGATTGCGGATGGCGACCTGGCTCTCGATATCGATACCGACCCAGTGCTGTTGTTCAAGTTTTCTGCGCTGACTTTCAACGGCCACCGTATCCACTATGACGCTGACTATGCTCGCGATATTGAGGGCTACCCGGCGCCGGTGGTGCATGGACCGCTGACAGCCCTGCTGCTGGCGGACCTCGCCGCCGCGGCCAACCCGGTGATCAGCCGTTTCGCATTCCGTGCCCGGGCGCCGCTGTTCTGTGGCGACCGGCTGCGCCTGCGGGGAACGCTGGGAGACCAGAGTATTTCACTAGCGGCCTATCGCCCCGACGGAGCGGTGGCCATGACTGCGGAGGCGGAAGAATGATTGCGCGCTTGTTCCTGGGCCTGCAGGTCCTGCTGTTTATTCCCTATGGACTCTATTGCCTGGTAAGCCCTGGCATGTTGGCGGGAGCCGCCGGCGTGGCGGCGAACAGCATAACCGGCACTATTGAACTGCAGTCCATGTACGGTGGGCTGCAGGTGTCCGTTGGCGTGCTGTGCCTGCTGGGCCTGTTGCGCAAGGACTTTGAGCAGGTAGCGCTAACCACGCTGCTGTTCCTGTTCGCCGGCCTGGCGGTAGTGCGGGTCAGCCTGGCGCTGATGCACGGTGACTTCAGCGGCTATACCGTGTTCGCCATGTCCTATGAGACGTTTTGCCTGGTATTCCTGGGCTGGTGGCTGTTGCTGCGCCCGGGGGCCGCTACTCCTTCTTCATAAGGCTTTCCAGCAGGTCGATCGGCAGCGGGAACACGATCATCGAGCTGCGGTCACGCGATAGCTCGGTCAGTGTCTGCATGTAGCGCAGCTGCAGGGCCTGGCTCTGCTTGGACAGGGTTTCCGCCGCTTCCAGCAGCTTGGCAGAGGCCTGCAGTTCACCCTCGGCGTGGATGACCTTGGCGCGCCGCTCGCGTTCCGCTTCCGCCTGCTTGGCAATGGCGCGGATCATGCTTTCATCGAGATCGACGTGCTTGATCTCCACGTTGATGACCTTGATGCCCCAGGACTCGGTCTGTTCGTCCAGTAACACCTGGATTCCCTGGTTGAGCTTGTCGCGCTGGGCCAGCATTTCGTCCAGTTCGTGCTGGCCGAGGATGGAACGCAGGGTGGTCTGGGCGAGCTGGGCGGTGGCCTCGAAGAAGTCCTCGACATTGATGATGGCGCGCTCGGGGTCGACGACCCGGAAATAGATCACCGCGCTGACCTTCACCGACACGTTGTCCCGGGAAATGACGTCCTGGGTGGGCACGTCGTAAACCAGGGTGCGCAGGTCGACCCTGACGATCTGCTGGATGCCGGGCACAACGATGATCAACCCCGGGCCCTTGACCGTCTGGAAGCGTCCCAGGAAAAAGATCACGCCCCGTTCGTATTCGCGCAGGATGCGGAAGGTATAGAACAGGATCCCGACGACGAAGAACAGGATGACTGGCCAGAAGACGTCCATCAGCATTACTCCTTTTCAACAATCAGTTTGAGGCCGTCGACGGCGCGCACCACCACCTGGTCGCCCTCGTTGAGCGGCTCGCCGCAGTGTGCTTCCCAGATTTCAGCGCCGGCCCTTACCTGGCCGTTGCCCAGGGCAATGACCTCGCTGCCGATCAGCTGCTCGACCCCGGTGGTCACCGCCTGGTGGCGCATGCGCATGGCGATGGAAATGGTGATGATGATAAACCCGGCGCTGGTGACGCCAATGGCCGCCAACAGGGGCCAGCCGACCTGGAAGGCCTCGACGTCGGTGTCGAACAGGATGACACCGCCGAACATGAAGGCTGCCAGCCCGCCCAGGCCGAGGATGCCGAAACTGGGCGAGACTGCCTCGGCCACCATCAGGGCAATGCCCACCACCAGCAGTGCCAGGCCGGCGTAGTTGACCGGCAGCAGTTGCAGTGCATAGCCCGCCAGCAGCAGGCAGATCACCCCGATCGTGCCCGGCACCAGGGAGCCCGGGTTATAGAATTCGAGGATGATGCCGTAGAAGCCGATCATGCCCAGGATCAGCACCAGGCTGGGGTTGGTGATGATGGTGAGAAATTCGGTGCGCCAGTCGGGTGCCGCCTCGTACAGCGGGGCGCCCTCGAGCGCCAGGGTGCGCTCGCCGCCGCTGACTTCGACCGTTATTCCCTCGACCTGTTCAAGCAGGTCCTGGAGGTTCTGTGCCACCAGGTCGATGACATTTACTTCCAGGGCCTCATCGGCGGACAGGCTTGCGGCGTCGCGCACCGCCAGCTCCGCCCACTCGGCGTTGCGCCCGCGCAGCTTGGCCAGGCCGCGGATGTAGGCGGCGGCATCGTTGACCATCTTGCGGTTCATGGCGCCGCCGGCATCAGTACCGGAGTCCTCCTGGTCGCCGTCTTCGGCGCTGGAGGGCGGCGAGGGAGCTGCCAGTGGTACCGGCGTTGCAGCACCCAGGTTGGTGGCGGGTGCCATGGCGGCGATATGGCTGGCGTAAATGATATAGGTGCCGGCGCTGGCAGCGCGGGCGCCCTGGGGCGCGACATAACTGGCCACCGGTACCGGTGAGGCGAGAATGGCCTCGATGATATCCCGCATGGCGCCGTCGAGGCCGCCCGGTGTATCCATGCGAATGATCGCCAGCCGCGCCTCGGCGTCCCGGGCGCGCTCAAGGCCGCGCACCAGGTAATCACTGGTGGCGGGGCCCACGGCACCGTCCAGTTCCAGCACCCAGATGGCGTCCAGCGGCGGATCAGCCTCGGCTGAGGCCAGGCCCGGGAACAGTGCTGCAACCAGCACCAGGCCCGCGGCAACCCTGCAAAGGGTCGAAATACAACGCTTCATGGCTTCACTATAGCAGTGTCGAACAGCGGAATTCCTGACCTGCATCAGCGATGCTGGCCCGCCTCAGCTGAACTCATCGGTGGTGTAGATCGACACCATGGTGTTGGTCGACCAGCCGTCGCGGGCCAATCCGGCCTTGGCGCGCAGCTCGCTGACAAAGCGTTCGGGCTCCGGCAGCTTTTCCCAGACGCTCGGCAGATAGGTGGCCCGGTTTTTACCTTCCTGCAGTACCAGGCCGTGCACGCCGGGCTCCAGCAGTGCCAGCAGCTCTCCGCGGGAGCGCACATCGATGCGCCGCGCCGTGCTCAGCACCGAGATGTGGATGTCGATGCGGGGGTATTCGGCGGCCGACAGGGGCTTGAAACGGCGATCCTTGAAGGCCGCGGCACTGGCGTTGTGCAGCACGTCTACCAGCAGTGGCCGGATAGCGGTGAGGCTGCCGATACAGCCGCGCAGGGCGCCGTCGAGATTGAGGGTGACGAAACTTGCGCGCCGCAGGCTCAGGCCGGCGTCGTACTGGTCCAGGGAAACCTCGAGATCCCCCTTGCCGGCCAGTTCATGGCCGATAGCGACCCGGGCCAGGTGTAGTAGCTGCTGGCGCTGGACCAGACCCAGCACCTCCGGTTCAGCCCGCGACTTTGGGTCGCCGTCTTCCTCGCCGCGGTCCTCCACACTCCAGGCGCCGTAGCCGACGACGCGGTTGAGATCCCCGGCGGTATCCCCGGAATTGTTCATGGCCAGCCGGCGGATCGACAGGCCGCGCTGTTTCAGAACCGTGAGCAGGCCGTTGAGGGGCCGGCAGCCGCAGGCTTCGTCACCGTGCAGGTTGTTCTCCAGGGCCTCGATACGACTTGCGGTCCTGGCGTCCAGCTCGCGGGCCGACTGGTAGTCGTGGAAGTGGCTGAGGTCGGAACTGATCACCAGCAGGGTTTCCGGCCCGCCCCACAGCGCTTCGATGACCGCGGCGACCTGGCCGGCACTGGCATCGCCCACCACCAGCGGCAGTAGCTGGAACTGCCCGAGGCTGCGCTGCAGGAACGGCAGGTGCACTTCCAGGCTGTGTTCGGGGGCGTGTGCGGCGTCGCGAACGTGCACGCCGGGCAGTTCGGCGATACTCGACAGTGCCTCGCGGTCGAGGGGAACGTCTCCCAGCGGGGTGCGGTAGTAGTCGGCGCTGCTGGTGGCGATCCCCTGGAAGCCGACCCGGTGGGAAGGACCCAGCAGGATGACCCGGGAGTAGGGCGCCTCGCCATTGCTGAGGAGCCGGTATGCCCCGGCCGCCACCGGCCCGGAATAGACGTAGCCCGCATGGGGCACTACCAGCGCCTTGGGTGGCGAGGCATCCGGGTGTGCCGGCGCCGCGGCGAGCAGGCTGTCCACATCCCGCTGCAGGACAGCGGGATCAGCCGGGTAGAACTGGCCAGCCACGGCTGCGTTTCTAACGCTGGTCATAAGCTTCATTGTATACTCGGATCAGGATGAACGCCTCGGTAGTGCCAACACGATACTGGCATGCCACGGAGGACGGGCGGGTTCAGTGCGACCTCTGTCCCCGTGCCTGCCGGCTGCGCGATGGGCAGCAGGGGCTGTGCTATGTCCGCGCCGCCGAGGGTGGCGAGGTGGTGCTTACCACCTACGGCCGCTCCAGCGGCTTCTGCGTCGATCCCATCGAGAAGAAACCCCTCAAGCATTTCCTGCCCGGTACCCCGGTGCTGTCGTTCGGCACCGCCGGCTGTAACCTGGCCTGCAAGTTCTGCCAGAACTGGGATATGACCCGGTCCCGGGAGATGGACACCCTGGCTTCGGCGGCCAGCCCGGCAACGCTGGCGCAGGCGGCGAAAGAGATGGGCTGCCGCTCGATTGCCTACACCTACAACGACCCGGTGATCTTCCACGAGTACGCCATCGATGTGGCCGAGGCGGCGAGAGCACAGGGTGTGAAGTCGGTGGCGGTGACCGCGGGCTACATCTGCCCGGAGCCGCGCAAGGAATTTTTTGCGGTGATGGACGCTGCCAACATCGACCTGAAGGCCTTCACGGAGGAGTTCTACTACGAACTGTGCGGCGCCCACCTGGCGGAAGTGCTGGAGACCATCGCCTACGTCTACCACGAAACCAACGTGTGGCTGGAACTGACTACGCTGCTGATTCCCGGCAAGAATGATTCCGACGAGGAACTGAGACAACTGTGTCGCTGGGTAGTGGATGAGCTGGGCCCTGACGTGCCACTGCACTTCACCGCTTTCCACCCGGACTGGAAGATGCGCGATATTCCCGGCACGCCGGCGGAAACCTTGACCCGCGCGCGCAGTATTGCCCTCGAAGCGGGTGTGCAGTACGCCTTCACCGGCAACGTGCATGACCCCCGCGGTAACTCCACCTGGTGTCACGGCTGCGGCAGCTTGCTGATCGAGCGAAGCTGGCACAGCCTCGGCGAGTGGCGCCTGACGGCTGACGGTTGCTGTCCGGACTGCGGGGTGAGTGTACCGGGCGTATTCGAGGCGCAACCCGGCGACTGGGGTGCGAAGCGGCGCACGCTGCGCTTCACAGAGGCAAAATAGCGCCTTGAAGCCCGAAAGCCTGGGCTAAGCTTGTAGGGTTTTTGCAAGCGAGGTTCCCATGCGCAAGAAGGTAGAGTTCGAGAGTAACGGCCAGACCCTGAGTGGCGCCCTTGAGGTGCCGGAAGCCGCAACACGCTGTTACGCGCTGTTCGCCCACTGTTTCACCTGCGGCAAGGACGTCGCCGCCGCTTCGCGGATTTCCCGCGCCCTGACGGATGACGGCATCGCCGTGCTGCGCTTTGATTTCACCGGCCTGGGCAATAGCGACGGTGATTTCGCCAATACCAATTTCTCTTCCAACATCCAGGACCTGCTGGCAGCCGCCGACTTCCTGAGGCGCGAGTACCAGGCGCCGGCCCTGTTGATCGGCCACAGCCTGGGCGGCGCAGCGGTGCTGGCAATGGCGACGCAGGTGC
>JASJBK010000124.1 GCA_030066555.1 Halieaceae bacterium
AACAGCGTCGGCTGCTATATCCCCGGCGGCAAGTACCCGCTGGTGGCTTCCGCTCATATGAGCGTGGCGACCGCCAAGGTTGCGGGCGTGCCGCGGGTGATTGCCTGTGCACCACCCTTCAACGGTGAGCCCAACGCGGCGATCGTTGCCACCATGGCGCTGGCAGGCGCCGATGAGATTTACTGCTTTGGCGGCGTGCAGGCGGTGGGCGCCATGGCGCTGGGCACCGATACTATTGCGCCGGTCGATATGATCGTCGGCCCGGGCAACGCTTTCGTGGCCGAGGCCAAGCGCCAGCTGTTCGGCCGGGTCGGCATCGACCTGCTGGCCGGCCCCACTGAAACCCTGGTGATCTGCGACGAGCACGGTTGTGACGGCGAAATGGCGGCCACCGACCTGCTGGGGCAGGCCGAGCACGGCCCCAACTCGCCGGCCATTCTGCTGACCAATTCCGAAAAGCTGGCGCAGGACACTCTGGCCGAGATCGAGAAGCAGCTGCAGACCCTGGAGACCGCAGACATCGCCGGTCGCGCCTGGGAAGACTACGGCCAGGTCATCGTCTGCGATTCCTATGAAGAAATGGTGCAGGTAGCGGACGAGATCGCCTCCGAGCACGTGCAAGTCATGACTCAGGATCCCGACTACTTCCTCAACAACATGACCAATTACGGCGCCCTGTTCCTGGGCCCGGAGACCAACGTTTCCTACGGCGACAAGGTTATCGGCACCAATCATACCCTGCCGACCAACAAGGCGGCCCGCTACACCGGCGGCCTGTGGGTGGGCAAATTCATCAAGACCTGCACCTACCAGAAGGTCTCGCCCGAGGCGACAGTGGAGATCGGTGAATACTGCTCGCGCCTGTGTGCGCTGGAAGGGTTTGCCGGCCACAAGGCCCAGGCCGACCTGCGCGTGGCGCGCTATGGGAAAGCCAAAGTCGCCTGAGCCATGAGCGGCAAGATCCACGACACCCCCCACGAAAAGAACCGGGAGTTTATCGGGCGCTTTCGCAGCGCCCTGTACGACCTCGACCCGGAGCGCCTGCGCGGGCAGCTCGAGGAGCTGTTCGCTCCAGATGCGTTCATACAGCTCGCATACCCGATGGGCACCATGACCGGCCCCGCCGAGCTATACGGGCAGGCTTATGCGCCGCTGCTGCGGGCGATGCCGGACCTGGAGCGCCGTGACTATATCGTTATGGCCGGTCCCCAGGACGACGAGTGTTGGGTCGGCTGTGGCGGCTACTACACCGGCGTGTTCGAACAGCCGTGGCTGGATATTCCCGCCACCCGACACCTCGCCACCATGCGCTACTGTGAATTCTTCCGGATCGAAGACGAGAAAATTGTGGCCATGCACGGTCTCTGGGATATCCCCGAGCTGATGATCCAGGCCCGCGCCTGGCCGGTCAGCCCCAGCCTGGGCCGGGAGATGCTTGTGCCCGGTCCGGCCACCCAGGACGGCATCATCACCGGGCCCTACGATGAAAAGCGCGCCGCAGCCAGCCTGGAGATGGTGGAGAGCATGTTGCACGGCCTGGGCGATTACGCCGCGGGGCGCATCGAGGCGCTCGATCCCGGCCCCTACTGGCATCCGAAAATGAACTGGTATGGTCCGGCGGGCATCGGCTCCAACCGCCGTATCACGGGGTTCCGGAACTGGCATCAGTCGCCGTTCCGCAGTGGCCTGCCGGATACCGACAGCGACCGCGGCAAGCCCTACACCCAGTGCTATTTCGGCGACGGTGACTACGTCGCCTTCTGCGGCTTCGATGCCATGCATATGACCGTAGACGGTGATGGCTGGCTGGGCATTGCCCCACCCGGCAAGCGCATCAGGATGACCAGCCTGGACTTCTGGCGCTGCGAGAACGGCAAGATTCGCGAGAACTGGGTACTGGTCGACCTGCTGGACGTTTACCAGAAGCTGGGTGTCGATGTGCTGCGCCGCATGCGCGAATTGACCGTCGACCGCCAGGCCAATCCCCCCGCTCTTTAATTCCACGACTCACTGGAGCTTTGCCATGAAGGGTTCACGCCCCCTGCAGGCCGAATTGACGGCCGACAATGACCTCAGCAAGACCGATGAAACCCTCGCTACGGTGGACGCCATGGTGGACGGCCTGAACGACCACGACATCGAGGGCATGAATCGCTTCTTCAGCGACGACTTTCGCTGGATGGGCAACGCCGGCTGCGGCTTCAAGCAGGGCCTCCGCGAGTTTCAGCAAAACTGGCAGCGCCCGTTCCAGGCGGCGTTTTCCGACAAGGTCTGCATCGATGAGGCGCGCATCACCCAGGGTGAGTGGTGTGCGGCCTTCGGTCGCCAGGAGGCGGTGCACAGCGGCGAATTCATGGGCATTCCCCCCACCGGCAAACGGGTTGAGATTCGCTACATGGATTTCTGGAAAGTGGTCGACGGCAAGATCGTTGATAACTGGGTCAATGTCGATTTCCCCTACATCATGCGCCAGCTTGGCGTAGACCCGTTCAATGGTGAAGGCTGGGAGAAGTGGGATAGCGGGGCCATGCCGGTGCAGAATGGTGAGTAGCCGCCTACACTGAAACGACTCGAGAAACCGCCATCTGGCAAGGGGAGACAATATGAGTGCAATGCAGAATGCCGAAGCCTTTTTTCACGCCTGTGAAGGCCTCGAAGGCTGGGAAGGTTGCAAAGCTTATGTCGCCGACAACGCGAGCTTCGAGGCGCAGAGTGAGCCGCTGGTCGATATCGATACGGTAGAGGGCTACTGCGAATGGATGGCAGGATTGGGCAAGGGCCCCCTCGAGGGCTGTAGCTACAACATCCACAGCAGTGCCTGGGACGATGGCAGCCGCAGTGCCATCTTCTTTGCCACCTTCAATGGCCAGCACGTCGGCGAAGGCGGCCCGGTGCCGCCCACCGGACAGGCAACGGCCAGCCACTATGTCTACGTCCTGCAGATGGATGACAGCGACAAGGTCGCCCGCCTGACCAAGGTCTGGAATGCGCCCTGGGCACTGAGCGAGCTGGGCTGGACCTAGGGCGTCGCAGCGACCGGGCTCTGTCCCATAAAGGCCTGGATCAGCGGTTTGTAGACCCGGCCAAAGGTGCCGAAAGTGTCGGTCTTGGTGTTGGTGCAGAAGGCCATGGATATCTCGTAGTCCGGGAATACCAGTAGCCAGCACTGTGATCCTCGCGCGACACCGCCGTGGTTGGCATTGCGGACAATACCGATGCCTTCAATATCCCACTCGCGCCAGCGCCAGCCGATGGCGTAGTCCTGTTCATTGACACTGCCGTCTGCCAGGCGCTGGGGCGTCCAGAAGATCTCCCGTGTGGCGGCAGAGATATAGTTCTGGTCAAGTACCTTTACGCCCATCCGAGCGAGATCGCTGGGTGAGGAGATGTACCCCCCGCCGGGCAGACGATGGCTCAGGTCAACATGGCGCCAGGGCCGGAAGCGCTCGCCGTGGGTGTAGTACAGAGTGGCGAGCCGATCGCTGCGCGCATCCTTGTCGCCGTCCGCGAAGGTGCTTTTCATGCCTGCTGGCTCAAGCACCGTCCTACTGATGAGCTCGCGATAGGGTAGTCCTGTGATTTCGCTCATGGCGGCGCCCAGCAGTACCGTACCCAGTGAGGAGTAGTGGAAGCGGGTTCCCGGCTCAAACAGTAGTGGGCTGCCATCGAATACGGCCAGGGCATCGCGGACGTCACCATAGTGCTTCTGCAGTGCAATGCTGTGGTAGAGCCCCACCCAGTCGCCGTTTTCCCGGTAGTGAGGGATGCCCGCCGAATGAGAGGCGAGCTGGCGATGGGTAATGTTCGCCCAGGCCGGGTTCGGCAGGTTTGGCATTGAGACTGACAGGGGGGTATCAAGCTTTATCTCGTCGCGCTGGGCCAATCTGGCGAATGCGGTGGCCGTGATGGCTTTGGACGTACTGCCGATTCGGAACAAGGTGTCCGAAGTCATCGCACGTCCCTCGGCGATATCTGCAAAACCCACGGTGCCGGTCCAAACAAGACTGTACCTCTGGGCAACTGCGACGGATAGGCCGGGTAAATTGTGCTCTCGCCGGTACTCGCGAATGGCGTTCAATGCCTGCTGCCCTTGCGCGGTAAAGCGCCTATTCAACACCTCCTGGCTTTCCGGCACCTCGCCCCTGATCTCCTGCCAGCCGAAGGGCGGCAGGGGCGCCTCGCCACGGTGGGCGTAGAATTGGTAGACCGGCTCCAGCAACCACAAGAGCGCAACGAGCACGAGAGCGGTTAGTGCCAACAGGGTCTTTTTCATCGTTGCAGGGGCCTTGTCCAAATGGATTTCGCGGCGCCGATGAAATCCGATGCCGCAAGCCCCGTCAAGTGTGAGCAGCTTATCTATACTTCAGAGGTTATCCATTCAGCAAGGAGGGTTTCCCCATGCAATACGCCATGCCTGGCAGCGACGGTGCGCTGCACACCTTCAAGGATCGTTACGAGAATTTTGTCGGGGGTGAGTGGGTCGCCCCACTGGAAGGTAATTACTTTCCCAATGTGAGTCCCGTCACCGGAGAAGCCTTCACGGACATGCCGCGCTCGACGGCCGCCGACCTGAAGATAGCGCTGGACGCGGCCCATGGCGCCGCTGATGCCTGGGGCAGGACTTCTGTGGCGGAGCGCTCCAACACCCTGCTGAAAATCGCCGACCGGCTGGAAGAGAACCTGGAGATCCTGGCCTGGGTGGAAACCTGGGAGAACGGCAAGAGCATTCGCGAAACCCTGAATGCGGATATCCCGCTGCTGGTGGACCACTTCCGCTACTTTGCAGGTTGTCTCCGTGCCCAGGAGGGTACCGCGGCGGAAATCGACGCCAACACGGTAGCCTACCACTTCCACGAGCCACTGGGGGTAGTGGGGCAGATCATCCCCTGGAACTTCCCGTTGCTGATGGCCGGCTGGAAGCTGGCGCCGGCGCTGGCCGCCGGCAACTGCGTGGTGCTGAAACCCGCAGAGCAGACGCCTACCTCGATACTGGTAATGCTGGAGATCATCGGCGACCTGCTACCGGCGGGTACGGTCAACGTTCTCAACGGCTTCGGCAACGAAATCGGCCAGGCCCTGGCCAGCACCGATCGCATCGCCAAGATCGCCTTCACAGGCTCCACCGCCGTGGGCCACATGATCCTGGCCAATGCGGCCAAGACCCTGATTCCCTCCACCGTGGAGCTGGGCGGCAAGTCCCCGAATATCTACTTCGAGGACATCATGGCCCAGGAAGACGATTACATCGAAAAGTGCCTGGAGGGCACGCTGCTGGGCTTCTTCAACCAGGGCGAGGTCTGCACCTGCCCGTCGCGCGCGCTGGTGCAGGAGAGCATCTACAGCGACTTCATCGAGCGGGTGCTGGAGCGCGGCAAGAACATAAAGCAGGGCAATCCCTTCGACACCGACACCATGGTTGGCGCCCAGGCCTCCAAGGAGCAGTTCGACAAGATCATGTCGTACATGGAGGTGGCGCGCAGCGACGGTGCCGAGTTCCTGATGGGCGGCGGCCAGGCCGCCGTCGGCAGCGATATTGCCGGTGGCTACTACATCGAGCCGACCCTGCTGAAGGGCACCAATGACATGCGGGTGTTCCAGGAGGAGATCTTCGGGCCGACGCTGGGTGTGACGACCTTCAAGGATGAGGCCGAGGCGCTGGCGATTGCCAATGACACCGACTACGGCCTGGGTGCCGGGGTGTGGACCCGCGACACCAATCGCGCCTTCCGCATGGGGCGGGGGATCAAGGCGGGCCGGGTGTGGATGAACTGCTACCACGCCTACCCGGCGCACGCGGCCTTCGGCGGCTACAAGAAGTCGGGCATCGGTCGCGAGACCCATAAGATGGCCCTTGAGCACTACCAGCAGACCAAGAACATGCTGGTCAGCTATGACACACAGCCGCTGGGCTTTTTCTAAGGTTGCGTGGACCTGCCGGCACTCGGCTGTCATCCCCGCGTAGGCGGGGATCCAGTGCTGGACTGAGAATCGCTGGATTCCCGCCTTCGCGGGAATGACGACGTGGCCGCCTACGCGGGAATGACCAGGTAGTCGCCTACGCGGGAATGACAGGTAAGGCGCCGACGGCGGGTCTAGAAAGGGATGACGTAGATCAAGCGGCCGCGGGCGGGGTTTGCTAAGGTGGGTTCATGACAGGTCGCCAGGGGCGGACTATGCAACAGAACATCCGGCAGGCGTTGGTCCTGCTACTGCTCGTGCTGTTCTCGGCACAGGCGTTCTCTGAAAAGGTGCCGGTGTCCAAGCGCCACACGGATGGCGAGGCCATCTATCGGTATGCCTGCGCCCGCTGCCACGACCACGGTGAGGGCGGGGCGCCGATCATCGGTGACAAGAATGGCTGGTCACCGCGCTCCAACCTGTGGGAAGCGGTGCTGATGGAACACGCTGACGAGGGCTACCTGGGCATGCCCGCCGCCGGCGGAGATTCACGGCTGACCGACTACGATGTCGAGGTGGCGACCGAGTACATGCTCGAACGCACCTTCCCGGAGCGCGCTCGCGACTGACAGCTTCGGCACCTTGGCAACGTTGGCGAGAACCCGGGTGCATCGTGACGACACTCGATATTGAGCAGCTACGCGACCCGGCGGCCTGGCCGCACCCGGTGGAGTCGCTGAGCTGCATTGAAACCCATACCGCCTGGGTGTTCCTTACCGGCGAATACGCCTACAAGATCAAGAAGCCCGTCAATTTCGGCTTCCTGGATTTCTCCACCCTCGACAAGCGCCACCACTGCTGCAGTGAAGAGCTGCGCCTGAATCGCCGCCTGGCGCCGGAACTCTACCTTGAAGTGGTTGCCGTCACCGGAACCCCGGAAGCTCCGCGCATTGGCGGCGAGGGAGACGCCATCGACTACGCGGTGAAGATGCGTCAGTTCGATACCCATGCGGGCTTTGACCAGATGGCCGAGCGCCAGGCCATCACCGCGCACCATATCGACGACATGGCGGAGGTGCTGGCCGCGTTCCATGGTCGCGCCGAGATCGCGGCGGCTGACGGCGAGTTCGGCACACCGGCGGCGGCCGCCTACCCGGTCATTGAAAACTTCGAGCAGATTGCCCCGCATCTTCCACAACAGGCGCCGGATATGCTCGATGTCTTTGCCGGGCTGGAGGCGTGGAGCCGGGATGCCTGTACGGCCCTGCATGACCGGTTTGTAGCACGCCTGGCCGGCGGCTGCGTGCGGGAGTGCCACGGCGACCTGCACCTGCGCAACATCGTGCTCTGGCGCGACCAGGTCGTGCCCTTCGACTGCCTGGAGTTCAATCCCTCCCTGCGCTGGATCGATGTGATGAGTGAGCTGGGCTTCCTGCTGATGGACCTCGAGGACCACGGCATGGCACCGATGGCGCGGCGCCTGCTGAACGGCTACCTGGAATTCACCGGCGACTACCCCGGCCTGGCACTGCTGCGCTTCTACCAGGTATACAGGGCCATGGTGCGTGCCAAGGTGGAAAGCCTGCGGCTGGCGCAGCTGGATGAGAAAGACGAGGGTATGGTCACCGAGTTGCGGAATTACCTGTCGCTGGCTGAGGCCTATACCCGTGAGGGCAGGCCAAAACTCCTGATTGCCCACGGGCTTTCGGGCTCCGGCAAGACCTATGTCGCGCAGCGGTTGCTGGAGGCTGCCGACCTTGTGCGCCTGCGTTCGGACGTGGAGCGCAAGCGCCTTTATGGGCTCGGTCCGCTGGATGCCAGTGGGTCCGCGCTCGACGCGGGGATTTACTCGCTAGAAGCCAATACCCGCACCTATGACCACCTGCTGGCACAGGCAGAGGTGCTGCTGGCCGCCGGCTGGCCGGTGCTGGTGGATGCGGCCTTCCTGAAGCGCCAGGAGCGCGACGCTTTCCGCGACCTGGCCTTGCGTCTGGATGTACCTTTCACCATCGTTCATTGCGAGTCCGATCTCGAGGTCCAGCGCCAGCGGCTGACGGCGCGCCGTGGTGATGCCTCCGAGGCGGGCGTCGCGATACTTGAGCTGCAGCTGGAGCGCCAGGAACCGCTGGAAGCCGATGAGCAGGCCTACACCCTCAATGTCGACACTACCCGGGCCCCCGATCTGGAACCGGCTCTGGCGTGGCTCAAGGCATAACCCCGAAGTCAGGCCCGTGCTTCCACTCCAGCGTGCTGGCGATCCGTGGCCAGGTAGAGCAGCGGCCCGAAAGACCCGAGTAGCAGGGTAAGAACGACCCACGGCCAGGGATTGCGGCCGGCTCTGCGCGCATCCGGGATCATCCAGACAAACACCAGGAGCAGGGCAATTACCAGGTCGGCAAATACCTGCCAGCCCGCCGGGCTGTGGCGTTGGTAGTCGAAAATGCCGACGTAGCCGGCCTCCATCACCGCATAGATGGTCAACAGGCTGAAGGGAATAAGAATGGCGATAGCAAACAATTTGCGAGCGTTCATGTGGCTCTCCCTGGTGGGTTTCATACAGGTTCGCCCGGAATCGAGACGCCCGGCAATTACCTCGGAGGTTATAGATCACCCGACCGCCTTGGCGGAGAATGACAGCCAGGGAGGATTGCCATGACCGCCATTGCCCAGGATTTCAGTCAGGTGTGCCGCCAGTGGCGCCAGTTTCGAAAGCTCTCGCAGCTGGAGCTGGCACTGGCTGCCAATGTTTCCCAGCGCCATGTCAGCTGGCTCGAAACGGGTCGCAGCAAACCCAGTCGCGAGATGGTGATTCGCCTTTCTGAGGCCATGGACGTACCGCTGCGTGAGCGGAACTCACTGCTGAAGGCGGCCGGTTTCAATGCGATTTACAGTGAATCCCGGCTCGAGGACCCTGGCATGGCGTCGGTGCTGGATGCCGTTGAGCGCATGTTGTCACACCACGAACCGCTACCGGCCCTGGTGGTGGACCGCCTCTGGAATATCAAGCGCATGAACCGGGCTGGCGAGCTGATGCTGGGCCTGGGCGGCGACCTGGCCGCCCTGCAGAAGGAGATTGGCTTTGGCGATGAGCTGAATATCGCGCTGCTGTCGGTCCACCCCGAGGGCCTGCGCCGCTACATTGCCAACTGGAACGAACTGGGCCCGACCTTTGCCCGCCGCCTGCGGGTGGAAGCGGCTGCCTCGGGAGACCCGGCAGTGCAGTCGCTGTTCGCGCGCATGATCGAACTGGCCGACCAGGGAGGTGACGCGACACCGGCCATCCACGACTTGCAGCCTGTGTTGCCGCTGGTGCTGGAGGTGGGCGACCTGCGTCTCAAGCTGTTCTCGGTAATTTCCACCCTCGGCACACCCCAGGACGTGACCGCCGATGAATTGCGGATCGAGTCTTTTTACCCGGCCGATACGCAGACCGCCGCCTTTTTCGAATCCATGCAGCAGGGCGATTAGGTCATGGAAAAGACAATTACGGTGCTGCTGATCCTCGTCGGCCTGATCAATTTCCTGCCGGTTGCCGGCGTCCTGTCCGCCGATCGCATAGCTTCGGCCTACATGGTCGAAGTCGCAGGGCCTGACCTGGAAATCCTGCTGCGCCATCGGGCGCTGCTGTTTGGGGCGCTCGGCGGCTTCATCCTTTACGCTGCATTTACTCCAATGCTGCAGTGGCCGGCCATGATCCTGGCCGCGGTATCGATGATCGGTTTCCTGGTGCTGGTCTGGAGCGTGGGCAACTCCAACACGTCGCTGATCGTGGTAGCCATGGTCGACCTGGTAGGGATCGTCTTGTTGCTGGCGACGGTGACCTTGAAGTTGTTGAGTGGTTAGAACAGGGCGTCCTGGCGCGGCACGGGCCAGGGCGGCAGCGGTGGCAGGCTGCAGCGGCTGCGCAGGGCGTTGTGGAAATCCTCGGCGAACTGTGGGCAGTGCTGGTTGTTGGGGCAGTGCATCATGAAGTAAGTCTCGAAGCCCGCCGCCAGGTAGCGCTCCATGCGCGCCAGCCACTCCTGCACATAGTCACCGTTCTGGTGATTGTCCGGGTGCAGCACTACCCGCGCATACACCAGGTCGTTGTAGACGGTGTCCAGCAGCGGCACGTCGGGCTTTTTGTGGCGCGCCGCCAGCACTTCCGGGTGCTGGCTATCGCCCCGGTAGATGGGCCGGCTGTCGAACATCACTCGTCCGGCGCGGTACTTCTCCAGCAGGGGTTCGACCAGCTCTGGCTCCCTGAAGAAATCCAGGTGCCTGAGCTCAAGGGCGTAGCGGTGCTGGGTGGGCAGCGCCTCGAACAGGGTCTCCAGGGCGCCTAGCTCGGCCGGTCCCAGCCTGGCCGGGCACTGCACCAGGAATGGACCGAGGTGCTCGCCGAGGGGTGCCAGAACTGACATGAACTGGCTCAATTGGGACCAGTCCGGGCTGCGCTCGTGGGTAATGGTCTGGGGGATCTTGAAGCTGAATCTGAAGCCGGTTCCGGCCACGGCCTCTCGCCAGCGCGCGACGGTCTCTGCGTCGGGCACCCGGTAGAAGGTGGTATTGCCTTCCACGGTGTTGAACACGCGGGCGTAGTGGGAGAGGGTGGATTCCCCTGCGACGGGGCGCGGGAAATACTCGCCGGTCCAGCCAGAAAAGCCCCAGGCCGGCAATCCCAGGTAGTAGCCCTGGCTGGTGGTCGCGGAAGTGATGGTGTGGCACCGTCGGCGTGGATGAAGCAGAAATATACAAGGTGCCCCAGGTGGGCTCAATCGGCATTGATCGACTGACGGTGGCCGAAGGTGTGGCGACCTTGGTAGGCTTAGCAACCCGAACGAACAGGAGACTGCCATGACGGAAAAACAGGCCGACTTCCGGGCAATGACGGAAGCTTCAAAAGAAGACTGGGGCGTCATCGCCGAACATATGACCGATTTCATGCGCGGCCTGCCGTCGCGCCTGGTCACCCACCTCGAGCTGCTGCGCGGCGATTACGGCGGCTACCCCGTCGACCGGCTCGAGCACTGCCTGCAGACCGCCACCCGCGCCCTGCGCGACGGCCGTGACGAAGAATATGTGGTTTGCGCGCTGCTGCACGATATTGGCGACACCCTGGGCCCGTCCAATCACGCCGACGTGGCGGCGGTGCTCCTGGAGCCTTACGTATCCGAGGAGAACCACTGGATCGTCAAGCATCACGGCATCTTCCAGGGTTATTACTTCTTCCATCACGTGGGCCTGGACCGCGATGCCCGTGAGGCGTTCCGTGGGCACGAGTACTTCGATGCCTGCGCCGAGTTCTGCGAGAAGTACGACCAGAACAGCTT
>JASJBK010000125.1 GCA_030066555.1 Halieaceae bacterium
CTGCATGGCCTGGGCAAAGTCCACGAAATAGGCTTCCCGGGCGATGGTCGAGTGGGCGACGTTCTGCTCTTCGACGGCCTCGATCCCTTCAATGTCCAGCAGCTTGGGCTGCTCGTAGGTGCCGCCAGAAATCTCGATCAGGTCGACCCCCGCTTGCTCCAGCCACTGCGCCACCTGCAGGCTGTCTTCAAAGGCGAAGCCGCCCTTCTGGAAGTCAGCACTGTTGAGCTTCACCGAGACCGGGAAGGCCGGCCCCACCGCGGCACGCACCGCGCGCACCGTATCCAGCAGCGCCCGGGCGCGATTCTCGAGGCTACCGCCGTACTCGTCTTCACGCTGGTTGGTGCGCGGGCTCAGGAAGGATGACATCAGGTAGCCGTGGGCCGCGTGCACCTGTACGCCGGTAAAGCCGGCCTGCTGGCAGGCCACGGCCGCCTCGGCAAACCGCTGCACCAGCTCCTTGATCTCCTCGACGGTCAGCGCCACCGGCTCGCCGAACTGGCCGCCGGGCAGGCCGACCTTCACAGCCGAAGGCGCCTTGGGATGCGGGTTGACGTTTTTCTGGGTCTGGCGGCCGCCGTGACTGAGCTGGGCCCAGAAATGGTTGCCATTGCGGGTGGCGGCGCTGGCCCACTTTGCCAGGCCGTCTTTCATGGCCTGGTCGGGCAGCCGATCGATCACCACGTTGCCGGGGCGCTCCAGGTGGTCGCGATCGACCTGGATGTTGCCCGATAGCAACATGCCGGCGCCACCGTCGGACCATAGCCCATAGAGCGTTGCCAGTGCCTCGGTGGGAACGCCGTTGGGCGTGGCCAGCCCCTCGGTCATGGCGGCCTTGGCCAGGCGATTGGGCAAGCTGGCGCCGCAGGGCAGCGTCAGCGGTTGGGAAAGAATATCGCTCATGAGGGCTCCAGCGCGTCAAACTGCGCCGGAGTATAACCGGGAATCGACTCCGGTCTATTCCACTCGCACGCCTTTCCAGAAGGCCACCCGGCCGCGGATCTCGGCGGCGGCGTCCTTGGGTTCCGGGTAGTACCAGGCCGCATCGGCATTGGTTTGGCCACCGACGTCGACATTGTAGTAGTGGGCGGTCCCCTTCCAGGGGCAGACGCTGGTGGTGTCACTGGCACTGAACAAAGACATGTCCAGGGCCGCTTCAGGGAAGTAGTGATTCCCCTCGACTACCACGGTGTCATCAGACTCGGCGATGACGGTGTCATTCCAGATGGCTTTCACGGCGTTCTCCTCAAATGCTCCTGTCCATTGGTACGCGCCGCACCGGTACCGGATTTCGGTGATGTGGCGCTCGGCGCGGCGCGAGGTATAGTTGCTGGATGGACGAATACACCCCCCAGGCCTTGCGTGAACATATTCGCAGCGGCCAGCACCAGGGCAACACCTCCGGCTATTCGCCGGGCTACGTGCAATGCAATATCGTCATCCTGCCCGAGACGTGGGCAACGGATTTCCTGCAGTTCTGCCTGCGCAACCCCAAGCCCTGCCCACTGGTGGCCGTCGGCCAGCCGGGTGATCCGGCGCTCGAAGCCCTCGGGGATATCGATATCCGCACTGACGTACCCCGCTACCGCATCTACCGGGACGGCGAGCTGACCGAGGAGCGTACCGACATAACTGAGCTGTGGCAGGACGACCTGGTGACCTTTGCCCTTGGCTGTTCTTTCAGCTTTGAAGAAGCGCTGATGGCCGATGGCCTGGAGGTACGCAACGTCGCCGAGGGCGTCAACGTACCCATGTACCGCACCAACATCGCTTGCGAGCCCTCGGGGCCTTTCGTTGGCAACATGGTGGTGAGCATGCGCCCCTATGTTCCCGCAGACGCGATCCGCGCGATACAGGTCTGCACCCGCTTTCCGTCGGTGCACGGCGCGCCGATACACCTGGGAGACCCGGCGCAGATCGGCATCGAGTACCTCGCCAGCCCCGACTTCGGTGACCCGGTAACCATCAGGCCCAATGAGATACCGGTCTTCTGGGCCTGCGGCGTGACGCCCCAGGTGGCCCTGGAGCAGGCCAGACCCCCGTTCTGTATCACCCACAGCCCCGGCTGTATGCTGGTAACCGACCTGCCCAACAGCAGGCTCGCCATCCTCTGACTGACAGGAAGACCCCATGTTTCTGAATTGCGATCTCGGAGAGAGCTTTGGCGCATGGACCATGGGCCTTGACGCTGAGGTCATGCCTTTTATCGACCAGGCCAACGTGGCCACCGGTTTCCATGCCGGCGACCCGATGGTCATCCAGCACACCCTGCGCCTCGCGAAAGAGCACGGCGTTACCATCGGCGCCCACCCCGCTTATCCCGACCTGGTCGGCTTTGGCCGACGCTCAATGGTCTGCTCGCGGGACGAGATCATCGCCAAGATTCACTACCAGGTAGCGGCCATGGATGGCATGGCCGCGGTGGCCGGCCTGGAACTGCGCTACGTGAAGCCCCACGGCGCCATGTACAACGACATGATGGCCAAGGAAGACGTGCGGCGTGCCATTCTCGAGGCACTGGCCGAGTACCACCGGCCGCTGGCACTGATGATGCAGGCAACGCCGGAGGTAACCACCCACCGGGAGGAAGCCGACCTCGCCGGTGTCGAAGTCTGGTTCGAGGCCTTTGCCGATCGCTGCTATGCCGATGACGGGAAGCTGTTATCCCGCCGGCTGGAAGGCGCCGTGCATACCCGCGACAAGATGCTGGCGCAGGTGCAGCAGCTTTGTGAGAAAGGCAGCGTGACCACCATCAGCGGCGTCGAGCTGCCGGTTGCCGCCGACACCCTCTGTGTGCACGGCGACAATGCAGAGGGCATTGCCGCCATCCGCGACATACGCGCCCTCGTCGACAAGACCAATAACAAAGCCGCGGTCTGAATCCAGCGTGGAAATTCACTTCGCAGGCGAAGATGCCCTGATCGTCTACCTCGGTGATGACGCCAGCCCGGAAGTGTCAGGCCGGGTACAGGCGGCCGCGGCCGCTATCGAGTCCGCCCTGGGAGATGCGCTGGTTGACCTGGTGCCCTCCTACGCCTCGGTGCTGGTGATCTACAACCTGCTGGAGATCGACCACCTGGCGGCGCGCAAGCAGATTCACGCCGCGCTCGACGCGCTGGAGGCCGGCAACGCCCGCGAGGGCAATCTCGTCACCCTGCCGGTCTACTACGACCCGGAAGTCGGCCCCGACCTGGAATCACTGGCCGGACAGGCCGGGCTGGATGCGGAAGAAGTTGTACAGATTCACCTTGGTACCGAGTACCGGGTGTATGCCATCGGATTCGCACCGGGATTTGCCTACCTCGGCCAGGTGGACGAACGGATTGCGGCTCCGCGCCTCACCACTCCTCGCCAGTCGGTGCCGCGCGGCGCGGTGGCCATCGCCGACCGCCAGACCGCGGTGTACCCGGCACCCTCCCCCGGCGGCTGGAACCTGATCGGCCGCTGTCCGCAGCGTATGTTTGACCCGGACGCGACGCCGACCATGCCGGTCGCAGTCGGCGATCGGGTGCGCTTCGAGGCGATTGACCGCCAGGCCTTCCTCGACCTGGGAGGCGAGCTGTGAGCGGTTTCAAGGTGCTCAATCCGGGCATGCTGACCCTGCTGCAGGACGGCGGCCGCTACGGACAGCATCGCATCGGGCTGACCACCGGCGGACCGCTGGATCGCTTCGCCATGAGCTGGGCCAACCGCCTGGTACACAACGACTCCGGCGAGACCGCCATCGAGGCGAGCTTTGGCGGCCTCAAGCTGGAATCTAGCGTCAACACACTGGTGGCAGTTACCGGCGGCGACCAGCCGTTGACGATCAACGGGGTCGAAAAAGCCGGCTGGCGCAGCCACCGGGTCGAAGCCGGGGACATTATCGAGCTGGGCTTTGCGCGCCAGTTCTGCCGCAGCTACCTCGCCGTACACGACGGCTTCCAGGTAACGCCGAGCTTCGGCAGCACGGCTACCGTGGTGCGGGAAGGCATCGGCGGGCTCTCGGGCGGCAAGCTCGACGCCGGCGACCACCTTCCCGCCCGCGGCACCACCGAGCGAGAGTGCCTGGTGCTGAACGACCCCACCCGTGCGCCCTACCAGAACGACATCTCCGTGCGGGTGCTGCCAGGTTACCAGGTACACCAGTTCCCGCGCCTTGAGCAGCGGCGCTTTTTTTCCGGTACCTATACTGTCACCGAGCGCGCCGATCGCATGGGCTACCGGCTCGAGGGGCCGGCGATCGAATGCGACATCAAGGGCATTCTCTCGGAGGGCATCTGCATGGGCGCTATCCAGGTGCCCGCTGACGGCCAGCCCATTGTGTTGCTGCAGGACCGGCAGACCATCGGCGGCTACCCGAAAATCGGCTCGGCACTGTCGCTGGATACGGGTAGACTCGCACAGCTGATGCCGGGCGCAACGGTACGGTTTGAACCGGTGACACCGCACGCCGCTGACAACCTGTTCCATATGGCCCGCAGCATGCACCGACGCATGACACTGGATACTGTGAATGACTGACAGCAACACACAGGAAATGGCAATGAGCATTGCCATCGAAGAACTGCTGGTGGCCCGCGACCATCGCGGCATGGCGAGGGTGCGGGAGGCACTTGAGCCCGGCTACTACCTGCGCGCGGCCAGCGCGTTGCGGGACATTGGTGGGACCGTGCTGATAGGTACCGGCTTCCCGGTGGATGACACCTATGAAACCGACGGCCCCGTCGGCGCGCTGGCGCTCTACGACACGCTGGAATACCTGGGTGCAGAGCCGGTACTGGTGTGCGGCACGCCTCTGTCGACCACCCTGGCCGAGGACCGCCGGGTTATCGACATCGCCGTGGGCAACAGTGCCGGCCGGATCACTGACCAGGGCGTTGAGCCGGTACGCCTGCGTGGCGGGCGCCGCTCCGGTGACCCGGAGATCAGCACCCTGGACACGCTGGTCAGCCTCAAGCCCAGTGCGGTCATCAGTATTGAACGCCCGGGCCTGACCGCCGAGGGTCGCTACTACAACATGCTCGGTGAGGACATCACCGAACGCTGCGCCTGCTTCGACTACTTCGTGGAACTGGCGGGCTGCCCGACCATCGCCATCGGCGACGGCGGCAACGAGATCGGCATGGGCAACGTGCAGGACGCCTTGAAAGCGCTGGATATCGAGCCCTCCACCACCCGCTGTGGCGAACTGCTGGTGGCCGACGTATCCAACTGGGGCGCCTACGGCCTGATTGCCCTGCTGGGCTACTGGCGTGGCGAAGACCTGCTGGCGCGCATCTCGCCGGCGCAGCTGCTGGAGTACCTGAGCGAGCGCGGCAGCGTGGACGGCGTCACGCGCGAACCGACGCCGACCGAAGATGGTTTCGAGGTCGAAATCGGCGAAACTGTCCTCGCATCCCTGCGCGAAATAACCGGTTTTGGAGAAGCAGCATGACAATCGCGTACCTCAACGGTGACTTCCTGCCGCTGGAAGAGACACGCATCAGCCCGCTGGACCGGGGCTTCCTGTTCGGCGACGGCATCTATGAAGTAGTACCTTCCTACGGCGGCCGCATGGTGGGTTTCGGCCCGCATATCGAGCGCATGAAGAACGGCCTGGCGGCGATTGATATCAAGCTGGACTGGACTGAGGAGCGGTGGCACGAGGTGTGCGACCGCCTGCTGGCAGAAAACGGCGGCGGCGACCTGGGTATCTACCTGCACGTCAGCCGCGGCGCAGACACGCAGCGCAACCACGCCTACCCTGAGGGTGTGGAGCCGACGGTGTTCGGCTATACCTTTGACATTCCGCCGGCGCCGGTGGCGGACCGCAGCACCACAAAAACCTACTCGGTAACCACCACCGAGGACCTGCGCTGGAGACGTTGCAATATCAAGTCGACGGCACTACTGGGCAATGTCATTCACTACAACCAGGGGCAGGGGGAAGGCACCGACGAAGCCGTGCTCTACAACGCTGCGGGCGAGATCACTGAAGCCGCTGCCTGCAATGTATTCATCGTCAAGGACGGTGTGGTCATCACTCCCGATACTGACCACCAGATCCTGCCCGGTATCACCCGGCTGCTGCTGGTAGAGATCCTCCGCGCCGACGGCAGTATTCCGGTCGAGGAACGCGTGGTGACGCTGGATGAGCTGCGCCATGCAGACGAGGTTTGGCTGACATCCTCCACCAAGGAAGTGGCCCCGGTGGTCATGGTGGACGGCGCCCCGGTGGGCAACGGCCAGCCCGGCGAAGTCTGGGAACGCGCCCAGGCCCTGTTTTCGGAATACAAATACGACTACTGATGGCGCGCCCCACCCAGGCCATCGTGGATCTCGAGGCGCTGCGCCACAACTGCCGACTGGCCCGCGACCTGGGCGGCGACGGCCAACTCATGGCCGTGGTGAAAGCCAACGCCTATGGCCACGGAGCTGTAGCCGCCGCGCAGGCCCTGGAGCCGCTGGTGTCGGCCTTTGCAGTGGCATGTATCGAAGAGGCCGAAGAGCTGCGCAACGCCGGGCTTACACGCCCGATCCTGCTGATGGAAGGCATCTTCGAGGCCGAGGAACTCGAGATCGCAGCGCAGCGGGACTTCTGGGTGATGCTGCAAAACCACCGGCAGGTGGAGAGCCTCGAATCGGCTTCGCTGCCGCGGCCGCTGACCTGCTGGCTGAAGCTCGACAGCGGGATGCACAGGCTGGGCTTTTCCCTCGCGGAATCCACCGCCCTGCTTGAGCGCCTGCGGGCCAGCGACAAGGTCGCTGACGAGATCGTACTGGCCACCCACCTGGCCCGCGCCGATGAACTGGACAACAGCTTCACGCCGCAGCAGATCACCGCCTTCCGGCAACACACCCAGGCCCTGGGCGCGCCCTGCAGTATGGCGAACTCGCCGGGGCTACTGGGCTGGCCCGAATCGCGGGATGCCTGGAACCGGGCCGGGGTGATGCTCTACGGTCAGTCGCCCTTCCCCGCCTCGCACCCGGAGGCTGACAAGCTCAAGCCGGTAATGACCCTGCAGTCCGAGGTGATTGCCCTTCGCGATGTGCCCGTCGGCGACACGGTGGGCTACGGTGGCGCCTGGACCGCGGAGCGTGCCAGCCGCATCGCCACTATCCCCGTAGGCTACGGCGACGGTTACCCACGCAACGCCGGCAATGGCACCCCGGTGCTGGTGGCCGGGCGCCGGGCAGCGCTGGTGGGCAGGGTATCCATGGATATGATCACCGTGGACGTCACCGACCTGCCACCGATCAGCATCGGCGAGCCGGTGGAGCTGTTTGGCCAGGCGATCACCGCCAACGAGGTCGCCTCCCATGCCGGCAGCATCGGCTACGAAATCATGACCCGCATGCTGCCGCGCGTACCCCGCCGCTACCTGGGCCAGTAAACCCCATCAACAACTCTTAACGTGACCACACTCGGTTACGGTTGTTAATATCACTCTCCCGCTATACTCGAGCTGTTCGTGAAACGCCCGCTTCGCATACTGAGCCTACTGGTTGTCGTCCTGGTACTGGTCCGGGGCTCGGAGTACGTACTGGAAGCTATTCTTGACAGGGAGCTGCCTCCGCTGCTGACGGAAGAGCTGGGGCTGCCGGTGCGCATTGCCCCGATACGGGCCGACATTATCAGTCTCACCGCCAAAACCAGCCGCCTTGAGATGGGCGAACCGGACAAGCTGTCTATCGATGCCAGCCAGGTCTGGGTCAGCCTGGACTGGTCGGACCTGCTGCGCGGCGAAATCCGCCTGGTCGTCGGCGGCGGCCAGGAAGTCATGGTCGATATCTCGGCCTGGCCCAAAGATGACGAGCCGCCCTCCGACAACTATGCCTTCCTTGAGCAGTGGCTGCCCAGCACGCTGGACGCCGAGCTGGTGCGTTACCGCCGTGCGGACGGTATAGAAATCGAATTTCACCGGGCGCGCTGGACCCGCTCCGGTGACGACCATGCCAGCCTTGCCTGGCAGTTCCGTTTCCCCACTGGGAATATGGACGTTGATATCGACCTCAGCTCCCTGGATGACCTGTTGTGGTTGCGTGATTTCAACGCCAACCTGACCCTGGCTACCGATCACGAGAACCTGCCCGTCTCCGAGCTCGCGCTGGTGGTCAAACCCGATGATACCCGCGCTTACCAGCTGACCCTTGAGGGCACACTGGCGGGTATGTCGCTGACCACGCGCGCCACCGGTTCCGAAAGATGGAGCCTGCCGGACCGTTCCGAGACCCGTAGCGAAGTAGTCTACTCCGGGGCCGTGCTGGAACTACTCACAGTGTTGCTGGCCGATGGCGAGGAAGACGCCTACGAACGGGAAATGACCCGACCGCTACCGGTCATTGACCTGCCGCGCCACGACGCCAGGCTGGACATCAGTGAACTGCGCGCCGGTAATGAGCTGCTCCACAATGTCGGCTTCGATATCAGCGCCAACGGTAACTACCTGGCCCTGACCGAAATCACCGCCAGCGGCCTGTACGGCGACTTGCTGGGCAGCGCCGCCGTGGCTTCCGTCGACTCAGACTGGAGTCTGGCGCTGGCGGCAGACATGGCCGCACGAAGCGCTGACAAAGGCCTGCTGACGCGCTACATCACAGCACACTGGGATGTACGCCAGGGACGTGTACGACTGAAATCGCGCGGCCCGAACCTGGCCAAACTGCTGGAAGAACTGGCGGGCGATTTGCGAGTCAGCGGCTCCCATCGTGGCGAAGTGGATACCCCCATTTCGCTGGTCGCCAATCTCGATGGCTCGCCGGATCGTTTTGCACTCGAGCAGATTCGCCTGCAGGTCGATGAGGCCGAAGTCACCGGACAGCTGGAGGTGTCTTCCCGGGGTAGCAAGTACGTCAATATCAGTGCACGGGGTGGCGCCATCGACCTGCGCTTCCTGTTGGAGGAAGAGTCGGAGTTGACCGAGCCCGGTATCGCACTGCCGACCTTTCTCACCTGGCTCCCGGACTATCAGGTCAACGGTCAATTTGACTTTGAAGCCTTGAGCCTGCCCGACATCGAGCTAAATTCGCTGACGGCATCACTGGATCGCGGGCCCGAACGTGGGAAATTCTCTATCACCGTCGCCGGTGACGACGGCGGCAGTCTCGGCGTTTCACTGGACTACCAGACGACGAGCACCGACGCGGTGAAGACTAACCTCGATTTCGAGCTCCAGCGCGTCGATGTTTCAAAAATGTTCGGCGTTCAATTCGGGGCGGACGTGGTAGAAACCCGCTCCAGTGGCACCATCTCGCTCGCCGCTGAGGCCGAGAACGTCAGGGACATTTTTGCCAGCAGCCAGGGTGTCGCATCCCTGAATGTGGAACTACGCGATGACGGAGACTGGGGCAGAGAAAGCGAAGCCATGGAAGTGTTTTCTTTCAGTGGCCAGACAGGACTGGTGATCGAAGGCAACTCGATCGTCGGGGTTACCCTGGAAGACATCGATATCGACTCACTGGACCAGGACATCAACGGCACCTTGTCACTGATCGTGACGCGCGATCCGGTCATGGTCGCCGATCTGAACTCAGAGCGACTGAATGTGGACCGGCTGGTGGAACTCTTCCCCGACTCCGCTGAGTCAGCAGACGACAGTGGCATGCTCCCACTGCTGCTCGACACGCCACCCGGCGAGATCAAGATACGGGTCGGAAACCTGACCTGGCAAGATCGCAACTATGATGACCTGGACCTGGCGATAAGCTCAAGACCGGGCGTCTTCGATATCGAGGAGCTGAGCGTACGGCACCGCGAGGCGCGAGTCGCTGGCAAGCTCTCACTCGTGCGCAAAGCTCCAGCCGAAAACGAACTCCATGCAGAAGCCACCATCAGCGGTTTGCGCGTACCGAAAGTGCTGGAAGTTGAAGAGGAGTTTTTACGGGATCGGTTGGGCGCCCCGCTTGCAGGCGAGCTGCGACTGGACAGCAGCGGTGAGAACTTCCAGAGCATGCTGCGAGGACTGAATGGCAAGCTGACACTCGATGCGATGGATCCGTCAGCACCTGATCCCGACGGACTGGATATCGACTTTGAGCGCCTGGCCGACGGTGGGCTGATTAGGGTCCGATCGCTGAAACTGGCGGGCAGCGAGCTTGTCGGTGAGCTGCGCACAACCACCGGCACACCAATGCGCTATGACCTCAAGGTAGCGGCCGGCACCCTCGACCTCAGGCCCTGGGAGGACTCCGCCAATCCCGAAGCCGAAGTGCAGGAGGTCGATACCGAGGAGGGCGCCCTGGAGCAAACTGCAGAAACCGCGCGCAAAGTGGTGGGCTTCGCTGGTCGTTTGCTGGGTGGCGCGGGGTTGGAAGATGAGAGCGGCGAGGCCATTTTCAGCAGTGATGCATTCGACCTGCAGGCACTGCGCGACAACAACGTCACGATCAGCGGTAGACTCGACCGCCTCTACAGCAGCGTGATCGAGGCCGAAGGTGTGCAGATGGATGCTGTCATCGGTGGCGGCGAGATACGCGTGGACGCGAGTGCGTTGCAGGCCAATGGCGGACCATTGACCGTCAATTTCAGCTATAACAGTAACACCCTTCCCTCTCCCATGCTGATGACACTGAAGGGCGAGAACGTTCACAGGAGACCAGACAAGTCCAGCTACCCTACCTCCTTCCACGGCATCCTCAGCAGCACAGGCGGCAGCGAGGCAGAAGTCGCCGCCAACCTGAACGGTCAGCTCTATTTCGAGTTAGGTCGAGGCCCTATCGACTATCGGGGCCTGGCTTTCCTCACCGCTGATGCCGCCAGCAGTATGATCAATGCCTTGATTCCCGGCGCCAGGGACCGGGTGCCCGAGGTTCGCTGCGGTGTCACCTTTTTTGATGTCAACAACGGCAAAGGTGTGACCCCTTACGGTTACGCCGTACAGACCCGCTCCGCCAACTTGCTGGGCGGCATCGAATTCGACCTGATAAAGGAGCGGGTGCGCGTCGAGTTTCAGTCGCGCTCGCGCAAGGGGGTAGGCATTTCCATCGGCAATGCCTTCTCGAGCACCGTGGAACTGGAAGGCCCGCTGAACGACCCGAAAATCGTACCCAATACGCCCGGCCTGCTGGTGCGCGGCTGGGCTGCCTTCATGACAGCGGGCCTGTCGGTGCTGGGTGAGAGCGTATTCAACCGGGTGCTGGCCAGCGAAAATCCCTGCAACCCCATCCAGGAAGAAATCCGCAAGGACGTCTGCAGCACCGAGCAGCTGCTTACCAGCTCACCGCTGGTCTGCCCCG
>JASJBK010000126.1 GCA_030066555.1 Halieaceae bacterium
CTGCGTCGTAGTGGGCCGTGTTGCCGGCCAGCGCATAGGAGCGCATAAGCAGCACACCCACCCTGCCGTTCTTGCCGCGTTTGCGCGGCAGTCTCAGGGTGGCTGCCCCGGTGGAGTACCCGGAAACCGGCGTCTACCACCCGCGCATGAAGGGCCGCATCAGCGATAAACCCGGCAACCTGCCACGCAAACGCGGCAAGAACGGCAGGGTGGGTGTGCTGCTTATGCGCTCCTATGCGCTGGCCGGCAACACGGCCCACTACGACGCAGTGATCGAGGGTCTTGAGGCACGCGGGTTCAGCGTGGTGCCCGCCTTCGCCAGTGGCCTGGATGCGCGCCCCGCCGTGGAGAGCTTCTTCGTCAAGGACGGCGAGACTACCGTGGATGCGGTCATTTCACTGACGGGCTTTTCCCTGGTCGGTGGTCCTGCCTACAACGATGCCGAGGCGGCCGAGGAGCTGCTCGCCGGTCTCGATGTCCCCTATATTTCTGCCCAGCCGCTGGAGTTTCAGAGCCTTGACCAGTGGCAGCACTCCGAGCACGGCTTGACGCCGATTGAGGCCACCATGATGGTGGCGATACCCGAACTGGAAGGTGCCACCGGCCCGATCATCTACGGTGGTCGCTCCGCCGACGGTGCCGAGGACATGTCGCCGCACGGTGAACGCATCGATACCCTGGTGGCGCGGGTCGCGCGGCTGGTGGAGCTGCGCAAGCAGGCGCGCGCCGAGCGCAAGCTGGCGATCGTGCTGTTCAATTTCCCGCCCAACGCCGGCAATACCGGCACCGCCGCCAACCTGTCTGTGTTCAGTTCGCTGTACAACACGCTGGAGATGCTGGCCCGTGAAGGGTACACGGTAGACCTGCCGCAGTCGGTGGACGCCCTGCGTGAGGCGATCACCGATGGCAATGCCAGCCAGTACGGCGTGCATGCCAATGTGCATACCCGCATCGACGTCGACGACCACGTGGCGCGCGAGCCGCACCTTGATGAGATCGAGGCCACCTGGGGTCCGGCACCGGGCAAGCAGCTCAGCGATGGCCGCTCGCTGTTCGTGCTCGGCGCAGAGTTCGGCAACGTGCTGGTCGGCGTGCAGCCGGCCTTCGGCTGGGAAGGCGACCCGATGCGCCTGCTGTTCCAGCAGGGCTTTGCGCCCACCCATGCCTTCAGTGCCTTCTACCGCTACCTGCGTGAGGATTTCGGTGCCAGCGCCGTGCTGCACTTCGGAACCCATGGAGCGCTGGAATTCATGCCCGGCAAGCAGGTCGGCATGTCCGGCGAATGCTGGCCGGATCGCCTGATCGGCGATTTGCCGCACTATTACCTGTACGCCTCCAACAACCCGTCCGAAGGCCTGCTGGCGAAGCGCCGCAGTGCGGCCACCCTGATTACCTACATGACCCCGCCGGTGACCGAGTCAGAGCTGTACCGGGGGCTGGTGGAGCTGAAGGAGTCCATCGGCCACTGGCGCACCCGAGACGAGGGCGAGGCCACTGCCTGTGACGAACAGGCAGCGCTGATCCAGTCCCAGGCCGCGGCACTCGACATGGCCGAGATGGAACCGACCTGGAATTGCGACAGTGCCGATGTCATTGAATCGCTGCGCCTTGAGCTGATCGAGCTGGAGCAGACCCTGATTCCCTTCGGCCTGCACGAGATCGGCGTGCCGGTGAGCCGCGATCACCGCCGCGACCTGCTGCGCTCGGTGGCCCGCGCCAGTCACACCCTGGAGCTGGATGAGAGCCAGCTGGACGCGCTGGTAGATGACGGTGCGTTTGCTGCGGACGACGTCGCCGAAGAGGTCATCGATTCTCTGAAGGGTGTGGCCCGCCAGCTCGAGATCAATGACGAACTGCCTGCCATCCTGCACGCGCTGGACGGCGGCTTCGTGCGCCCGGCTCCGGGGGGCGACCTGCTGCGCAATCCGGATGTGCTGCCTACCGGCCGCAACCTGCACGGTTTTGATCCCTACTGCCTGCCGTCGGCGTTTGCAGTGCGCGAGGGCCGTGCGCAGGCCGAGACCCTGCTGGCCCGTCACGCTGCCGAGGGCAACGGCCTGCCCGAGTCGATCGCCCTGGTGCTGTGGGGCAGTGACAACATGAAGAACGAGGGCGGTCCTATCGCCCAGGCGCTGTCACTGATGGGCGCCGAACCGCGCCGTGACGGCTATGGGCGCCTGTGTGGCGCCCAGCTGATTCCGCTGGAACAGCTGGGCCGGCCGCGCATTGACGTGGTCATTACGCTGTCCGGGATTTTCCGCGACCTGCTGCCGCTGCAGACCCGCATGCTGGCGGAGGCAGCGCTGCTGGCAGCCTCTGCGGACGAGCCGTTGGAACAGAACTTCGTGCGCAAGCACAGTCTTGCCTACCAGGCCCAGCACGACTGCGACCTCGAGACCGCGTCACTGCGGGTGTTCAGCAACGCCGAGGGCGCCTACGGCTCCAACGTCAACCTGCTGGTCGACAGCGCGCGCTGGGAGGAAGAAGACGAGTTGGCGGAGGCCTATACCCAGCGCAAGTGCTTCGCCTACGGTTGCGACGGCCAGCCGGCCCAGCAGGCCGAGCTGCTGCAGGACATGCTCGGCGGTGTCGACCTGGCCTACCAGAACCTGGATTCGGTTGAGCTGGGTGTGACCACGGTGGACCACTACTTCGATACGCTGGGTGGTATCAGCCGCGCGGTGCAGCGCTCCCGCGGCAGCGAGGTGCCGGTGTATATCTCCGACCAGACTACGGCGAAGGGCAAGGTGCGCACCCTGTCTGAACAGCTGGCGCTGGAAACCCGCTCGCGCATGCTCAACCCGAAGTGGTACGAGAGCATGTTGCAGCACGGCTACGAAGGCGTGCGCAGCATCGAAACCCATGTCACCAACACGGTGGGCTGGTCGGCCACCACCGGACAGGTAGCGCCCTGGGTATACCAGCGGCTGTCAGAGACTTTCATCCTCGACGAGGAGATGCGCAAGCGCCTGGCGGAACTCAATCCCTCTGCCTCGGTGAAGGTCGCGCATCGCCTGCTCGAGGCACACGAACGCCAGTATTGGCATCCCGATGAAAACACGCTCAACGCTCTCAAGCAGGCAGGTGAAGACCTGGAAGACTGGCTCGAGGGCATCTCACCGGAGGTAGCGGCTTGAATCAACTGACCAACATACCCGTGCACAGCATTGACCCGGGGGAGGGCGACGGGGAGGGCAGCCTGCAGGTTCACCTCGATCCCGATATGGCCATCGACAAGGCCAAGGTATTTGCCGTTTACGGCAAGGGTGGCATCGGCAAGAGCACGACCTCGTCCAACCTGTCGGTGGCCTTTTCCAAGCTTGGCAAGCGCGTGATCCAGATCGGCTGCGACCCCAAGCACGATTCCACGTTTACGCTGACCAAGGCACTGATGCCCACGGTGATTGACGTGCTGGAGTCGGTGGAGTTCCACGCCGAGGAGTTGCGGCCGGAAGACTATATGTACGAGGGCTATAACGGCGTCATGTGCGTTGAGGCGGGGGGGCCGCCGGCTGGCACCGGCTGTGGCGGCTACGTTGTGGGCCAGACCGTCAAGCTGTTGAAGCAGCACCACCTGCTGGAAGACGCTGACGTGGTGATCTTCGACGTGCTGGGCGACGTGGTCTGCGGAGGCTTTGCCTCGCCTTTGCAGCACGCCGAGCGCGCGCTGGTGGTCACTGCCAACGACTTCGATTCCATTTTCGCCATGAACCGTATCGCCTCGGCGATCGGCGCCAAGTCCAAGAACTACCCGGTGCGGCTCGGCGGCGTGATTGCCAACCGCAGTGCCGGTACCGACGAGATCGATCGCTTCAACGACGCGGTGGGGCTCAAGCGGCTGGCGCACTTCCCGGACCTGGATGTGATCCGTCGCAGCCGCCTGAAGAAATCCACCCTGTTTGAAATGGACCCTGTCGACGGGCTGGCGGAAGTGCAGCAGGAGTATCTCAACCTGGCCCAGTCCCTGTGGGACGGGGTCGACGAGCTCGACGTAACTCCCATGAAAGACCGCGACCTGTTCGACTTCCTGGGGTTTGACTGATGGACGTGACCAGTTACGAACAGACCCGCTCCGAGCTGGAAACCTATTTCGACCAGACTGCGGTCGAGGCCTGGAAGCGCCTGACCTCGGATGCCCCGGTAGGACGCATCCGCCGCACCGTGCGCGCCGGCCGCGACCAGATGCGCGAGACCCTGCTCAACTGGCTCCCCGAGGACCTGTCGGGAAAACGTTTGCTGGATGCCGGCTGTGGCACTGGTGCTCTGGCCCTCGAGGCAGCCCGTCGCGGCGCCGAGGTGGTGGCCACGGACCTGTCACCGACGCTGGTTGAACTGGCCGGGGAACGGCTCCCCAAGGAACTGCACGGCCAGGTGGAATTCCGGGTCGGCGATATGTCCAGTGCCGATCTGGGCGAATTCGACCACGTGGTGGCCATGGACTCGCTGATTCACTACCAGCTCGATGATGTGCTGGGTGTACTTCGACAGATGACGCCCAGGGCTAGCAGCAGTGTGCTGTTTACCTTTGCGCCCAGCACTCCGCTGCTGGCGGCCATGCATGCGGTTGGAAGGTTTTTCCCCCGCGGCAATCGCGCACCGGCGATTCAGCCTGTGGCTGAACAGGCCTTGGAACGTGCCGTTGTGACCGAGTTTGGCGCCCACGGCTGGTCGGTGGGCCGGGGTTGCCGCATCAAGAGTGGCTTCTATACCTCCCAGGCCATGGAGTTGCTGGCCCCGTGAAGTTTTCCGTACCGCAACTGAGCCAGCGCTGGCTGCCGTTTGCGGACGCCGCCAGCCTGGATTTGCCGCTGGCGCGGATCATGCGCCTGTCGCTGTTCCAGTTCTCGGTGGGTATGGCAGTAGTGCTGCTCAATGGCACCCTTAACCGGGTCATGGTTCTTGAGCTCGACCAGCCCGCCTGGCTGGTGTCGCTGATGGTGTCACTGCCGCTACTGTTTGCACCGCTGCGGGCGCTGATCGGCCACAGGTCGGACAACCATCGCTCCCACCTGGGGTGGCGCAGGGTGCCTTACATCTGGCTCGGCACCATGGCCCAGTTCGGCGGCCTGGCGATTATGCCGTTCGCGCTCATTGTGCTGACAGAGCCTCACACGGGCCCCGTGTGGGCAGGCCTCGCGGCCTCAGGTCTGGCGTTCCTGCTGGTGGGCGCCGGCCTGCATACCACGCAGACTGCGGGACTGGCCCTGGCCACTGACCTGGCGTCCGAGCGACTGCGCCCCAGAGTGGTGGCGCTGCTGTACGTGACCTTGCTGGTCGGCATGATCATCAGCTCGCTGGCATTTGCAGCGCTGCTGCAGGACTTCGACTATATCCGTCTGATTCGAGTGGTGCAGGGCGCTGCCGTCGTCACCATGGTGCTGAACGTGATCGCCCTGTGGAAGCAGGAGGCGCGCAATCCGGTGTTGACCGCTCACAATCGCAAGCGCCCCAGCTTTGGTGACAGTTGGTCACAGCTCAAGAGCAATGGTCGTGCACCGCGGCTGCTGCTGGCGGTGGGGCTGGGATCGATCGGTTTCTCCATGCAGGACATCCTGCTGGAGCCCTACGGCGGACAGGTGCTGGGTTTGTCGGTGGCGGCGACCACCGGGCTGACTGCCATATTCTGTATCGGCATGCTGGCGGCGTTTGCGATCGCCTCGCGACAGCTCAGCGAAGGCCGCGACCCGATCCGCCTCGCCGCCAACGGCGCGGTGGTTGGTATCTTCGCCTTCGCCGCGGTATTGCTGGCCGCGCCGCTGGAGTCCAGCTTGCTGTTTCGCATCGGCACCGCGGCCATCGGCTTTGGCTCCGGGGCGTTTGCCATCGGCACCCTGACGGCCGCCATGGACCTGGCCGAGGGCGGTCAGTCGGGCATCGCCCTGGGTGCCTGGGGCGCCGTACAGGCCACGGCCACCGGGATTGCTATTGCCAGCGGCGGCGGCCTGCGCGACAGCGTCACCCACTGGGCCGAGGGCGGGCAACTGGGGCCGGCACTCACAGGGCCTGCAACCGGCTACGGCGCGGTTTACCAACTGGAAATACTGGTGCTGTTTTTGGCGCTGGTGGTCATCGGGCCGCTGGTGCGACAACAGGGCGAGCCGCTGACGGAGCGTCCCGCCTTTTACTTGAACGACATTCCTCAATAACACGAACCGACACAGGAGGTTCACCATGGGAACAGGCGCAATTACCGAGTACATCGATGTGGCACAACTGGTGCTGTACGTGTTCTGGCTGTTCTTCTTCATTCTGATTTTCTGGCTGCACCGGGAAACCAAGCGTGAGGGCTACCCGCTGGAGCAGTATGACGAGAACAAGCCGGGCCTGGCGGGCTGGCCGGATATGCCACCGCCGAAGACTTTTGTGCTGCCCCACGGCCAGGGCACGCGCACCGTACCGCGTCCCGACCCTGAGCCGCAGCGCGACCTGGCGCTCAAGAAAGGCATGCCCGGATATCCCCTCGAACCCACCGGCAACCCGATGCTCGACGGCGTTGGACCGGGCTCCTGGAATATTCGCCCACAGAAACCGGACCTGACCCATGAGGGTGAGCCGCGCATCCAGCCACTGCGGTCACTGCCGGACTGGTCGCTGGCATCTCAGGACCCGGATCCTCGCGGCAAGCCGGTTTACGGGGTAGACGGCGAAGTCGGTGGTACCGTGGTGGACTGCTGGATGGACCTCGCGGAACCGCAGCTGCGCTACCTGGAAGTCGAGGTGGCAGGCTCGGCGCCGGCCGCTGAGGCGGGCGAATTCGGTGGCGCGCCTACAGCGAAAAAGGTGCTGCTGCCCATCAATTTCAGCCGCATCAGCGGCAAGGACGGCAGTGTCAGGGTCAAGTCGATTACCGCCAGGCACTTTGCCGATGCTCCCACCACGGCTGACCCGAACATCGTGACGCTGCAGGAAGAAGACCAGATCACTGCCTACTACGGCGGCGGTTACCTGTATGCACTGCCCGAACGCATGGAGCCGCTGCTATGAACGAATACGAATACGAGCCGGTCCGCGGGCTGCCCGAGCAGCTCCCGGAGGGCGAGTACATTGTCTGGCAGGGGGAGCCCGAGTGGCAGGCCATGGCACGGCGGGTGTTTCATATACGCGGCATTACGGTCTATTTCCTGTTGCTGACCGGCTGGTACCTGTGGACCCGACTCCAGGGCGGCGCCGGGCTGGCAGAGGCCCTCGCCGCGAGCAGCTGGGTATTCACCCTGGGCGCCTCGGTGCTGGCGATCCTGCTGGTGATGAGCTGGGCGTTCGCGCGCTCGACCATTTACACCCTGACCAACAAGCGCCTGGTGCTGCGCTTCGGGGTCGCCATCCCGATGATGATCAATCTGCCGCTGGAGCGGGTGGAGTCAGCGGATATCGGCCACTACGGCAGCTACGGCGATATTTGCCTGACCCTGGCCAAGGGCGACCGGATTTCCTACATGGCCCTTTGGCCCCACGCGCGCCCCTGGCACCACGGCCGGGTCAAGCCGATGTTGCGCGGGCTTGCCAACCCGGACGTTGCCGCCGCGTTGCTGGCGGATGTGGTAGGTGTCGCGGCCCAGCCCGCTGAAGTGCGGGAAGAGCGTGAACATGCATTTGGCGAAGCTGTTTCGGCGGCTTGAGGTGCAACGCGAGTGAGCAGAGGGTAGCTGTGAAGAGTGAACCTTTTATCTCCCGGCGTGCGCCCCACCTGTTGGCGGGTATCGTCCTGGTGGCGCTGGCCTCTGTAGGCTTTGCCCGCTGGTCTGGCATGTCGCAGGATGCCCAAATACAGGAGGAGGTAGTAGCCAGTTGCCAGCTGCGCTTCGAAGACGGGCCCGCCGGCGCGGTGCAGGTCTTCGACTGGCGGCACGGCGACCTGTTGGCCAGCTTTCCCTCCGGGGACGGCAGCTTTGTACGCGGTGTGCTGCGCAGCATGACCCGGGAGCGGCGGGCGCTGGAGGCGGGGTCGGACGTGCCCTTCCTGCTGGCGCGGCACCGGGACGGTGCCCTGACGATTCGCGATGAAGCCACCGGCCGCACCATCCTGTTGAATGCCTTCGGGCCGGACAACGCCGCCGTGTTCTCGCGGCTGCTGGACGTCAGCCAGGCGGGCTCCTGACAAGTGGATTTTTTGCTGGCGCTTGTCGTGACCGTGTTCGGCTGGTGGTTCACCACTGGACTGATCCTGTACCTGAATCACCTGCCCACCCGCACCCACCGCTGGAGTATGTTGGCAGCGACCGGCCTACTGCTGGTTGCCCTGGTCACCCTGAACCCGGTCGCTGCGGAAACTACGCGGAGTGCAGCTCTGGTGGCGTTCCTGCAGGCTCTGTTGTTATGGGGCTGGTTGGAAATGGGCTACCTGATGGGATTTGTGACCGGCCCCAGTAATCGCCCCTGTCCGCCGGACGCCACTGGCTGGACCCGTTTCGGGCTGGCGCTGAAAACCAGCCTCTACCACGAACTGAGCGTGGTGACCCTGGTACTTGTTACCATCGCTGTAACCGCGGGGCAGCCCAACCAGGTCACTGCACTGACCTGTGTCTCCCTGTGGCTCATGCGTTGGAGCGCCAAGCTCAACCTGTTCCTGGGTGTGGCTAATTTCCATGCCGACTGGCTGCCGCGAAGTCAGCAGCACCTGGTGTCATATATGAAACAGCGCCGCATCAACCTGCTGTTCCCGTTTTCCGTGGTATTGGGGACAGGGTTCGCGGTGATGTTTCTGCATCGCGCCCTGTTGGCGGCCGATCCATTTGCAGTCACCGGCAGCGCGATGGTGGGGCTGCTGCTGAGCCTGGGTGTGCTTGAGCACTGGTTCCTGGTGCTGCCGATTCAGGATTCAAAATTGTGGCAGTGGGCGATGCCGAAAGAGCCCGATAGTCGCAGGGCGGAAATTGCGGACGGACTGGCCGCGCAGCCTGTGATGCAGGCAAGTCACTGGCAGTAGTGTTAAGAAAAATTGACGCTTGGCATTGTGCAAACTAACCTTCGAGAGTATAAATAAACGCAGTTTTACTCGTTCGACTGGTGTACGAGTTATCCTCTCGCCGCGTTGGCGGCAGCGCCACGGGGGCGCGGCCCGAAGGCTAATGTATAAGCCAGCCGTCTGATGTCGATATCGGGGTATCGACAAGGGGGCAGAAATGGCTAAAAAGGCCGATAAAAACAATGGGTTGGGCGCGAAATCTCGCGCGTATTCTAGTAACACTTCAAGGCGCAGGAACGGTGCCGGTGAACTGATCGGCGCTTCGGAAGGCAGTCATATTCCAAGACTCCTGGATCCCCAGGTCGGGGAGCGCATCAACGGCGATACCTATGCAGGGATTCTCTCGAATCCGGACGCATTAAGCGGCAATAAACCGGCCGTTTACGTTCATTTGCCCTTCTGTCAGTCACGTTGTCTAAGTTGTGACCACATTACCACCGTAACCCATGATGGTACGGTAATCGATCATTACCTGGACGATCTCGAGCATGAACTGGAGATGGTCGCCGAGCGGGTCGGCAGTGGCTTGGACCTGGCCCAGCTCTATATCGGCGGTGGCACGCCGAACTATCTCAGCGACCCCCAGCTCTTGAGGCTGGCGGATATGCTCGAGCAGCACTTCAGGTTCGCGGATACCACAGATACGACCATAGAGATCAGCCCGAGACGTTCCTCTGCAGCACAACTGCAGATGCTGCGAGGTGTGGGTTTCCGCGCCCTGAAGCTCGAAGTCCGGGACCTCGACCCCGAGGTGCAGAAGGCCCTGGCAAAATCCAACTCAATGCCGGTGCTGGAAGACGTGTTCCACAACGCCCGTGACGTTGGCTTTGAAACTATCAGCATGGACCTGCTCTACGGCCTGCCGACGCAGACCATGGCCAGCATCCGTGATACGGTGCAGGGTATCCTCGAGCTGGAGCCGGATCGACTCAACTGCTATGCGTACGCGCGCCAACCGGAGATGTTCCGTCACCAGCGCGCCATCCAGTCACCCAGCCTGCCGTCACTGGCAGATCGCCTGATCATGTTCAACAGCATCGTCGACACGATGGAAGACGCCGGCTACACCTGGGTTGGCCTGGACAGCTTTGCACGAGAAGGCGACGCCCTGGTGGTGGCCCAGGAAGAAAAACGCCTGGCGCACAACTGGATGGGCTATAACACTCACGGAAGTCAGACACTGCTGGGCTTCGGTGCCAGCGCCATAAGTGAAGTGGCCGGCGCCTGCGTGCAGAACCACCATGGCATTGATGCCTGGAGCGAATCCCTGCAGCAAGACAGTTTTCCGGTACGTGCAGGTGTTCAGCTTTCCGAGCGCGGCATGCAGCATCGCCGCGCGGTCAACGGCCTGCTCAGCAATATGCATCTTGATGGTGGATTTGAACCCGGTGAGGGTGAGGAAAGTGTCCAGGCGCTGGAGACACTGCGAGAGCAAGGCTACCTGCAAGTCGATGACAGTAGAGTGTCAGTCACTCCGGAGGGTCGCTACCTGCTGCACCACCTGGCAGGCAACTCGGCGCTGGACCTGAAGTGGTCCAACGGTTGGTAGCCCGGGCTGCAGACGTCTGACTTAAGCGGGAATCAGCTCGCCAGCCTGGCGAGATCTACCGAGTAGCGTCTCAGCTGCTCCCACTCCATCAGGAACCAGGGTGCGAACTGCTCGCGCTGCTGTTTGATTCTGCGGTCCACTTCCTGCCGTGAAAACCAGCCCCAGTCAGCGATTTCCTCGCGATTGACGCGCAGCGCCTGGTCTCGATTGCACTGACCGATATAGACCGAGCAGAGCTCGTGTTCGGTACCGAGATTTTTGTAGCGGGCGCGATACTCAAATGTGTAAAGACGGTGCAGGTTGGCAGTTACGCCCAGCTCATCCTCGAGCCGCCTGTCGGCAGCCTCGTCGCAGCTCTCCCCACGACGCGGGTGACTACAGCAGCTGTTGGCCCAGTAGCCGGGCCACAGGGGCTTGCCGTCCGCGCGCTGCTGCAGCAGCACCCAGTCCGGCCCGTCGAACAGGAATACCGAAAAAGCGCGATGCAGCTTGCCGCCGCCACTGTGGGCATTGAGCTTGCTGTCATAGCCGGTGACGCGGTCCTGGGAATCGACCAGGATCAGGGCCTCGTCGTCAAAAGAGACCGTTTCGTAGCGCGCGCAGGACGATACCGCTGAATCCATGGTTTGTTGCACTCCCTGCCGCTATTGAGGTGCGTACCGTTGCCGGTTCGCAGTTTGCAAACTGGAAAGAAAAGCAGCCCGCGATGGTGCCGCGGGCTCAGAAAGTAGCGGGTCCGCGAACGGACCCCGAGTCGTAGTGCTTATTGGTTCTAGCTTCGCTCGTTCGGTACTGGCTGCATGTTCTGTGA
>JASJBK010000010.1 GCA_030066555.1 Halieaceae bacterium
GCGGAGTCCCGGGGGCGGGATGTGCTGAACCTGTTCTGCTACACCGGCGCCGTCTCCGTGCATGCGGCGCTGGGTGGGGCCCGCTCCACCACCAGTGTTGACCTGTCGAAGACTTATCTCGACTGGGCCCGCCGCAACCTGGCGCTGAACGGCTTCGACGATAACGCCCACCAGCTGGTGCGGGCGGACTGCCGGGAATGGCTGCAGCAGGGTGATACCCAGTACGACCTGGTGTTCCTGGATCCGCCGTCGTTCTCGAATTCCAAGCGCATGGAGGGCGACTTCGACGTCCAGCGCGACCATGTGGCGCTGGTGGAGGGCTGCATGGCGCGGCTGCGGCCCGGCGGGCGGCTGTATTTCTCCAACAACCTGCGCAGCTTCAAGCTGGATGCCGGCATCGCCGAGAAGTACACGGTGGAGGACATCAGCGCCGAGACCATCGACTTCGATTTTCGCAGGACACCGCGTATCCACCGCTGCTGGGCGATAGCAAAAAACTGACGCTTCAGGCCTGGCGCAGGCCTGCGCGGAAGTGCCTACTTACGGGTAGTGTCAAGTTTTATGCACACGTAGTGCTGAAACCCCTGTATTTGCAGCGTTTGCCTATGCGCATCTTCGAATAAGCCTATAAAAAATGGCTAAGTTACTGATTTATTTAATTTAGCCACTGCTAAAGTGAATTCTAGCTAGTTTTTGCGCGCTGCGGACTTTGCGGCTGCGTGCGCCCACTGCGAGAGACTGTCCACCAACTTATCCACAGATTTTGTGGATAAGCCGGTTGCAGGTGTGGGCTGCCAACATGGCCTGCCAGGGGGTCCTGTGGTCAAATGAACGCCATGCCCGCGACCCTGCTGATCGTTTACCATTCCCAGAGTGGCGCCTCCCTGCAGCTGGCAGCGGCGGCTCGCCGCGGCGCCCGCCGGGAGCCCGATACCGCCCTGTGCTGGCGCCGGGCCTGGGATGCCGGCATCGATGACCTGGCCGCCTGCGATGGCCTGCTGCTGGTGGCAGCGGAGAATTCTGCCAGCCTCGCCGGCGGCATGAAGGATTTCCTGGATCGCTGTTTCTACCCGGCCCAGTCGCTGCAGCTCTCGAAGCCCTACGGCCTGGTGGTGAGCTGTGGCAATGACGGCCGCAATACCAGCCAGCAGGTACAGCGGATCATGCGCGGTATACCGATGAAGCTGGTGGCCGAGCCGCTGGTGCTGCGGGGCGAGCCGGACGCCGCCATGCAAGCCGCGTGCGAGGAGCTGGGGCAGGCCCTGGCCGCGGGCCTGGGCCTTGGCGTTTTCTAAGGGTTCTCGACGAAGGAGAGAGTATGGACAGGGAAGCCCCCGAGGGCTTTGAGCAACTGGGAGACAACCTGGGCTTTATCGACCTGCTGGCGCCGGTCTACCGCCGTCCCGGGCCACCGCCCACGGTCGGCATGTTTGTGCTGCCCAAGCACACCAACCTGATTGATATCTGCCACGGCGGTGTACTGATGACCCTGGGCGATATTGCCGCTGCCTGGGCCGTGAATACCGAACGCGGCGAACCGTTGCCTGCGCCCACCCTCAACCTCGGCTTCGACTTCATCTCCGCCGCCCGCGAGGGCGAGTGGCTGGAGGCAGAAGCCGACCAGGTCACGGTGAAGCGCAGGGTGGGCTTTGCCAGCGGTTTTATGCGCAGCGGCGATCGGCTGGTCTGTCGTTTCAGCGGCAGCTTCTACCTGCCCGACCCCGGGGCGTTCAAGGCCAACGAGGAACGGCTGGCGGGTATGTTCGCCAGCAACGTCAGTTCAGCAGGCGATTGAAGGCCTGCGCAGCATTGCTGAGCCGCCGGTTGCGGTGATATAGCAAGCCCAGCTGGCGTCGCGGACTGGCCCCCGGTACATCGAGGGCCACCAGCGGTGCCTGCAGCATGGTGCGCGGCAGCAGGGTCCAGCCCAGACCGACGGCTGCCATCATGCGGATGGTCTCGAGGTAGTTGGTCGACAGGGTGATATCGAGCTTCAGCCCCTCCGCTTCGAACAGCTGCCGCACGATGCGCCCGGTAAACGTGGTGAGGCCGGGCAGGATGACCGGGTAGTCGCAGAAACTGGACAGGGGCAGGGGGCCAAGACCTGCCAGCGGATGGTCGGCGGTGGCCATGAAGTCCAGGGGGTCGTCCCATACCGGCGTGGACACGATATTGGGCGCGGGCTCCGGCGCCAGGGTGACCACGGCGATCTCGACGTTGCCCCGGGTAAGCTCGTCCACCGCCTGCTCCGAGTCCATGAAATCGATGTCCAGGGCCACCCCGGGGTAGGCTTCGCTGTATTGCCGCAGCACCGGCGGCAAGCGGTGCAGGCCGATGTGATGGCTGGTGCCCAGCTTGAGGCGACCGGTCACCTCGCCGGACAGGTCGTCTATCGACTGTCGCGCCTGGCGCAGGTGCCCGCTGATGGCCTCGGCATGGGGCAGCAGGGCGCGACCGGCCTCGGTCAGGGTGACGCTGCGACCGATCCTGTCGAACAGGCTGTCGCCGAGCTGCTGCTCGAGGGCTGCGATGCGCTTGCTGACCGCCGGTTGGGTAATGTGCAGGGCCTCTGCGGCCCCGGAAAACGACCCCTGCTCGGCCACCAGCAGGAAGGCTTCGAGATTCTGGATGTCCATAACCGACCAGCCTACAGGCAAGTCGTTGAAATTCCAATCAGGAATAGATTGGATAAAAAATATGAATTTGTTTTATCCCATGAGGCGGCCTAGAATCTCCCACCTTTCCCCCTAGCGAGACCCGTTCCCATGTCCGGACGCACCCTCTATGACAAGCTCTGGGATGCCCACCTCGTCGAGACTCTCGATGGCGGTTCGGCGCTCATCTACATCGATCGTCACCTGCTGCACGAGGTGACCTCGCCCCAGGCCTTCGAGGGCTTGCGGCTGGCGGGGCGCGCACCGTGGCGCATTGACGCCAACCTGGCGACCCCCGACCACAACGTGCCCACCGACAAGGCCGAGCGCAGCGGCGGCGTCGACGGCATTGTCGACCCGGTATCGCGCCTGCAGGTGCAGACGCTGGACGACAACTGCCGCGACTTCAATATTGTCGAATTCGAGATCAACGATCACCGCCAGGGCATCGTTCACGTGATAGGTCCTGAACTCGGTGCCACGCTGCCTGGCATGACCGTGGTCTGCGGTGATTCCCATACCGCCACCCACGGGGCGCTCGGTGCCATGGCCCAGGGTATCGGTACCTCCGAGGTGGAGCATGTGCTGGCCACCCAGTGCCTGGTGCAGAAGAAGATGAAAAACATGCAGGTGCGCGTCGACGGCACGCTGCAGCCCGGCGTGTCCGCCAAGGACGTGGTGTTGGCGGTTGTCGGCAAGATCGGCACCGCCGGCGGCACCGGACATGCCATCGAGTTCGCCGGCGAGGCGATCCGCGACATGAGCATGGAAGGGCGCATGACCCTTTGCAATATGGCCATCGAGGCCGGCGCCCGCATCGGCCTGGTGGCGGTGGATGACGTGACCCTGGACTACGTGCGCGGCAAGCCCTTTGCGCCCGAGGGAGAACTCTGGGACGCCGCCGAGCAGGACTGGCGTCAACTCCACTCAGACCCTGACGCGCAGTTCGACACGCTGGTGGAAATGCGCGCCGAGGATATCGCCCCGCAGGTCACCTGGGGCACCTCCCCGGAGATGGTGCTGTCGGTGGACAGCCGGGTACCTGACCCCGCCGCCATAGCGGACGAGAGCAAGCGGCGCGCCGTCGAGCGGGCGCTGGAATACATGGGCCTGGAAGCGGGCCAGGCGATTACCGACATCCGACCCGACCGGGTATTCATCGGCTCCTGCACCAACTCGCGGATCGAGGACCTGCGGGCGGCCGCCGCCGTGGTGCGTGGCCGCCAGGTGGCTGACACCGTCAAGCAGGCACTGGTGGTGCCGGGCTCCGGCGCGGTCAAGGCCCAGGCGGAGGCGGAGGGCCTCGACCGGGTGTTTACCGAGGCCGGCATGGAGTGGCGCGAACCCGGGTGCTCGATGTGCCTGGCCATGAATGCCGACAAACTGGGGGCCGGTGAGCACTGTGCCTCGACGTCAAACCGCAACTTTGAAGGCCGCCAGGGATTCGGCGGTCGCACCCACCTGGTCAGCCCCGCCATGGCCGCTGCCGCGGCGGTGACCGGCCACTTCATCGACGTCAGGTCGCTTGCCAGTGAAGGAGGAGACGCATGAAGCCGTTTACCGTGCACACCGGGCTGGTCGCACCGATGGACCGTGCCAATGTCGATACCGACATGATCATTCCCAAGCAGTTTCTGAAGTCCATCAAGCGCTCCGGCTTCGGCCCCAACCTGTTCGACGAGCTGCGCTACCTGGACGAAGGCCAGCCTGGTGCGGACTGCAGCCAGCGGCCCCTCAACACGGAGTTCCCGCTGAATTTTCCGCGCTACCAGGGCGCCTCGGTGCTGCTGGCCCGGGAGAATTTCGGCTGCGGCTCATCGCGCGAGCACGCCCCCTGGGCGCTCGAGGACTTCGGCATCCGCTGCATAATCGCGCCCAGCTTCGCCGATATCTTCTACAACAACTGCTTCAAGAACGGGGTGCTGCCGCTGGCCCTGGACGCGGCCGATGTCGACCGCCTGTTCGAGGCCATGTACGCCGATGAGGGCTACCAGCTCACGATTGACCTGGAGCGCCAGTGCGTGATCGAGCCCGACGGTCGCGAGACCGGCTACCAGGTCGAGGAATACCGACGCTACCGGCTACTGAACGGCCTCGACGATATCGGCATTACCCTCGAACACGCCGACGCGATCCTTCGTTTTGAGGCCCAGGCGCGGGAGGCCCGGCCCTGGCTGTTTGACGCCGTCGGCGCCCGGGAGCAAACATCGTGAGCCAGCGGGTACTGGTCCTGCCGGGGGACCATATCGGTCCGGAAGTCGTCGAGCAGGCGCGCCGCGTGCTCGAAAAAGTGGCGCAGGATTTCCGCCTGGCCCTGGAACTGGATGAAGGCCTGATCGGTGGCGCCGCCCTGGAAGCCAGCGGCGTGCCGCTGCCCGACCAGACCCTCGAGCAGGCCCGCCAGGCCGATGCCATCCTGCTGGGCGCCGTGGGCGGGCCCGAATGGGACGGCGTCGAACGCGAGCTGCGCCCCGAGCGCGGCCTGCTGAAGATTCGCTCCGAGCTGGCGCTGTTCGGCAACCTGCGCCCGGCCATTCTCTACCCGCAACTGGCCGATGCCTCCAGCCTGCGCGCGGAAGTGGTGGCAGGCCTGGATATCCTCATCGTGCGCGAGCTCACCGGGGGCATCTACTTCGGTGAGCCCCGCGGTATCCGCACCCTGGAGAACGGTGAGCGCGAAGGCTATAACACTTACGTTTACAGCGAGTCGGAGATCGAGCGCATCGGCCGGCTGGCCTTCGAGTCCGCGCGCAAGCGCAACGGGCGGCTGTGCTCGGTGGACAAGTCCAACGTGCTGGAAGTCACCGTGCTGTGGCGCGAGGTCATGGAGCGCCTGGCGGCGGACTACCCTGACGTCGAACTCTCCCACATGTATGTCGACAATGCCGCCATGCAGCTGGTGCGGGCGCCGAAACAGTTTGACGTGGTGGTTACCGGCAACATGTTCGGCGACATCCTCTCCGATGCGGCGGCCATGCTGACCGGCTCGATCGGCATGCTGCCGTCGGCCTCGCTGGACGTAAACTCGCGCGGCATGTACGAACCCTGTCACGGCTCTGCGCCCGACATCTCCGGGCAGGACGTGGCGAACCCGCTGGCCACCATCCTCTCGGTAGCGATGATGCTGCGTTACTCCCTGGCTGCGCCTGCGGCGGCCGACGCCATCGAGCTGGCGGTGAGCCGGGTACTCGATCGCGGCTTGCGCACGCCGGACATCTGCACGGACAAGGATGAGAAAGTCGGTACCCGAGCCATGGGTGACGCGGTGATGGAAGCACTGGCGACACGCGAACTGGAGGAATCGGCCTGATGAGAGACAAGGTCAATGTCGCGGTGGTGGGCGCCACCGGCGCTGTCGGCGAAGTCATGCTGGAGATACTGGAAGAACGGGATTTCCCGGTCGACAAACTGTATGCCCTGGCCAGCAGCCGCTCGGCGGGTTCCACGGTGACATTTCGCAACAAGGCGGTGGAGGTCGAGGATCTTGCCAGTTTTGATTTTTCCCAGGCGGATATCGGCCTGTTCTCAGCCGGCGGCAGCGTCTCTGCCGAGCACGCGCCGCGGGCTGCAGAGGCCGGCTGTGTGGTAATCGACAATACCTCACACTTCAGGCGCGACCCGGATATTCCCCTGGTGGTCCCCGAGGTCAATGAGGCGGCTATCGCCGACTACCGGGAGCGCGGCATCATTGCCAACCCCAACTGCTCCACCATCCAGATGCTGGTGGCACTCAAGCCCCTGCACGATGCCGCCCATGTCGAGCGCATCAATGTCTGCACCTACCAGGCTGTGTCCGGCACCGGCAAGTCCGCCATCGAGGAGCTCGCCGGCCAGACCGCGCGCCTGCTCAATGGCCGGCCCGCTGAGGCCGAGGTCTACCCGGTACAGATCGCCTTCAATGCCTTGCCCCATATCGACAGCTTCCAGGACAACGGCTACACCCGGGAAGAAATGAAGATGGTCTGGGAGACCCAGAAGATTCTTGGGGATGATTCGATCCAGGTAAACCCGACCTGTGTGCGCATACCGGTGTTTTTCGGGCACTCGGAGGCCGTGCATATCGAGACTCGCAACAAGCTGGCAGCCGAAGAGGCGCGGGCCCTGCTGGAGGCGGCCCCGGGGGTGACGGTGATCGATGAACACGCCGACGGTGGCTATCCGACGGCAGTCGGAGAGGCTGCAGGCACCGACCCGGTGTTCGTGGGCCGTATTCGCGAGGATATTTCCCACCCTTGCGGCCTCAATCTCTGGGTGGTCTCTGACAATGTTCGCAAGGGCGCCGCGCTCAACAGCGTGCAGATTGCCGAATGCTTGCTTAAAGCTTATTTATAAAAGATACTTACGCCCGTAAGTGTAGGAATATTCTAGGTTTTGCGGTTGAAACCTAGCGACACCTAGCGAAAAGTAGCGAGCCACATAGCAGGGTAGTAGCAGGGTAATCGCAGGGTAGACGACGGGGAATATAGCGCTGCCGTCTGGCGGTTCTGCGGTGGAAAGACGCGGCGACAGCAACGATTGCCTGGCATTTGCCTGAACGGGTCGCACAAAACGTCATATTTCGACATTTATAACTCGCAGATCAACAGGGGACTGAGTAAGCTGCGAAACAACTGGTCAGGCAGCGCTTGTACAGAGGCTTTCTACAGAGTCAATTTGTAGAGAAGCAGCGGGCCTGGGGCAGGCCATCTATTGGCCTGGTGGAACGCGACCGTTGTCTAGGGGACAGAGGTAAAGCGGTCATTAGAATAATAAGGCGACTTTATGAAGCGTAAGTGTGCGTTAGTGCTTCTCATCCTCGGGCTGCTGAGCCCAGGGATGGCAGCCGCTTTGGGCCTCGGCGAGCTGACGCTGAAGTCCTACCTGAACGAGCCGCTGGTCGCCGAGGTCAAGCTGCTCGAAATCGGCGACCTCGATCCCAGCCAGATTCGCGTCCGTCTCGCCACCCGAGAAGACTTCAGCCGCGCCGGCGTCGAGCGCGCCTATTTCCTGACCAGCCTGCGTTTTGAAGTGGTCGGCACACCCGATGGGGGTGCTCTCCTGCAGATTCGTTCCTCTGATCCAGTCCGCGAGCCCTATCTCGACTTCATTGTCGAGGCACGCTGGCCCACCGGTCGCCTGTTGCGCGAGTACACCATCCTCCTGGATCCGCCGATTTTTGTCGGCGACGAAAGCGGCATTACGGCTCGCGCCACCGCCAGCCAGCAGCGCCGCGCCGGTCGACCCACCGGAGGCGGTGCCGCCCAGGCGGCCCAGCAGACACGCCAGCCAGCATCGCGCCCCCGGCCTCAGCGCGAGTATGATTCCCAGGCCACCGATCGCCCGCGCAGTGGCGAACAATACCTGGTCAAGCGCGACGATACCCTGTGGAAGATAGCCGACGCCGGACGCCCTTCTGGCGCGAGCGTGCATCAGACCATGCTGGATATTCAGCGCATGAACCCCGAAGCCTTCATGGGCGGCAATATCAATCGACTGAAGGCGGGCTACATCCTGCGTATGCCTACCTCCGGAGATATCACGCCCCAGAGCTTCGAAGAGGCAGTCCGCGAGGTTGAGCGGCAGACCCAGCGCTGGCAGTCGGGTGTCAGCGATGTCGACCGCATGGATGCCTCGGAAGGTCTCGACGTGTCCGGAATGGCCGGCAGCGACAGCGGAGAAGGGCACCTGCAGATTGCCGGCGTGGACAGCAGCGACGACACACCCATGGCGGGTGATGTCAGCGCCCGCATGGAGGACCTCGACCGGACCCGGCGAGAAAACGTCGAGCTGGGTACCCGCCTGTCCGCCATGGAAGAACAGATGGAGATGCAGGAACGCCTGATCTCCCTCAAGGACGAACAGATCGCCGCATTGCAGGAAGCCCTGGATCGTGCTGGCGGCGAGGTTGAGATGCCTGCCGAGGCGCAGGAGGGCGCGATCCAGCAGAGCGAGACGCCTGAAGAGCCGGCTCCGGAAGAGCCTGCCGTTGCTGAGGCGCCACCGCAGCCCGAACCGCAACCTGCCCCGAAGCCGGTGGCTCCGCCGCCACCTCCACCGGAGCCGACCATGCTCGACATGGTCATGGACAACATCATCTACGTAGGCGCTGGCCTGCTTTTTGTTTTATTGGTGGTGCTATTCCTGCTGCGTGACAAGCTCGGGCTGGGACGCGGCAAGAAGGACCAGGAATTGCCGGCGGCCAACGGCGCGGCTGGCAGCGAAGATGACTTCGCCGATGTCAGCCTCAGTGAAGACAGCCTGCTGGTAGATGAATTCGACGAAGAACCTGAAGAAATCGAAACTGAGGAAGAGACCCCGGAAGCCTCTTCAAGCAGCTACTCCAGCACGGATGAGCAGTATGCCGCCCAGTTTGAATCCGGCGATGCACTCGCTGAAGCCGATATCTACATCGCCTACGGTCGATTCCCCCAGGCAGTTGACCTGCTTAAGGCGGCGATTGCCGTAGAGCCGATCAACACCGACTACCGCATCAAGCTCATGGAAGCCTGCGTGGAGATGGTCGAGAGCGGTGAATTCCAGCAGCAGTATGCTGACCTGCAGGTCATCAATGATGAGAACGTCCTGCAGCGGGCGCGCTCGCTGCTGGAGGCCGTTGACGGTGGTGACGTATGGCTGGATGACCTGCCTGAGCCCAGCATCACCGCAGCTGAAGTGGATGCTGCGCGGGCCGGTATGTCCGGCGGCGGTGCTGGCGCAGAGAGCCCGGAACTGCCGGAGCCTGCAGAACTTGAAGAGTCGCTCGATCTTGGTATCGACGTCGATGCCGACCTCGATACCGACCTGGATGAGATCACCAGCGATGAGGATGAGACGGGTCTGGACCTCGACGAGGATGCGCTGACCGAACTCGACGAAGATGCCACGGAAGATAGCCTGGAGCTGGAGGTCGATTTCGACGACGACAGCGCAGGACTCGAACTGGATGAAGAACTGGTCGACGAAGGTACCGACACCGAACTGGACACCGAAGACGCCGACCTTGGGCTGGAACTCGGCAGCGATGACAGTGCCGATTCAGACGATGACACCGGTATCGACTTTGACATCGAGGCAGATGCCGATGAGGCGCCGGAGTTCGAGCAGGCCGAGGAGGCTGTGGAGCTCGACGGCGTGGCCATTGAAGGCGAAGAAGAAGAGCTGTCACCGGATGAAGCTGCGGAGCTCGACTCGCTGAGCCTGGATACCGGCTTCGAGGCGGAAGTCGAGAGTGCGGACACCGACAGTGACGAGGAAGGCGACGACGACCTGCTCGCCGACCTGGGCGACCTTGGCGCCGACCTGGGTGGCGACGACGAGACGGTGGAAGATCTCGAGAAAATGAGCCTGTCACTGGACGACAGTGACGATAGTGACCTGGCAGAGCTGGGTGCCGAACTCGAATCCGGTGACGATGCTGCTGACCCTGGCGCCGACGTGGGTAGCGACCTCGACCTGGTTGGCGATTCCGACCTGGATATGGACTCCGAGCTGGACGGCGTGGAGTTTGATCTTTCCGGCGACGCCGACGATGGCGACCTCGCCGACATGGAGCTCGATATAAGCTCCGATGGCGGTGACGATGAGGGCCTGATGTTCGCCGCCAATGGCGATGAGATTGCCACCAAGCTGGACCTGGCGCGGGCCTACATCGATATGGGTGACCACGACGGCGCCCGCAGTATCCTCGAAGAAGTTATGGAGGGCGGCAGCGAGGCCCAGCAAGGCGAAGCCCGCGAGCTGCTGGAGGGCATTGACTGACATCCCCGCGGAGACGGATCCTGCCTCCGCATCCTCCCAGCGCGTAGCCCTGTGGATCGAGTACGACGGCACCAGCTTCAGTGGCTGGCAGCTGCAGCGCGGCAGCGACGTCTCCAGTGTCCAGGGCGCCCTTGAATCTGCACTCGGCTTTGTCGCCAATCACCCTGTCAGGTTGCACTGTGCCGGACGCACCGACGCCGGCGTCCACGCCACCGCCCAGCTGGTGCATTTCGATGCCAATAACCCACGACCCCTGCAGTCCTGGCTGCGAGGTGCCAATGCCAACCTGCCGGGCTCGGTAGCGGTACGCGGCGGCGATATCGTAGCGGGGGACTTTCACGCCCGTTTCAGCGCGCTGTCGCGGCGCTACCGTTACCTGATTTGCAACGATCCCGTCAGCCCGGCTATCGGCAACGACTACCTGGCCTGGGTGCGCCAGCCCCTTGCCCATGAGCGCATGCACGAGGCGGCCCAGCACCTGCTTGGAGAGCGGGACTTTTCGTCCTTCCGGGCGGCCGCCTGCCAGTCCAGTACGCCTATGCGGCGGATCGACTTTCTCAATGTCTACCGGCGCGAGCGCCTGGTAGTGATCGATATACAGGCCAACGCGTTTCTGCACCACATGGTGCGCAATATCGCCGGCGCGCTGATTGCCGTTGGCAAGGGCGCCTGCGAACCGGAATGGCTGCCACAATTGCTGGTTGCCAGGGATCGCACCCAGGCGCCAGACACCGCCCCCGCCGGCGGGCTTTACCTGGTCGGTGTCGACTACCCGCAGCAGTTCGGCCTGGCGCCGCCGGCCCCCGGCCCCTGGTTCCTGGCAGACGGCATATCACCTGCATAGCCAGCCCCCATCTGGTAATATCTCGGCCTTGCTCAAGGAACCTCTGCATAAGCGCAGTCGTGGCTCGGACCCGTATCAAGATTTGTGGCATTACCCGACCGCAGGACGCCCAGGCGGCTGTCGATGCGGGGGCCGATGCAATAGGGCTGGTGTTTTACGCGGCCAGTCCGCGCGCGGTGCAAATGGAGCAGGCACGCGAGATTATCGACAGGCTGCCTGCCATGGTGACTTCGGTCGGGCTGTTCGTTGATGCAGACCCGGGTTGGGTAGCGGAAATTGCCGCTGAGCTGTCGCTGGGCCTGCTGCAGTTTCACGGCGATGAAACGCCGGACGACTGTGCCGCTCACAGGCAGCCGTGGATGAAGGCGCTGCGGGTGCGCCCCGGGCTGGATGTCGGCGCAGAGATGCGTCGCTACAGCGGTGGTACCGCAGTGCTGCTTGACGCGTACAAGCAGGGAGTTCCCGGTGGTACGGGCGAGCGCTTCGACTGGTCGTTGATACCGGGCCAGAGTCCCGTACCGATAGTGCTTGCCGGTGGCCTTGACGCCGGCAACGTGGGTGAGGCGATCAGTCGCTGTACACCCTTTGCGGTTGATGTTTCCGGCGGAGTAGAAGCCTCTCCGGGCATCAAGTCCGCAGACAGGATTTACGAGTTTGTTGCCGCCGTGCAGCGCGCGGATGCAGCACAGGAAGTAGCATTAGCTGAGTAGTACCAAAGCGGTACCAAAGCAGTACCACGAGAGACGAGCATGAACCAGATTACCACCGACCTGCTGGCGACCACGCCCGACGAAGCCGGACGCTTTGGCGACTACGGCGGTCGCTATGTGTCCGAGACCCTTATCGCGGCCCTGGACGAACTCGACAGCCTCTACAACCGGTTGTCGCAGGATCCAGACTTCCAGCGCGAGTTTGACGAAGACCTGGCCCACTACGTCGGCCGTCCGTCACCGCTGTACGAGGCCAAGCGCTGGTCAGAGAAGCTCGGCGGGGCGCGAATCTTCTTCAAGCGCGAGGATCTCAATCACACCGGCGCCCACAAGGTGAACAACACGGTCGGCCAGGCACTGCTCGCCAAGCATATGGGCAAGAAACGGGTGATCGCGGAAACCGGCGCCGGACAGCATGGCGTGGCTTCGGCGACCATCGCCGCCCGACTGGGCATGGAATGCCATGTCTTCATGGGCGAGGAAGACGTCTACCGCCAGTCGCTCAACGTCTACCGCATGAAGCTGCTGGGCGCCGAGGTGGTGCCGGTTACCTCCGGTACCCGCACCCTCAAGGACGCCATGAACGAGGCCATGCGCGACTGGGTCACCAACGTCGACAACACGTTCTACATTATCGGCACCGTTGCCGGACCGGCTCCGTACCCGCGACTGGTACGCGATTTCCAGAGCGTTATCGGTCGCGAAGCTCGCGCCCAGTCGCTGGCCATGACCGGCCAGCTGCCCGACGCCCTGGTCGCCTGTGTGGGTGGCGGTTCCAATGCGATTGGGCTGTTCTACCCATTCCTGTCAGACGATAGCGTTGCCATGTACGGTGTTGAAGCCGGCGGTGACGGCCTCGATACCGGTCGCCATGCGGCGCCGCTGTCCGCCGGTACCCCCGGGGTGCTGCACGGCAACAAGACCTACCTGATGCAGGACGAGGACGGCCAGATTCTTCACACCCATTCCGTCTCCGCCGGTCTCGACTACCCCGGCGTCGGTCCAGAGCACTCATGGCTCAAGGATATGGGTCGGGTGCAGTATGTCGCTGCTGACGATGAGGAAACCCTGGCGGCCTTCCACGAGGTGACCCGCACCGAGGGCATCATGCCGGCCCTGGAGACCGCACACGCGCTGGCCTACACGGCACGCCTGGCCCCCACTATGGACCGCGACCAGATTATCGTGGTCAACCTGAGCGGTCGCGGTGACAAGGACATCAACACCGTCGCGCGCCTCGATGGTATAGAGCTGTAGGGGCATAGGGTGAGCGAGAACAGCGGACGAATTGCCAGGCGTTTTGCAGAGCTGGCGGAAGCCGGCCGCAAGGCCGTTATACCCTACCTGGTGGCCGGCGACCCCATGCGCGATATCAGCGTGCCGCTGATGCACCGCCTGGTGGCGGCTGGCGCCGATATCATTGAACTGGGGGTACCGTTCTCGGACCCGATGGCGGAGGGGCCCACCATCCAGCGCGGCCACGAGCGCGCCCTCGACAAGGGAGTAAGACTGCGGGATGCCCTGGCGATGGTTGCGGAGTTTCGCAAAGACGACCAGGACACGCCGGTACTGTTGATGGGCTACGCCAACCCGGTGGTGGGTATGGGCTTTGCGAAGTTTGCCGACCAGGCGCGCGACGCCGGTCTCGATGCCCTGCTCACGGTTGATATGCCGCCGGAGGAGGTCGAGGCGCTCAATGTCGAATTGAAGCGCGGAGGCCTGGACAATATCTTCCTGGTGGCGCCGACCACGCCTCCCGAGCGGGTGGAAAAAATTACAGAGGTGGCCACCGGCTTCGTTTATTATGTGTCCCTCAAGGGCGTGACCGGTGCCGGGCATCTGGACGTCGATAGTGTGGCGGAACACGTGGCCACCATTCGCCGTTTCACCGACCTGCCGGTGGCAGTCGGTTTTGGTATCAAGGATGCCGAGTCCGCAGCCCTGGTGGCGCGCGAAGCCGACGGCGTGGTGGTGGGTAGCGCGTTGGTGCAGTTGATGGCCGACCGCGCAGCCGACGGAGCCTCGGAAGCCGAGATCCTCGAAGCGGCAGCGAGCCTGCTGGCAGACATCCGCGGCGGGGTGGATAGCATCGAGCCGCTGCAGGCGGCGGGCTAAGCAAAGAGTGCCGCTGCAAGCGGCGGGCTAAGCAAGAGTGCCGCTGCAAGCGGCAAGCTAATTAACAGGCGGGACACGATGGGCTGGTACGACAAGATTCTTCCCTCCGGGGTACGCAAGCAGGCGAGTGAGCGGCGCAGCACAGTACCCGAGGGGCTCTGGAAGAAGTGCGTAAAGTGCGAAGCCGTGCTGTATCGGCCCGATCTTGAGCGCAATGCCGACGTCTGCCCCAAGTGCGGCCACCACATGCGCATAGGTGCGCGGCGGCGCCTGGATATCTTTCTCGACGAAGAGGGCAGGGAAGAGGTCTTCGACGACGTCGAGCCCGTCGATCGGCTCAAATTTCGTGACACCAAGCGCTACCGCGACCGTCTCGCTGCGGCCCAGCGCAATACCGGTGAGAAGGACGCACTGGTAGCAATGCGCGGTACCCTGCACGGTATGCCGGTGGTGGTAGTGGCCTTCGACTTCAGCTTCCACGGCGGCTCCATGGGCTACGCCGTGGGTGAGAAGTTCACCCGTGCGGCCCAACTGGCGCTGGAAGAACGTATGCCGATGGTGTGTTTCAGCGCATCGGGCGGCGCACGCATGCAGGAAGCCCTGATCTCGCTGATGCAGATGGCCAAGACCAGTGCCGTGCTCGAGCGGCTCAAGCTCTCCTCGGTACCGTACATCTCGGTCATGACCGACCCGATTTATGGCGGCGTCTCCGCCAGCCTGGCGTTACTGGGCGACATCAACGTGGCTGAACCCGATGCCCGGGCCGGTTTTGCAGGCCCCAATGTGATCGAGCAGACCATTCGCCAGAAGCTGCCCAAGGGTTTCCAGCGCAGTGAGTTCCTGCTGGACCACGGCGCTATCGACATGATTGTGCACCGCAACGAGATGCGCGACACCCTCGGTCGCCTGCTGGCCAAATTCACCGGACGCGCTGCTACTGCCACCGCGGTTTAATGCCCGAACGCACACTGGGTGAATGGCTCACCCACCTCGAACAACTCCATCCCAACCCCATTGAACTGGGCCTGACTCGGGTGCGCGAGGTAGGCCAGCGTCTCGGCCTGCTGGAGCCCGATCCGGACGTCGTTGTTATCGCCGGCACCAACGGCAAGGGTTCCAGCTCGGCGGTGCTGGAAGCGATCGCGCTGGATGCCGGTCGTCGGGTCGGGGTGTTCACATCTCCCCACCTGCTGCACTACAACGAGCGCATCAGGATTGACGGCGCGCCGGTCGCAGACGCGCCGATCATTGCGGCCTTCGAGGCCATCGACGCGGCCCGCGGCGATATTTCGCTCACCTACTTCGAGTTCGGCGCCCTGGCGGCGCTCTGGGTATTTGCCCGGCAGGACCTGGACCTGCTGGTGCTGGAGGTGGGCCTGGGCGGCCGCCTGGATGCGGTCAACATTATCGACGCCAGGGTGGCGGTGATTACCTCGATCAGCCTTGACCACGAGGCCTGGCTGGGCAGCGATCGGGAGACTATCGGTGGTGAGAAGGCCGGCATCCTGCGTACCGGTATCGATGCCGTGATTGCCGATCCGGACCCGACCCAGTCGATCCGCGACCGGTTGCGAGAACTCGAGTGCCGGGCCAGTTTCTACCAGGCCGCCGAGCACGGCGACCTGCCCGGGGCCTCGGCCCTGCGCCCGGAGAACGTGTACGCCGGTCGCGAAGCGGCCGCCAGGCTGGGACTGGTGCTGGACGATGCCCATTTGCGAGAGCTGGTGGAAGGTCTGGTGCTGCCTGGCAGGCTGCAGCGTTGCGAGCTCGATGGCCACCCGGTGATACTGGATGTCGCGCACAACCCGGCCGCGATCGACAATCTGCTGACCTGGTTGGAGCGGGAGGTTCCCGGTCCCCGCATAGCGCTGTTTGCCGTCCTGTCTGACAAGGACATCCATGCTATGATTTGTCCCTGTTCAGAGGCCTTCGCGCACTGGTACCTGCCCGCCCTGCCTGGCGTGCAGCGGGCATTGCCCGGCACCGAGGTGAAGAAGGTCCTGGAAGAAGCCGGGGCACCAAGCGTGACGTGCTGCGAAAGCCTTGCAGAGGCCTGGCAACAAGCGCTGGCGTCTGGCGTGGAGGGTACCGTGGTGGTATTCGGTTCCTTCTATACGGTGGCCGGTTTTATGGAGCTCCTGGGGGAGGGGCAGGACAAGGCGTGAACGATATTCTCAAGCAGCGGCTGGTGGGCGCCCTGGTGCTGATCGCGCTGGGTGTTATTTTCTGGCCGGTGATCTTCGTAGAAGGCGAGCGTGGCTCCCTGGACCGGGCGAGCCAGCTTGAGCCGATGCCGGCGCTGAAGGACGTGGCCATTCCCGCGCCCCGGCCCATCGAAGGCGTCGAGCCGGTGCGTCCGGCTCCGAAACCTACACCCGAAGAGGTAGCGGTGGTAACGGCCGCTGCCGTTGCGCCGCCGATGGAAGCCGAGCCGGAGCCCGAAACCAGATCAGAGCCGAAGCCCGCGCCTGAACCGGCGCCCGAACCGGCGCCCGAACCAGAACCGAAGCCGGCACCCAAGCCAAAGCCCAAAGCCGTGGCCACCGCCAAGGCGGTGCCATCTCTCCCCGACAAGGACAACAGTCCGGCCGCCCCGGAGAGCCCGGCACTGGATGAGCAGGGCATTCCCATCGCCTGGGTACTGCAGGTCGCCTCGGTCGGCACCCGGGAGAAGGCAGACAAGTTGACGGCAGACCTCATCGCCCAGGGCTACAAGGCCTATCATCGCGCCATTCGTCGTGATGAGCTGGTGCTATACCGGGTGTTGATCGGGCCGGTGTTCGAGCGCGAGAAGCTGGCGCCGGTCAAGCGCGATATCGACAAGCAGCTCAAGGTCAGCGCCATTATTACGCGCTACGTGCCATAGGCGGGTCGCCGGGCGGATTTCGGGTTTGAACTGGCTGGACTGGACGATTCTCGGCATAGTCGGGCTCTCGACGCTGATAAGCCTGAAGCGCGGCTTCGTCAAGGAAGCCCTCTCCCTGGGCGCCTGGGTCGCGGCCTTCCTGATTTCCACCGCCTTCGCGGCTCGCATGAGCCTGCTGTTGACGGATTACATTACCAATGACGCAGTTCGGTACGCAGCCGGCTACGTGATACTCTTCCTGTCCACGCTGATGCTCGGTTCCCTGGTAAACAGGCTGCTGGCGCAGGTGATCAAGGCCACCGGTCTGAGCGGTGCTGACCGGGTGCTGGGAACCGCCTTTGGCTTTGCCCGGGGACTGGTGCTGGTGCTGGTAATGTTGTTCGTGCTGCAGGCCTTGCTGCATCATGATGAGCAGCAGTTCATGCGCGACTCCAGGCTGTTGCCACACCTGGCGATGGTGGAACAGTGGGCCCGGGACACTTTCGCAGATGCCAGTGTCAACGGGCAGCTGCCCTGGTCCGGAAGATAGCCAGGAAGATAGCCAGGAAGATAGCCCGGTACATAGGCGGGCAGGTAGTGATAAGCAGGCACAACATGGTAAATCAGAGCGGAGTGAGCAAGAAATGTGCGGACTGGTAGGCCTTGTCGGCAGGTCCAGCGTGAACCAGTCGATTTATGACGCGCTGACCGTATTGCAGCACCGCGGCCAGGACGCGGCCGGCATCATGACCTTTGACGACGGCAACTTTCATCAGCGCAAGAGCGAAGGCCTGGTGCGGGACGTTTTCCAGCAGCACCACATGCAGCGACTGCGCGGCAACATCGGGGTAGGGCATGTGCGCTACCCGACCGCGGGCAGTTCCGGCGCAGCTTACGCCCAGCCGTTTTACGTTAATTCACCCTACGGCATCTGCCTCGGCCACAATGGCAACCTGACCAATTCCGAGGCGCTCAGCGAAGAGCTTTACCAGACCGACCTGCGCCACCTGAATACCGACTCCGATTCAGAGCTGTTGCTCAATGTATTTGCACACGAACTGCAGAAGCAGGGCAAGCTCAAGCCCACCGAGGAAGAAGTGTTCAATGCGGTGCGCGGCGTTCACCAACGCTGCCGCGGGGGCTATGCCGCCGTCGCCATGATTGCCAACTACGGGCTGGTCGGATTCCGTGATCCACACGGCATCCGCCCGCTGGTAGTGGGCAAACGCGAAACGCGGGAGGGCGACGAGTACATGCTGGCCTCGGAAAGCGTGGCGCTCGACGTGCTGGGCTTTGACATGATTCGCGACGTTCAGGCTGGCGAGGCAGTGTTTGTATCCGCCGACGGTGAAATGCACATACGACAGTGCGCCCGGAACCCGGAACTGCGCCCCTGCATTTTTGAGCACGTTTATTTCTCACGCCCCGATTCGCTGATGGACGGGGTGTCGGTGTACAAGACGCGCATGCGCCAGGGAGACTACCTGGCGCGCAAGATTCTCGCCGAGCGACCGGATCATGACATCGACGTGATTATTCCGATTCCCGATACCAGTCGCATCGCCGCACAGTCCATGGCGCACGTGCTGGGCATCAAGTTCCGGGAAGGCCTGATGAAGAACCGCTACATCGGCCGCACGTTCATCATGCCCGGACAGAGCCAGCGCAAAAAGTCAGTGAAGCAGAAACTCAATGCCATCGGCCTTGAGTTCAAGGGCAAGAACGTGATGCTGGTGGACGACTCCATCGTGCGCGGCACCACCAGCAAGCAGATTGTCGAAATGGCCCGGGAGGCGGGCGCCAACAAGGTCTATTTTGCCTCTGCGGCGCCGCCGGTGCGCTATCCCAACGTTTACGGCATCGATATGCCCTCGGCCTCGGAGCTGGTGGCCCATGGCCGCGAGGAAGCAGAGGTCTGCGAGCTGATTGGCGCCGACTGGCTGGTCTACCAGGACCTGGAAGACCTGATCGCCAGCAGCCATGAAGGCAATCCCGACATCGAGCAGTTCGAGTGCTCCGTGTTCGACGGTAATTACATCACTGGCGATGTCGACCAGGGCTACCTGGACCGGGTCGAGGCGTTGCGCAATGACGACGCCCAGGCGCGCCGCCGCGAGGCGGCTCGTGAAGAGGGTGCGGTGATCGGCCTGCACAACGAAGTGTCCTGATCCCATGACCCGCGATACTGACAAGGCCCTGGAAGACGCCGGGCTGGACACCCTTGCCGTGCGTGCTGGCCAGCGCCGTAGCATGGAGTCTGAGCACGCCGAACCGATCTTCCTGACCTCCAGCTATGTTTTCGATGATGCCGCGGACGCCGCGGCGCGCTTCGCCGGTGACCGCGACGGCAATGTCTATTCCCGCTACACAAACCCCACGGTGCGCACCTTTGAAGAGCGCATCGCCGCACTGGAGGGTGGCGATGCCGCTGTCGCCACCGCCTCGGGCATGGCCGCCATTCTCAGCGTCTGCATGGCGCTGTTGAAATCAGGTGACCACGTGGTCTGCTCGCGCAGCGTGTTCGGAACCACCACGGTGCTGTTTACCAAGTACATGACCCGCTTCGGTGTGGAAACAAGCTTTGTCGATCTCACTGACCTCGAGCAATGGCGCGGCGCAGTGCGAGGCAACACGAAGATGCTGTTTCTCGAAACCCCCTCCAACCCGCTGTCGGATATTGCCGACATGGAGCAGCTGTCGGTGCTGGCACGGGAGTCGGGAGCACTGCTGGTGGTCGACAACTGTTTCTGTACGCCAGCCCTGCAGAAGCCGCTGGCGTTGGGTGCGGACATCGTTACCCACTCTGCCACCAAGTACCTGGACGGGCAGGGGCGCTGCGTCGGCGGCGCCGTGGTCGGCCCCTCGGAGCACATGGAAGAGGTGCTGGGTTTCCTGCGCTCTGCCGGCCCGACCATGAGTGCATTCAATGCCTGGGTGTTTTTGAAAGGCCTGGAAACGCTGCGCCTGCGCATGGAAGCTCACAGTGCCAATGCCATGGAGCTGGCCCACTGGTTGCAGGAGCAAGCCATGGTGGAGCAGGTGTTCTATGCAGGCCTCGACAGTCACCCCGGCCATGCGCTGGCCGCCCGTCAGCAGCGCGCCTTTGGCGGCGTGTTGTCGTTCCGGGTGAAAGGGGCTCGCGAGCAGGCCTGGGCCTGCATCGACGGTACCCGAATGCTCTCGCTGACTGCCAACCTCGGCGACGCCAAGACCACCATCGTACACCCGGCGACCACCACCCACGGGCGCCTGAGCGACGCCGAGCGTGATGCGTCAGGGATCACAGAAAACCTGATTCGTATTGCCGTGGGCCTGGAAGACGTGGACGATATCAAGGCAGACGTTGCGCGCGGCCTCGAGGCCGCCGCCAAACCCTAGCGGCCGAGGGCCGCCAGAGAGGCGTCTGGACCGATAGCGTGATGGGTGCATGGAATGATGAAAGGCGTACTGGATAGCGCTGCACTGGGCAGCAGTCGAGAGGTCCCGATGAAAGACCTTATAGATCGTGCTGCAGCCGAAGTCGGCAAGGTTTTGCTGGGCAAGGAGAATCAGGTACGACTGTCCCTGTGCTGCCTGTTGGCCCGCGGCCACCTGCTGATCGAAGATCTGCCCGGTATGGGCAAGACCACCCTGTCCCATGCCCTGGCCAGCGTATTGGGACTGAGCTACAACCGCATCCAGTTCACCAGCGACCTGCTGCCCGCTGACATCCTGGGCGTGTCGGTATTCGACCAGACGAGCAACGCGTTCAGCTTCCATCCTGGCCCGGTGTTCTCACAGCTGCTGCTGGCCGATGAGATCAACCGCACCACGCCGCGCACCCAGAGCGCCCTGCTGGAAGCCATGGGTGAGGGGCAGGTTACGGTAGAGGGTGAGACCCGCGCGTTGCCGGAACCGTTTTTCGTGATTGCCACCCAGAATCCGGTGCACCAGTCCGGCACCTATCCGCTGCCGGAGTCCCAGCTCGACCGCTTCCTGATGCGCCTGGAACTGGGCTACCCGGATCCCAGCGCCGAGCGGCAGATGTTTATCCGCGACGGCGCAGCGCCGGACCCGGAGCGGCTGGAAACCTGCCTGAGCCTGGAGCAGCTCGCCGCGATTCGCGCCAGCGTTGACGAGGTTCACGCCTCTGACAACCTGCTGGACTACCTGCAGCGCCTGATCGCCTATACGCGTAACTCGGCAGAATTTGCCTACGGGCTGTCGCCGCGCGGCGCGCTTGCCCTGCTGCAGTGCGCCCGCACCTGGGCGCTCATGGAGGGCCGCAGCCACGTGGTTCCTGAAGACCTGCAGACCGTCCTGCCGGCGGTGGCCACCCACCGGCTGGTGCCCACCAGCGACTACGCCGGCGATGCCAGCGCCCTGGTGCACGATATCCTGCTCAACGTCGACGTTATTCCCGGCTGAGGCCGCCATTGTGCCCGCCGCAATAACCGAGTCCTGGCAACGCTATCGGGAACGGGCGCGGCAGCGCTG
>JASJBK010000127.1 GCA_030066555.1 Halieaceae bacterium
GCAGCTTCGCGGTCAAATATGGGGCTTTCGGGCAGGATGCTGAGATAGGCGATGGCGATACCCGACTCCACCGCGGCCAGTTCCGACTTTTCAATGCGCTGGTAGCGCTGGAAGTACTGCAGGGCCTCGAGGTAGGCTCGCTCCTCGATGGACTGGAGTCCGCGCTCAAGAAAGGTGTAGTTGTCCTGGGCGGGCTGGCAGGCGCAGTCGCTGCCGTTCAGGTTAAGGTTGAGTTCGGGGACCTCTTCTTCTGCAGTTTCCGGCGCGGCCACCTGCTCTCGCTGCGGCTGGCCGCCACAGGCCACGAGCAGGAGTGCGAGCGCGATCGTTATCGTCGTTTTCATCCGATCGATAATAGCTTGCGGCCGCGCCTCCTGTCACTCGGGGCGCATGTGTGGAAAGAGAAGTACGTCACGAATTGAGGGACAGTCGGTGAGAAACATCACCAGGCGGTCGATACCGATGCCCTCACCCACCGTTGGCGGCAGTCCGTACTCCAGGGCGGTGATGTAGTCCTCGTCGTAATGCATGGCCTCGAGATCGCCAGCTTCTTTCTCCGCCACCTGGGCGCGGAAGCGTTCGGCCTGGTCCTCCGGGTCATTGAGCTCGGAGAAGCCATTGGCCAGCTCGCGGCCGGCCACAAAGAACTCAAAGCGATCGGTGACAAAGGGATTGTCATCATTGCAGCGCGACAGCGGCGACACCTCGGTGGGGTATTCGGTAATAAAGATCGGCTGGTCGAGCCGGTCCTCCACTGTCTTTTCGAAAATTTCCAGCTGCACCTTGCCCAGGCCCCAGCTGTCCTTGAGCGGAATGCCCAGACTCTCGGCGATACTCCTTGCCGCGGACTCATCGGACAGTTGCGCCGCCTCAATGTTCGGGTTGAAGTGCAGGATCGACTCGAACACGGTCATGCGCTGGAACGGCTGCCCCAGATCGTAGTCGGCACCCTGGTAGTGGACCGTGGTAGTACCCAGTACCTCCTGGGCCAGTTCGCGCATCAGGTCCTCGGTGAGGTCCATGGCATCGTTGTAGTCGGCAAAGGCCCAGTAGTACTCGAGCATGGTGAACTCGGGGTTGTGCCGGGTCGACAGGCCCTCATTGCGGAAGCTGCGATTGATCTCGAATACCCGCTCGAAGCCGCCCACCGTCAACCGCTTGAGGTAAAGCTCCGGTGCGATGCGCAGGTACATGTCGAGGTCGAGCGCATTGTGATGGGTCTTGAACGGCCGCGCCGCGGCGCCACCCGGTATCTGCTGCATCATCGGGGTTTCGACTTCCATAAAATCCCGCGCCTGCATGAAGCGGCGAATGCAGTCGACGATAGCCGAGCGCTTGCGGAACACCTCGCGGGATTCCGGGTTGACGATCAGGTCGACGTAGCGGCGGCGGTAGCGCAGCTCCTGGTCCGCGAGGCCGTGGTACTTGTCAGGCAGCGGGCGCAGCGCCTTGGTCAACAGGCGGGCCTCGGCCATATTGATATAGAGGTCGCCCTTGCCGGAGCGAAACAGGGGCCCGCTGGCTGCGACGATGTCACCCAGATCCCAGCCCTTGATGTCGGCCAGGGTTTCCTCAGGCAGCCCCTTGCGGTCAATGTAGAGCTGAATCTCGCCACTGCCATCCTGGATCAGCAGGAAGGCGCCGCGGTTGCGAGTCAGGCGCCCGCACACCGAGAACACCTCGGCGGCCGCTTCGAGGGTCGGCTTGTCAGCATCGGCATAGCGGCTCTGGAGCTCGCCGGCCCAGCCGTTGCGACGGAAGTCGTTGGGGAACGCCGTTCCCCGTTCGCGCAGCGCGGTAAGCTTGGCGCGCCGCTCGGCTACCAGCTTGTTCTCGTCCTCGGGCGTCGCGCCCTGGTCGTCACTCATGTTGTGTCCTTTCTCGGTGCCTTTGCGGCGGGCCTAGAGTCCCTTCTTAAGGGAAGCCTCGATGAACTGGTCGATGTCGCCGTCCAGCACCGCCTGGGTATTGGAGGTCTCGATGTTGGTACGCAGGTCTTTCACGCGCTGGTCATCGAGTACGTAGGAGCGAATCTGGCTGCCCCAGCCGATATCCGACTTGCTGTCTTCCATGGCCTGGGCCGCCTCGGCCCGCTTCAGCATTTCCTGCTCGTAGAGACGCGCACGCAGCATTTTCCAGGCGCGGTCGCGGTTCTGGTGCTGGGAACGCTCGCTCTGGCACTGCACGACGATGCCCGAGGGCTCGTGGGTCAGGCGCACGGCGGAGTCGGTCTTGTTCACGTGCTGGCCTCCCGCCCCGGAGGCGCGGTAGGTATCGGTGCGCACATCGGAGGGGTCGATCTCGATCTCGACGCTGTCGTCGATTTCCGGTGATACGAACACCGAGCTGAACGAGGTGTGGCGTCGGTTACCGGAGTCAAAGGGTGACTTCCGCACCAGCCGATGCACACCTGTTTCAGTGCGCAGCCAGCCGAAGGCGTACTCGCCCTCAAAGCGGACCGTCGCGCTCTTGATGCCCGCCACTTCTCCGGAAGATGCCTCTTCAAGGGTGGTATTGAAGCCGTGGGCCTCACCCCAGCGCAGGTACATGCGCAGCAGCATCTCCGCCCAGTCCTGGGCCTCGGTACCACCGGAGCCCGCCTGGATATCGAGAAAGGCGTTGTTGGGATCCATCTCACCGGCAAACATGCGGCGGAACTCGAGCTGCTCGAGCCTGGCCTCTAGGCCGGCGATTTCCTTGCGGATATCATCGACGGTGGCCTCGTCGTCTTCCTCCGCCGCCATTTCCAGCAGGTCGGCGGCATCGCTGGCGCCGCTGCCGAGATCTTCGATGGTCTTGACCACAGTCTCCAGGGCGGCGCGTTCGCGGCCGAGTTCCTGGGCCCGCGCCGGGTCGTCCCAGACGCTGGGCTCAGCCAGCTCCAGCTCTACTTCGGCGAGCCGATCCTTGCGCTGAGCGTAGTCAAAGATACCCCCTAAGCACATCGGTGCGTTCTTCGATTTCCTTCAGGGATTGCAGCAGGGGGTTGATTTCCAGCATGGGGTTTCAGGCGTCTGTGAAAAGGCGGCGCATTGTAGCGCAGGCCTCAAAATTGGTTCAACACGAAGCCTATGGCCAGCACCTGGGGCAAGGTTACCAGCGGCAGGAACAGGGCGACCTTCCAGGACGCGGTGGTATCGCGGATTGACATGATTTCCGTGTAGTCAGTGGACACACCGGCCATCAGGAAGGTGAAACCATTGCCGGGTGCCCCGGCGCGATTCATGAGATCGGCCGCCACTGGCGTGGTGCCTTCAGAGCAGACCTCTACCACCGTCGCCGCCAGCAAGGTGAGCCACAGGCCCGAGACGGTAGCGCCAAACCAGGCCGCGAACTGTTCCGGCGGCACGGCAGCGCGGATGGCCGCGGCCAGCAGGATCCCGAAAAGCCCCCAACGGATAACGATTTTCGCGCCGTTGAAGCCGTCGGCCAGCAAACGGCCGGTACCGCCCAGTGAGAAATCCCAGCCGCCGCGAAACTCCTGCCAGAGGTCGGCAAAGCGGGCGTCGGGGTTGAGCTTTTCCCGGTGCGGGTTGTCGGGCAGCGTGCCGCCGCGCACCAGGGCGTCGAACACCAGGCCGCTGATAAGGCCGATCACCAGCGACAGCAGGATGAACAGCAGCGTCCAACCCACACCGATCAGGCCAAACAGGATCAGGGTCAGGGAAAATGAGTTCCAGGGGCTGGCCAGCAAAAAGGCCATCACCTGCCCGGTGGAGGCTCCGCGCTCATAGAGCTTCATGCCTACCGCCAGAATGCCGTGGCTGCACAGGTCCAGGAACACACCGGCCAGGGTGGCCCGCAACAGCGAGGTAAAGCCGTCGCGGTGGCCCAGCACCGACATCACCAGGTCGCGAGGGATACGTGCCAGCAGGCCGACAAACACCACGCCGATGGCGAGGCCCCACCACATTTTGTTGAACAGTTCGATTACACCGTGGGACAGCATTGCGTACCAGGCAGAGCCGTGCGGTATGGCCAGGCCCGCCAGGTAGAGGCTGGCAACGCCCGCCGCCACCACGACGAGAAACCAGTCCCTGCGGTTGGTATGGCTGGCGCAGTGATCCTGCTCGGCGCTGGCGGGTTCGTGGCAGCAGCTGCTCATCGTTCGCCTATGCCCGACAACAAGTGGCCATTGATAACTTGCATGCGCCCATATAACCCCCGGCACGGTAGCCGGGTCAAGCGAGCTTCAGCACCTCGACCATCAGCTGCAGGCGCTCTTCACCCCGGTAGTAGTTGCAGTCCAGTCGATAGGCGACCTCGACCCGTTCCGCGCCCGGATTCGGCCAGGCGTCGGTGTCTACATTGAAGGCGATGGCGTCCAGCAGACGGTCCGGGGCGCCGTCAGGAGACAGCACAAGTTTGAGGTGCTTGTCGCCGACAATACGCTGGTGCACCAGGTGGAAGACACCGTCAAACACCGGCTCCGGGAAGTGCTGGCCCCAGGGCGCCGCATAGCGAAGCTCCTGGGCCAGCGCGAGCTGCATCTCGTCTCCGCCAAGTTCGCCGTCACTTTCGACCACCGCCTCCAGCTCTACCTCGTCTATCCACTCACTGACCACCGCCTCCAGCGCGATTGCGAAGCGTTCAAAGTGCGCCTGCGGCAGCGACAAACCCGCCGCCATGGCGTGGCCGCCAAATTTGCTGACCAGCCCCGGTTCGCTACTGGCGACCCGATCCAGCACGTCGCGGATATGCAGGCCGGGGATCGAGCGGGCGGAGCCCTTGAGGCTGCCGTCCTCGCCATCGGCAAAGGCAATCACCGGCCGGTGCCAGCGATCCTTGATGCGCGACGCCAGGATACCGACCACGCCCTGATGCCAGCCGGGCTGGTAAAGGCAGATACTGTTGGGCAGGTTTTCATCGCCGATGTCCAGGGAGGCCAGCGCGGTAGCGGCCTGTTCCTGCATGCCCCGCTCGATCTGCTGGCGATCCCGGTTGAGGGTATCGAGTTGCGCGGCGTAGTGGTCCGCCTCCGTTTCACTCTCGGCCAGTAGGCAGGCTATCCCCACCGACATATCATCGAGCCGGCCGGCCGCGTTGAGACGCGGCGCCACCGCAAAGGAGAGGTCAGAGGCCACCACCCGGTGCAGGGGCCGCCCGGCAATCTTGAGCAGCGCGGCGATGCCGGGTCGTGTCTGCCCGGCGCGTATCCGCAGCAGACCCTGCTGCACCAGGACGCGATTATTGCGATCCAGTGGCACCACATCCGCCACGGTGCCCAGAGCCACCAGGTCCAGCACCGCGGCCAGACTGGGAGGCTCGATATCGGCACGCTCGAACCAGCCCCGCTCGCGGAGTTCCCGGCGCAGCGCCGAGAGCACGTAAAAGATGACCCCGACCCCGGCCAGTGACTTGCTGGGAAAGTCGCAGCCGGGCTGGTTGGGGTTGACGATGACATCTGCCGCCGGCAGCTCGCGCCCCGGCAGGTGATGGTCGGTAACCAGGGTGCGAATGCCAAGTTCGCGCGCCCGGGCCACGCCCTCGAGGCTGGAGATGCCGTTATCGACCGTAATGATGAGATCCGGGGTGCGTTGCCTGGCCAGTTCGACAATTTCCGGAGTCAGGCCGTAGCCGTATTCGAACCGGTTCGGCACCAGGTAGTCGACATCAGTAGCACCCATGGCGCGCAGCAGGTTGATGCCCACCGCGATGCTGGTGGCACCGTCGGCGTCGAAGTCGCCGACAATAAGGATTTTCTCGCGGTTCTCGAGGCTGTCGGCGAGCAGTGCCGCCGCCGACGCGAGACCGGCAAATCCTGCCGGTGGCAGCAGGCGATCGAGCCCATGTGTCAGCTGGTCCGCGGTGGTGATGCCGCGCGCTGCGAAGACCCGTTCCAGAACCGGGTGCAGCTCGCCCTCGAGCGTGCCAACCTGGGGTCGACGCCGGATCGACTGCGCCATGATCAGGCGGACAGGTGCTCCGCCATGAATGACTGCACCGTGGCCAGTTCGTTGGGCAGCACGTCAAAGCGCTCCTCGCGCTCGAACAGGTCGGCCATATGCGCAGGCAACGCCGGCTCCACCCCTACCCCTGCCGTCGCCACCGCGGCCGGAAACTTGGCCGGGTGGGCGGTGGCCAGCGTGACCATGGGCACGGCGGCATCGCGCCGGCAGTCCATGGCGGCCTTGAAGCCGATCGCAGAGTGCGGGTCCAGCAGGTATTCATTGCGACGGTAGACCTCGCCAATCACGGCGGTGGTCTCTTCGTCGCTGACGCACTGGCTGGAGAACAGCGAGCCCAGCCGGCCCATGGCCGCCTCGGACAGCTGGATGTCGCCGTCCTTGAAGCGGTGCATGAGGTCAGCGACCGCCGCCGCATCGCGCTCGTAAAGATCGAACATCAGCCGCTCGAAGTTGCTGGACACGGTAATGTCCATGCTCGGGCTGAGGGTCTGGTGCAGCTCGGTGCGCGCGTAGGCGCCGGTGGTGAGCAGCCGGTGCAGCACGTCGTTGCGATTGGTGGCGATAACCAGCTGCTCCACTGGCAGGCCCATGTTGCGCGCCAGGTAACCTGCAAAGATATCGCCGAAGTTCCCGGTGGGCACCGAGAACGACACCGGCCGCTGGGGACCGCCCAGGGCCAGCGCCGCGTAAACGTAGTAGACGATCTGGGCCATGATGCGCGCCCAGTTGATGGAGTTGACCGCCACCAGGCTGCGCCCCTCCGGGAGGAACCCCTGGTTACCAAAGCTGGCTTTCACCGCTGCCTGGCAATCGTCGAAGTTCCCTTCGAGGGCAATGTTGTGGATTCGATCACCGGGCACGGTGGTCATCTGCCGGCGCTGCACCTCGGACACGCGCTGGTGGGGATGCAGGATATAGATGTCGATATTGCTGCAGCGGCGGCAACCCTCGATGGCAGCGGAGCCGGTATCGCCGGAGGTCGCCCCCATGATCACCACCTTGCGGTGCTGGCGCTCCAGCACATAATCCAGCAGTCGACCCAACAGCTGCAGGGCAAAGTCCTTGAAGGCCAAAGTGGGGCCGTGGAACAGCTCAAGTACCCACTGGTTCGGGGCGAGCTGGACCAGCGGCGCCACTGCGTCATGACGGAATACGCTGTAACAGTCATCGACGATGGCCTTGAAGTCATCCCTGGGTATGCTGTCCTCGACAAAGGGCAACATGATTTCAAAGGCCAGCTCCGGGTAGCTCATGGAGCGCATGGCAGTGAGCTGGGCTTCGCTGAAGCTCGGCAACTCGATGGGCAGGTACAGGCCGCCGTCACTGGCAAGGCCCGCCAGCAGCACTTCCTCGAAGTTGAGTGTCGGCGCGTCGCCGCGGGTACTGATGTATTTCATACGGCGCCTACCCTACCCGTCCAGGGACTCAACGCGAATGCGCGTAATGCTGCCGGCAATGGTATCGAGAGCCTCGATCTCACTGGCGACCTTGTTCAGCTCACCTTCGCGGACGCAGTTGGTCAGGATGATCACCGGCACGCGCGTTTCATCTTCGGCAGGCTCCTTCTGGATCAGCGCCTCGATGCTGACACCGGCGTGACTGCAGATGCTGGCCACGTCCGACATTACGCCGGGCTTGTCCTCGGCAGTCATGCGCAGGTACCAGGCCGTTTCCACGTCTTCGATATCGAGAATGGGCTGGCGGGCTATGGCCTCGGTGCGCACGCCCAGCTCGGGCATGGCCGGCGGCTGCCCCAGCCCCAGGCTGCGTGCCAGGTCGACGATATCAGCCACCACCGCTGAAGCGGTCGGCTCGGCCCCGGCGCCGGCACCGTAGTACAGGGTCGGCCCGACGGCATCACCTTCCACCAGCACCGCGTTCTTGACGCCGTTGACGTTGGCCAGCAGTCGCTTCTCGGGTACCAGGGTCGGGTGCACGCGCAGCTCGATCCCCTGTGGCGCCCGGCGCGCGATTCCCAGGTGCTTGATGCGGTAACCGAGCTCCTCTGCATAGTCCACATCGACGGTTTCAATGCCTGAGATTCCCTCGGTGTAGACTTTGTCGAATTCCAGCGGCATCCCGAAGGCGATCGCGGCGAGAATCACCAGCTTGTGCGCCGCATCGATACCCTCCACGTCAAAGGTGGGATCGGCCTCGGCGTAACCCAGCGCCTGGGCTTCGGCCAGCACATCGGCAAACTCGCGACCCTTGTCGCGCATCTCGCTGAGTATGAAATTGCCGGTGCCATTGATAATGCCCGCCAGCCACTGGATGCGGTTGGCGGCCAGACCCTCGCGCAGGGCCTTGATAATCGGGATACCGCCGGCGACTGCCGCTTCGTAGCAGATGGATACGCCCGCCTCGGCCGCCTCGGCAAACAGCTCATTGCCGTGCTCAGCGATGAGCGCCTTGTTGGCGGTAACCACGTGCTTGCCATTGGCAATCGCAGCGCGCACCAGTTCCAGCGCCGTGTCGGTGCCACCGATCAATTCCACCAGGATATCGATCTCGGGATCTGCCGCCACTTCCATGAGGTCGCGACTGACCGGTATGTTCCCGGTGGGGCAGTCAGGCTTGTCGCGACGGGCACCGACGCGGGCCACACTGACGTGGCAACCGGCGCGATCGGCAATGTCCGCCTCGTTGGCAGCCAGCAGCTTGAAAGTACCGCTGCCCACCGTACCCAGGCCGCACAGGCCTACCTTGACCGTTTTCATTCGGCGAAACCGTCCTTGCGTATCATGCGCTTGATGTTCCTTATTGCCTGGCGGGTGCGGTGCTCGTTCTCTATGAGCCCGAAGCGCACATAGCCCTCGCCGTACTCACCAAAGCCGACGCCGGGTGATACCGCGACCTTGGCATCCACCAGCAGTTTCTTGCTGAATTCGATAGAGCCCATCTCCCGGTAGCATTCCGGCAGCTGTGCCCAGACAAACATGGTGCCCTTCGGCGGCTCTACCGGCCAGCCGGCGGCGTTGAGGCCGGCACACAGCACGTCGCGCCGATCCTGGTACAGCTGGCGAATATCGGCAACGCAGGTCTGGTCGCCTTCGAGCGCGGAGATCGCCGCCACCTGTACCGGCGTGAACATGCCATAGTCCAGGTAGGACTTCATGCGCGCCAGCGCGCCGACCAACTCCTGGTTGCCGCAGCAGAAGCCCACCCGCCAACCGGGCATGTTGTAGCTCTTCGACAGCGAGAAAAACTCCACGGCCACATCCATGGCGCCCGGCACCTGCAGGATCGAGGGCGCGACATAACCGTCGAAACAGAGGTCAGCATAGGCCAGGTCCTGCACCACCCAGATTTTGTACTCGCGGGCGATGGCCACAACCTTCTCGAAGAAATCGAGCTCCACGCAGTGGGTGGTGGGGTTGCTGGGGAAATTCAGCACCAGCATTTTCGGCGTCGGCCAGCTATTGCGGATGGCATTCTCCAGTTCCGGGAAAAAGGTACCGTCACCGCGCATGGGCACATGGCGAATGTCGGCGCCGGCTATCACGAAACCGTAGGGATGGATTGGGTAAGACGGGTTGGGGACCAGGATAGTGTCACCGGGCCCGGTCGTGGCCAGCGCCAGGTGCGCGAGGCCTTCCTTGGAGCCCAGGGTCACAATCGACTCGGTCTCCGGGTCGAGCTCTACCTGGTAGCGCTCGCGATACCAGTTGCAGATGGCGCGGCGCAGGCGCGGGATACCCTTGGACTGGGAGTAGCGATGGGTGTCCTTGCGCTGAGCGGTCTCGGTCAGCTTGTCGACGATGTGCTGCGGGGTCGGCTGGTCGGGGTTGCCCATCCCGAAGTCGATCACATCTTCGCCTGCCGCCCGGGCCTGCTGCTTCAGGTCACCGATGATGTTGAAAACGTAGGGGGGCAGGCGCTCAATGCGCTTGAATTGTTGTTCCACGGTAGGCCGACCACGACGGCGGGATGCTCAAAGCGGGCCACATTACTGGCGCCGCCCGCCCCTGTCAACGCGGCCCGCTGGGCCGTCCGGGGACTAGTTGATTCCCATGCGCTGGGTCAAATCTTCGGCGCTCATATAGCCAGGCACGAGCTGACCGCTCTCCAGCACCAGGGCCGGCGTACCACGCACGCCCGCCTGCTGGCCGAGCATGAACTGGTCTGCCACCGGGTTACCCGGGCAGACATTCTCGGGAATCTCCTGGCGGTTTTTGAGACTGGTAATGGCGGTCTGCGGATCCTCGGCGCACCAGGCGCTGGCGATCTTACGGAAGGACTCGCTGCCCACACCGGCGCGCGGGTAGGCCAGGTACCGCACCTCGACACCCATTTTGTTCAGGGTTGGCACTTCCTGGTGCAGCTTCTGGCAGTAGAAGCAGTCGACGTCGGTGAATACCGTTACCACGCCGCGGCGCTCACCATCGGCGGCAAAGATGATCATGTCGTCAGGCTTCACGGCAGCCAGCATTTCCTTGCGCTCCAGGTCACGCTGCTGCTCGGAAACGTTGACCAGGCCATCGATGCCCACGGCGAACAGGTCGCCGAGAACGAAGAAGTCGCCGTCTGCCGTGCTGTACACAGTCAGGCCGCCCTTGATGTTTACCTCATAAAGACCGGTGGCCACACTGGCTCGTACCGACTCGACTTCCAGGTCGGGGCGGGCCTTGGAAAACTTGGCCGCAATGATGGCTTCCGGGGAATCCTGGGCGATAGCCGGTGCGCCCAGCAACAGAAAGGGGGCTGCCAGACACAGCAGGATTCCACGCAGGGCGCCGCGGGACCGGGTTGACGACATGTTACTTCTCCACAAATTCAAATTCCGGGGCTTGGAACACCGACACGGTCAGGAGTTCCATCGCCACATGCGCGCCATTATACCCTGTCTTGCATCGCATTCAGCCGCGTGGGTGATGCTGGGCATGCAGGTCCTTCATGCGCTGGCGCGCCACGTGGGTGTAGATCTGGGTGGTGGTGAGGTCGCTGTGACCCAATAAAAGCTGCACCACGCGCAGGTCGGCACCGTGATTCAGCAAGTGGGTGGCAAAGGCGTGTCGCAGGGTGTGCGGCGACAGCGGTGAACGGATGCCCGCCCGCGTTGCATACTGCTTAATGCGGTACCAGAAAGCCTGGCGGGTCATCTGGGTGCCGCGCCGACTCGGAAACAGCGCCTCGCTGGGGCAGTTGTCGAGTAGCTCGCGCCGGGCGCCATTAAGGTAACGCTGCAGCCAGCCCAGCGCTTCCTCGCCCACCGGCACCAGCCGCTCCTTGCCGCCCTTGCCGATAATGCGCACCACGCCCTGGTTCATCCCCAGCTGGGACACCTGCATCCCCACCAGTTCACTGACCCGGAGACCGCAGGCATACAGCAGCTCGAGCATGGTGCGATCGCGAAACTCCAGGGCCTGTTCCAGGTCCGGCGCTGCCAGCA
>JASJBK010000128.1 GCA_030066555.1 Halieaceae bacterium
CAGATATTTCCGAGGCCTACCGCGCTCCCCGCGGCTGCCATGATAAAGCCGAAGCGGGAGCTGAATTCCCCGCGGGGTGATGCCATGTTATTGTTCCTTAAGGATTTTTTCTGGAGTGTAACAGTATTTTGTTGAACAGGTTCACAAGCCTGCGGTAATTCATCTCACTCATGCTGCCGCGAACGCTAGAATTCTCACTGTAAACGTAGAGATATTCATGAACAACGACAGTCGCCCAGAGGACAGCCAGAACAGGCGGAGCCCCGTGTTCCGCCGCAGCGTCATGGTCATGGTCATGCTCGCCGTAGTTGGCTACGTGGTCGCCTTTGTACAGGCTGAACGCGGCACTGTCCATTACAACGCCTATGTCGGGGCCTATACGACCTGTTACCAGAGCATTGCCGAGGCCGGCGCGGCAGTTGCAGATTGTAATTATGCACCGGAGGTGCGCCAGCACCTGCTGGCCCATCGCGACGCCATCGCCATCGGCGAGCCTTTCTTCAACCTGGCACTGGCACTGACAGTCGCCGTGGTCCTGTCACCGCTGATACGGCGCTTCGGTCGTCGGCTGGTGTCCCGCTAACGATCTCAGCGCGGGGATCGCGACGGTACATCCCAACACCCTGCGTGATATGATGCCGCCCGCTGCCCGGGTGGTGAAATTGGTAAACACAGCAGACTTAAACTCTGCCGGTCTGAATTGACCTTGCCGGTTCAAGTCCGGCTCCGGGCACCAACTCTCTCCAGTCACCGCTTCATCCGGCAATCTCGCTTGCTGCGCAAGCTCAATGATTGCCGGGCGCTGCCGTTGATTGCTGAGCAATCAACCCAGCCCTGGGCACCATCTCCCTAATTGATGCGGCCGCAGTTGCGCCACACGGTGACCTTGCCAACGCCCTGTAGATTGGTCTTGTCGCCGGAAGCGACCGATACCCAACTGCCCTGGTAATCGAGGCCGATTTCCTCGTTCGTGAGAACTGTGGGGTGGTAGACCGTCCTGCGATCATCCGACCTTATGATATGACTGCAGCCGACCTTGAAGCGGTTGCGACCCTCCAGTCGTTCGTAGCCCTTGTCCTTGAGTTTGTTGTTGCCCAGCTTGTTTTCATCGGCGAGGGCAGTGCCGCTTGCAACCAGGGCAAGCAGGCTCACTATCGTGCATATGCGAATCATGGAACGTCTCCGTAACGGGATCAGGGAACCAGGGCCACTGCGTTGAACTCGGCATAGCCCTTGAGGTGACAGGCACCGCTGACGCGCAGCTTCACCGGCAGTCGGTTGGCTGCTGCCTGCACCAGGATGTCGTGCATCTGCTGGGAAGTCTCGCCGGTAGTCTCGCGAAAGAACAGCGATTGCTCCTTGCAGTTGCTGGGATTCTTGCGCAGGTCCAATTGCACCAGGATGCGGCCGAAGATATTGCTCTCCAGCATCACCACCCGGGCCGGCTTGGTCCAGCCAGCCTCGGCAACAGCGCCGGCGCAGTAGACGCTGGCGAGCAGGAGTAGCAATGAACTTCGCATGGTGTGCTCCGCGAGACGGCTTGTCCTGAGTGTAGTCATGCTATGACCCGGATGCCGCTCGAATTATCCAGTCAAATTCCATAATATCGAGTGCTACTTGCCCCGGGGAGAACCAGCTTGATTGAACGTGTCCTGCGTGTGCTGTCACTGGCAGCCGCCATTGCGTTGTCACAGGCTGTCTTCCTGCAGGGCACCCACGCCCAGGAGGGCTCACCGGGGCTTCCCAGTGCCGATGACCTGAAGGCCGCCGCAGAGGAGGCTGCCGCCAACCAGGAACTGAGCGAGGAGCAGCGCACGCGCTTCGCAGATATCTATTCGCGTACCCAGTCCCAGCTCAAGCGCGCCAGCGAGGCCAACGACAAGGCGGCCGGTTACCAGAAGGCCCTGGAGGGAGCTGCAGCTGAAGCGAAAGCCATGCGTGCCCAGCTTGAGGAGGACCTGGCAGAAGCAGAGGAAGCCAGCTTTGTGCTGTCCAGTGATATCGGCCTGGAGCAGGCGGAGCAACAAGTGCAGACGGAGCGGGCCAAACTCAAGAATCTTGAGGACCAGGCCGGTCGTATCGCTGCAACCCTGACGGCGGAGAGTGAGCGGCCAGAGACAGTCCGCAAGGAGCTGACAGAGAGCCAGGCGCTCGAGGAGCGACTGAAACAACAGTCGGTCAGCAGCGAGAATGCCTCTGCCAAGCAGATCCAGGCCGAGCAATGGCTGCTGGCCGCCCAGCGGGCCGCGGCCCAGGCAATCAGCTCGCGGCTTGAGGCCGAGCAGCTCAGCCGTCCCATGCGCGTCGACCTGCTGCAGGCCCAGCAGGACCGCGTCGCCTTCGACCTCCGTGTACAGCGGGAAATCGTCAAGGTCTACGACCAGCAGATTCTTGCCCTGCGCCAGCAGGAGGCTCGTAAAGCGCTGGACGAAGTGGCATCTGCACAGGAGGCGGTGGCCGATGCCCACCCGGCGGTCCAGTCACTGGCCCAGGCCAACACTGTGGTGTCAGCAGAGATTACTGCCCGCACGGCACAACTGGAGTCACTCAAGGAGCAGGAAGACCTGGCCACGGAAACGGCACTGCGCTTTGAAACCGACCTGGAGAACATCAAGCGCAAGTTGGCGGTGCTGGGCATGAGTGAGGCACTGGGCAAAGTGCTGCGCGAACAGCAGGCGCGCTTACCGAACCCCCTTTACGGACGAGCCGACATTTCCCGCCGCGACCGGCTGATTGCCGAAGCCAGCTTGAAACAGCTCGGTTATGAAGACGAGCGCCGTACGCTGCAATCCATCAGTGCCTACGTGGACGAACGGCTCGCCGATGTGGAGCCCGAAGAGGCAGAGCGTATTCGCGACGATATGATGGAGTTGGCCCGTACTCGCCGCGACCTGGTGCGTGGCGCTATCGATGTTGAAACTACGTACCTGCGCGCACTGGGTGACCTGGATTTCGCCGTGCGTCGGGTGGAAACCTCCGCCAGGGAGTACCGCGATTTCATTTCCGAACGCCTGCTGTGGATTCGCAGCGCGCCGGCATTTTCAGTCGAAACGCTCAAGCCGCTGCCGAGTGAGATTTTCAGGCTGCTGTCGCCCGTGCACTGGTGGAACCTGCTGCGCGAGGCGCCAACCGCCATCCTCGGCTCCGTGTTGTACCCGGTGATGCTGCTGGCCTTTGCATTTTTGCTGCGCTATCACATGCGCTTGCTGGAGCTGCTGGAGGCGACCTCCGCCCAGGTTGGCAAAGTTGCGACGGATGGATTCCGCTCCACCGCAAAGGGCCTGCTCTATACCGTATTGCTGGCTGCCACCTGGCCCCTGTTGCTGGCCACACTCGGACTGGCGCTGGAGGCGGTGGAGTTTGATGGACGGACGGAGCGCAGCGTGGGTTTTGCCCTGCATCGCACGGCGGTGTACTTCCTGGGCCTCGAGTTCCTGCGCTACCTGCTGGTGCCCCAGGGGCTGATGCTACGCCATTTCCGCTGGTCCCAATACAGCGTGGACAGGCTTTCTCCCAAGGTCTGGCAGCTCGAGATCGTCTTCGTACCGATGGTTTTTGTGGCAATTGTTGCCAACCGCTCCACGCAGCAGGAGGGTGTCTCCATTCTCGCCAGTATTGCCCTGATCGTGGCGTTGGTGGCCCTGTCGCGTTTCTTTATGCAGACCCCCGGTGTGGCCCAGGGCGAGCTCAAGCACCTCATATCCATGCGCAGCGCCCAGCGCCAGTCGATTCTCGGCAGATTGTTGCGCTATTTCATGACGGCGCTGCCGCTGGTGCTGGTGGTGTGCATCCTGCTGGGCTTCACCCACACCGCCATCCAGTTCCTGTCCTCCCTGGTCGGCACCCTGGCCCTGTTTGTAGCGCTGCTGTTGCTGCACGAGCTGGGCGTGCGCTGGCTGCGCATTATGCGTTTGCGCCTGATCGAGAGCGAACGCATCAAGGCCGAGGCGGCGGCGCGTGAGGCGGCGGAGAACAACGAGATCGAACCTGAGATGCTGCTGGACTTCGACAAGCAGGATCCGGACGAACTCGACAGTGAGGGGCGCACCCTGCTCAATACGGTGCTGGTGATCCTGGCGCTGGTGGGCACCTGGGGTGTATGGAGCGAGCTGCTGCCGGCACTGGGCATTCTCGATTCCGTCGCCCTATGGAGCCGGACCGAGCTTGTGGACGGGGTCGAGACCACGTCGCCGGTTACGCCGCTGGATATCATGCAGGTCTTGCTGGTAACCGTTGCCGGCTACGTGGCGGTACAACGGATACCGTCATTGCTGGACCTGTTCCTGCGGCAGAAGATGGAACTGGCCTCCGGTACGGTCTACGCCAGCGTTACCCTGGGTCGCTATGCGCTGATCACCGCCTTTGTCATTCTGGTGCTGGGAATGCTCGGCGCCAGCTGGAACCAGATTCAGTGGGCGGTGGCGGCGCTCAGCGTTGGTATCGGTTTCGGCCTGCAGGAAATTGTCGCCAACTTTATCAGCGGTATCATCCTGCTGTTCGAGCAGCCGATCCGCGTGGGTGACACGGTCACCGTGGGCGAGACCTCCGGCGTAGTCACCAAGATTCGTATGCGCGCCACCACGGTGCGCGACTGGGACGGCCGCGAACTGCTGGTACCCAACAAGGAGTTCATTACCGGGCGGCTGCTCAACTGGTCGCTCTCAGACCAGCAGACCCGTCTGCTGATAGAGATTGGCGTCGCCTACGGCAGCGACGTACCGAAGGCCATGAAGCTGGCGTTGGACGCAGCCCACGAGCATGACAATGTTCTCGATGATCCGGAGCCCTTTATCACTTTCGACGCTTTCGGCGACAATGCTCTGGTGTTGACCCTGCGCTGCTACCTGCCGAATCTCGACCGGCGCCTGACCACCGGCAGCGAATTGCGCAACAGCATCAACGACAAGTACAACGACGCCGGGATCGTCATCGCCTTCCCGCAGCGCGATGTCCATCTCAACGGGCTGGGCCCGATTGACGTCAATATACGTAACATGAACGACCTGGCGGCCGACTAGCCGCCATCCAATCGGAGTACCCCATGAGGCAAGCCCTGCTGACCATGCTTGAAATGCAGCACCGTATGAATTCCCGCGTTCACGACAACTGGAACGCCCAGGGGTTCGAGTGGTATCGGGCCGTGTGGATCGAGTGCGGCGAGCTCATGGACCACTACGGCTACAAGTGGTGGAAGAAACAGCAGCCGGAGATGGAGCAGGTAACGCTGGAAGTCATCGATATCTGGCACTTCGGCATGAGTGCCCTGTTCGGCGAGGGCGACGGTCCCGAGCAGGTGGCTGACAGGATCCTGGCGCAGCTCGACGGCTATGAGCCCTCGGGCGCAGGCCTGCGCGAGGCCACCGAGGCCCTGGCCCTGGACAGCCTGGCTACCCACAGTTTCTCGGCGCGCTGTTTCTGGGATCTTATGGCTGCCGTCGGTCTCGACTTTGAGGCGCTGTACCGATCCTATGTGGGCAAGAACGTGCTCAACTTTTTCCGCCAGGACCACGGGTATAAGGAAGGCACCTACGCGAAGACCTGGCAAGGGCGCGAGGACAATGAGCACCTCGTGGAGCTGGCGGACGCGCTGGACAGCCACGCCGACGACTACGCCGATCAGCTGTACCAGGCCCTGGACCGTCGCTATGCAGAGTGCAGCGGCTGATGGCTGACTCGGACAAGTTGTCCACCTCGGCGCTGGCGCGCAAGCTGGGCCTGCCGGTGCAACAGCTGTTCGCGACGCTCAAGGACTACGGCTGGATACAGCGCCACCAGGACAGCTGGCTGCTGACCAACAAGGGCGAATTCGAAGGCGGCGGCTACGTCGACAGCCAGCGCTACGGCCGCTACATCGTCTGGCCGGACACCCTCGTCGAGCACCCGATGCTGAGTGCCATCGAGTCGAACCAGCGCGTCAGTGCCTCCGGACTGCGGCGCTACTACCCCAAGCTGCATCCGCGGCAGATTAACCGTGCATTGGGCGAGCTGGGCCTGCAGGTACACAGTGTGCTCGGCTGGGAACTGACCGAGCAGGGCAGGAAGCTCGGTGGGCAGCAGGAGGAGAGCGATAACAGCGGCGCCTACTATGTCACCTGGCCGCACGAGATTGTCGACCACCCGGTGATTCACCGCGAGCTCGATGCCCAGTCGGATGCGGGTAGCCCCGCGCCCGCAGAACCCGCTGACGACCTGTTTGCCAGTGCGGCGCTGACCGAACTGGTAGGGATCGACGGCCATGCGCTGGAGACGGCGCTGGAACTCAAGGTGTGCAATTGGCTGTATCTTGCGCAACTGGCTCATGCCCACCAGCGCGCACTGCCGGTAGAAGAAGTGCTGTACGCCGATTTCTACCTGCCCGCGGCGCGCGTCTATATCGAGTGTTGGGATGAGGAGGTTCCCCCTGAGCGGTTGGGCCTCAAGCTCAAGAAGAAAGATGTTTACCGCGAGGCCGGCCTGCGGCTGATCGAGATCAATGAGAAGGACGCCGATCGGCTCGACGAGGTACTGGGCCGGCCGCTGATGGATTTCGGTATCCGCGTCTAGCCGCCAACTTTCACCGATTCGGCTGTCACCGTGAGCGCCGCGTCAGGCGCACACCACACTCCATGTGCTCGGTATAGGGAAACTGGTCGAATAGCGCCAGGGCCTCCACCCGATGGGTCTGTGTCAGTGTCTGCAGGTTCTCCGCCAGGGTGACCGGATTGCAGGACACGTAGAGGATTGTGTCGAAGCCCGCCGCCAGCGCCACCGTGTCGGGGTCGAGTCCCGCCCGGGGTGGATCGACAAACAGGGTGCTGAAGCGGTAATCCGCCAGCGGCCGCGCCAGGCCCTTGAGGCGCCTGAACTCTCTTTCGCCGGCCAGTGCCGCCGCCATTTCCTCGGCGGACAGGCGCGCCAGCGCCAGGTTATCGACCCCATTGTTGGCCTGATTGTGCAGGGCAGCCTCGATGGAGCGCTTGGATACCTCGGTGGCCAATACCTGCTGGAACTGGCCGGCGAGCGGCAGGGTAAAATTGCCGTTGCCGCAGTACAGCTCCAGCAGGTCACCCTGCAACGCGCTGGCCTGTCGGCAGGCCCAGTTGATCATCTCGCAGTTGACCCGGCCGTTGGGCTGCGTGAAACCCTGTTCGTACTGGCGGTAGTGAAACTCGCCGGCGTCCAGCGGCAACACTTCCTCGACCCAGTCACGGCTCAGTACCAGCTTCTGTTTGCGCGAGCGGCCGATGAGGTGAGCGTCCAGTGCGGAGGCCAGCGCCGCCGCAGCCACCTCCCAGTCGGCCTGCAACGGGCGGTGGTAGACCAGGGTGACCAGCAATTCACCGCTCAGGGTCGACAGGAATTCCACCTGGAACAGTTTGCGCCGCAGCACCGGGTCCGGCAGCAGCAGTTCGCGCAGCCGCGGCATGGCCTGCTGGATACGCTCGGCGGCAATGGGAAACTGTTCGACCCGAAGCGGTGTTTTCGGGTCGGCGCGGTCAAACATGGCATAGAACAGGTCGTCGCCTTCATGCCAGATACGGAACTCCGCTCGCAGCCTGAAAGCCTCCGGCGGCGATGCAATGCGTTCCGCCGGCGGCGGGTTGAAGGCGTTAAGCAGGGCTTCCACGCGATCGCACTTGCCGGCGAAAAGCTCAGGGTAGGCTGCGGTATCGATGGTCGTCATCCCAGTGCGTCCCGGTCACGCTGTTGCCACCAGTCCCGCGCCAGTGACAGGGCTGCGTCGGCGTCGTGGCCGCGCAGCAGGCAGAGGGCAGCGGCAGCGGTGTGTTGCACCGCGAGCAGCCCATAGCCATCTTCCTGGTCGCCTCGCCAACAGGCCCTGAGTGCTGAAGCGCCTGGGGCGCTGACGGGTTCGGGTCTGCCATCGAGGCTGCGGGGCCAGGAGAATTCGGACACCTCGCCATCTCGCAATAGCTGGCACTCGGTGCGGGCATGGGGTTTGATCTCCACCTCGCCGGCCTCGCCCTTGAACACCAGGCTGGCGGGCTGCCCCAGTAGCCGGTCTGTGCCCGTATGCAGGCGCGCATAGTTGGGGTGGAAAACACTCTGTATGCTGCAGGGCGCGCGCAGGGGATTGAGCATACGGGTCAGGGTATTGACCGGCGAGCGCAGGCCCAGGATCGGTTTCAATTGCACGATCTGGTGCAGGGGCGGGCACAATTTTGCCAGCGGCATGAACGCGAAGCTGCGCTCATCGAGCTGCGCGGTGACGGCGTCGAAATCACCGGCCGCCTCGATCCCCAGTGCCGCCAGGCAGGCTTCGGCATAGGCTCGCCCGGGGGTATGACCGTCGGTGCCATGCATAAACACCCGCACTCCATTCTGTGCCAGCAACAGCGCGCTGAGCAGGTACCAGGGGTGCTGGTTGCGTTTGCCCGCATAGCTGGACCAGTCCAGGTCCACGGCGATGGCAGGGGGCTCGCCAATGTAGTCGCGACAGGCCTGCACGAAACCGGCGAGTTCCTCGGGGGTTTCTTCCTTGACGCGCAGCAGCATCAGGAAAGCTCCGAGCTGGAGGTCTTCGACTTCGTCCCGCAGGATCATGCCGAAGGCTTCACGTGCCTCATCGAAGTCCAGCGAGCGGGTGCCGGTCTTGCCCTTGCCCAGTATGCGCACGTAAGGCGCGAAGGGATGCTCGTTGTTCAAGGGAGAGCGCTCACAGGCAATTGTCGGGTTTGGGCAGCCCGGCGATCTTGCTGCCCAGCTTGGCAGGACTGCCAGGGAACAGGGACATCAGGTAAATGCTGCGACCCTTCTCGGCACCGAGCTGCTGGGCGGTAAATTTCACCAGCGCGCGGTTGGCCGGCGACGCCTCGAAGCGCTGGTAGAACTCCCTCAGCAGGGTGATGATCTCCCAGTGCGCATCGCTGAGCTCGATGCCCTCGCGTTCGGCGATCTGCTCGGCAACCTCCGGTGACCAGTCTTCCAGGCGACGCAGGAAGCCTTCCTTGTCGAATGCGGTCTCGGCCATCAGTACCAACTCTGTACCGAGTCGCAGGCCGCCGCGAGTTCGACAAATCCCCGGTAGTCGGTGGTTTCTATCGCCGGGTCCAGCCGTCCGGTAACACCACGGGCCTCTGCATCTGCCTGCAACACATAGACAGCGCAAGGGCTTTCCTTGAACGCAGAGACATGGGGTGAGCACGCGGCGTACACGCCGTCTTCCAGCAACAGCAGGCTGTCGCCGGGAGCCAGGCAGCGCAGGCAACTTGCCAGTGTACTACCGGAGGGAGACTGATTGAGGGTATGCAGCGTCGCCATGGCGCTAGAAAACCAAAACCTGGTGGTGTTCGTGCATCAACGCCTGCACGGCGGTGGCATCCAGCGGCACCACCTCCTTGCGCAGCTCAACCGGTGCGAGGCCGCGAGCGTCGAGGGACTGCATATCGACGTAGAGATTTTCCACGTCGTAGAGCGGTAGTGATGCCAGCGTGCTGGCGACGCTCTTGGTGTTGATCTGGTCTGCATGTTGCTCAGGGAGCAACTGCCAGACACCGTCGTCCATGAATAGCAGGCTCACCGGCTGTTCGAAGGCGGCGGCGGCCAGCGCCAGGTCGTAGCCGGCGCGGGACAGGCTGCGGCCATAGGGCGCGCGCCGGAACACGAGAAGCAGTGACTTGCCGCTCACCTCAGCGACCGAAGGTGACCAGCCGGTCACTGTTGATATGAGCGTCGACCAGCTGACCAAGCCCCGACAGTTCAAAGGCCGGATGTGCACTGACGGCGGACCGCTCATGCCGTTCGGCCTCACCGCCGTCCAACACACCGCGGCGCACCGCCGAGGCAATACACAGCACCAGGTCGGCACCGTGCTGCTCAGAGAGTGCAGCCCACGCTGACTGGCGATCCAGTTCGTCCTGGGCCGGTACCGCAAGGCTGTCACCGTGCTGCACGCCCTCGTGGTAGAAGAACACCCGGTACAGCTCGTGCCCGGCCTCGACCACGGCGCGGGCGAAGGCCAGGGCAGAGTCGCCGGACTGTGACGCACCGGGCGAGGACAAAACGAGGATGGAGAATTTCATGGGTCTAGATGGTAGCTGAAAACCGGCTCGGCCTGCTCACAAACGACAAAGCCCCGGAAGGCCGGGGCTTTGCGGTGTGTCTGGGACTACAGTTGTCCGGGGCTAAAGTTGTCCCGTACTACGGCTGTCCTGGACTAGCTGGATGACAGCCCGGCTTAGTCCTCTCCGCTGAATGCAGCCAGCAGGTGCAGCATGCTGGTGAACAGGTTGTAGAGTGCCAGGTACAGGCCGACGGTGGCCATGATGTAATTCCGCTCACCGCCGTTAATGATCGCGCTAGTGTGGAAGAGGATAAAGCCAGACATGATCAACACAACCACGGAGGAAATGGCGAGAGAGACCGCCGGAATTCCGAGGAATATGTTCACGAGGCTGGCGACAATTGCCATCAGGAGACCAACCACAAGGAAGCCACCCATGTAGGAGAAGTCCTTGCGCGTGGTCAGTGCATAGCCTGACAGGCCAAAGAACACGATCGCGGTACCGCCCATGGCCTGCATGACAATCGAAGGGCCGTTGGACATCGCCAGGTAGTAGTTCAGGATTGGACCCAGACCAGCGCCAAGCAGGCCGGTAATGGCGAATACGGTGTAAATGCCGGCTGTGCTGTTCGCGGTACGTGGCAGCACGAACCAGATCAGTCCCAGCGCCCCGAGTGACATCATCAGGCTGACGCCGTGGGACAATCCCACATACATGCCGATCCCGGCGGTGGCGGCACTGAACAGCAGGGTCATGCTGAGCAGGATGTAGGTGTTCTTCAGGACACGGTTGGTTTCGAGGATAGACTCCACGCCACCGGTTTGTGCTGCGTACAGGCTCTTAGGTTCCATTCTTACAACTCCGTAGGGCGCAAGGGCGCTCTTTCAATCACGTGCTAAATAATAGGGGCGAGGAGGGGAAAATCCAAGTGTTTATGGGGTTGTGTTTAGCTTTACTCTTCATTAGCTGTTGAGTGTAACTCATTGAAATTTCGCAATAATAGTTATGCAACTACAGCCTGCTGTTGTTTAGTTTTGTAAAACGGGGAGAAGTTCGGGCTTTGGTGGGGGATGCATCTGGGTTGAGTTAGGGCCATGGGTTCCGGTGAATCGGGTTTGGGGCAGGGATGGATTCAGATCGAGTCCGGGCCACGGATGCGGACGGATCGAGTCGGGCCAGGGATTGACGATAACGCCCTTTGGGGCGTTATCGCCCTGCGGGCGGTTTCACCTGCGGTGAACCCGTCCTGAACGGTCCTGTG
>JASJBK010000011.1 GCA_030066555.1 Halieaceae bacterium
CCGCTCGAGGTCCAGACCTCGCCGCCGCGCACGATGAAGAAGTGCGTGGAGTTGCAGGTCGCGACGAAGCCGTGCGGATCGAGCATCAGCGCCTCGTCGGCGCCGGCCTTGGTTGCCTGGATGCAGGCCTGGATGCAGTTGAGCTTCGAGTGGCTGTTGAGCTTGGGGTCCTGCACGTCGGGCGCGCCGCGGCGCACGTGCACGGTGAACAGGCGCACGCCGCGCTCGACGAGGCCCGGGTCCGGCGTCTTGTACTCGGGGATGATGACAATGGTTGGGCCGCCGATGGTCACTGCGGGATCCTGGTAGGGGGTGGACTTGATTCCGCGGCTTACCATCAGCCGGATATGCACATCGTCCTGCATGTCGTTGGCCGCCAGGGTATCGTGCAGTCGCCTGGCCAGTTCCGCCTGGCTCAGGCCCATGTCCAGGTCCAGGGCCTTGGCACCTTCCCAGAGCCGCTTCATATGGCGATCGAGGAAGGGAATCTTGCCGTGGTGGACCCTCAGTCCCTCCCAGACTCCGTCGCCGAGAATGAAGCCGCTATCAAACACCGACACCACCGCCTTGTCGCGGTGAAACAGCTCGCCGTTGATATTGATAAGGATGTCCTGATTGCGCTCGTCCTGGCGATAGCTGTGGGTGCTATTGCTCATTCCTGTGTCGATCTCCGCTGGGTTGCAGGCAATCCCCTACGGTAGGTGAGGCGGTCTCAGGGTGTCAACGGAATCACCGCGTCCGGGCCGACGCCAAACAGTCTCTCGCCCCGGGCAGGCTCAATGGCATAGCCGCCGGTGAGGTCGCCGAAGGAGGGCAGCACCATGCCCGCCCGGCGTTGCCAGAACACCGGCATGCGCAGGGAGTCGCCGCGGGTGGAAATTCTGGTCACCGGGTGAATGTGCCCCGCCAGGAAAAAACCATCGCGGGCCTCATCGGGATCATGCACCAGGTGAAACGGAGCCAGCCGCAGCTCGCGATGCCAGTGCACGCCCTCAAGCGCGCTGCAATCCAGGTAGGCATCGTGGTTGCCCAGCACCACGTGGATGTCGGCGTCCTGTAGCCCGGTCCAGCGGTTGAAGCGGTTGTAGAAGGCGTGGCCCCTGGGCAGGGCACCGTGGACAAAGTCACCGAGGATGTAGAGTCTCCGGGCGCCGTGGTCGGCGAGCAGTGCTGAGAGTATTTCCAGGTCGGCCGCGTCGCTGCCCTCGGGCAGGGCGATGCCCTCACGGCGGAACACCGCGCTCTTGCCGAAGTGGGTGTCGGCGACCAGCACCGCCTCGTGCCGTGGCCACACCAGCGCGCGCCGATGGTCCAGGCGCAGGGTTTCCCCCTGTATCTCGATATCGGTCATGAGGCGACACGCCGCCGCCGCGGCGTGCTGTCTGCGGCCTTGTTGAGGGACTCCAGCATGCGCTGCAGGCGCACGCTCCATTTTTCGGAGCTGACGGTTTGTGCGCGAATGCGCTCGGCCCACAGCGGAAACGCCAGGGGTGTGAGCCGCGCGGGTTCGGTCAGCACCCAGCGCACCCCCTGGATGCGGGCCAGGCTCTCCTGCAGGCGCCCGAACTCGAGCTGGTAGCGCATTACCTCGCGCATGGCCTGGTCCACCAGCAGGTTGTCGGGGTCGTACTTGGCCAGCACGTCGTAGATCAGCCCGCTGGAGGCCTGGATCTGGCGGGTGGACTTGCCGCTGCCCGGGTAGCCGGTAAACACCAGGCCAGCCACCTGGGCGATCTCACGGAACTGGCGTTTGCCGGTCTCGGCACTGTTGATGCTGGCCACCAGGTCGTCGAGCAGGTTGTCCGGGGACAGGGCGTCCCGCAGGGCCGCTTCCGCCTGTTCGAATTCGCCCTTGGTCAACAGCTCGAAGCCGTAGTCGTTGGCCCAGGCGCGGAAGGTGATCTGCTGGCTCTGGCTCAGGCGCCAGGCCAGCAGCGCGGCAAGCCCCTCGTTGACGGCGCGGCCGCCAAAGGTGAAGACGAACAGGTGCCTGCCCTCGCGGGTGCTGACCTGCTCTACCAATAGCTGGTCTTCGGTGGGCAGGGCCGACCAGGCGGCCTGCAGGCTGAGGATCGGCGAGATCGCAGTCAGCTCACGGGCCCTTATGCTGTCCGGCGCGCCCAGCAGGCGCCGGGTGTAGTCGGACAGTTCGGTGGACAGCGGCGCCTTGCCACCCTGCCAGCGCGGCACGATGCGAGTCTGCTTGCCGGCGAGTTTTACGTAGGCGGTCATCTCCTTGACCCGCACCAGCTGCAGCACACGGCCGTTGAACAGGAAGCCGTCATTGGTCTTGAGGCGGCTGATGAAACTCTCCTCGATTGTGCCCAGGGAGCCACCGCTGGTCCATTTCAGGTTCATCACCGAGTCGCTGGTAATGGTACCGATGGCCATGCGATGGCGCTGGGCGACGCGGCGGCTTTCGACCCGGTAGCGCTCCTGCTCCTCGATCACCCGGTGATACTCGGGGTAGTGCTCGAGGGCAGCGCCGCCCCGGGTGATAAACAGCAGCACCCATTCCCAGGCCTCGCGGCTGAGCTGCTCGAAGGCGTGGGTCTGTGTGATCTCCCGGTACAGGTCGTCTTCCGTGAACCCCGTGCCCAGCGCGATGCTCACACAGTGCTGTACCAGCACGTCCAGGCACAGGCTCATCGGCCGGCGGCTCTCGATGGTCTTTTCCTTTGCGGCCTGCCGCGCCGCGGCGATCTCTACCAGTTCGAAGGCGTGGGTCGGTACGCACAGCACCTTGCTGGGCTGGCCCGGACTGTGGCCGGAGCGCCCGGCCCGCTGCAGCAGGCGGGCGATGCCTTTGGGCGAGCCGATCTGCAGTACCTGTTCCACCGGGCTGAAATCGACGCCGAGGTCCAGGGAAGAGGTGCACACCACGCAGCGCAGGCTGCCGTCCTTGAGTCCTGCCTCCACCTGGTCGCGCACCGAGCGACTCAGGGAGGCGTGGTGCAGGGCAAACTGGCCGATCCAGTCCGGGCGCGCCTTGAGCATGCCCTCGAACCACAGTTCGGCCTGGGAGCGGGTGTTGGTGAAGATCAGTGTCGAGTTGGCTTTCTCGACCTGTTCCAGCACCTCGGGCAGCAGGTTGAGGCCCAGGTGCCCGGCCCACGGAAAGCGCTCCATGTTGGCGGGAATCAACGCTTCGATATCGATGCGCTTTTTCTGTTTGGCGACCACGATGGTGGGGCACTGACCTGGCCCCAGTAGCACCCGCGCCGCCTCCTCGAGATTGCCGATGGTGGCAGACATGCCCCAGGTCTTGAGACCCGGGTTGAGCGAGCGCAGCCGCGCCAGGCACAGCTCCAGCTGCACGCCGCGCTTGCTGCCCACCAGCTCATGCCACTCGTCGACGACCACCGCATCCAGCTGTCGGAGTTTGGGCTGGAAGTCGGCGTAGGTCAGCAACAGCGACAGGGATTCCGGCGTGGTGACCAACGCCGTGGGTGGCGATTTTCGCAGTTTGGCGCGCTGGCTGGCGGAGGAATCGCCGGTGCGTCGCATGACACTCCATTCCAGCCCCAGGTCGGCGATGCTCTCCAGCAGGGCTTTCTCGGTGTCGGCAGCCAGTGCCCGCATTGGCGTGATCCACAGGACACGCAACCCCTCGGGGGCGGTGTCACCACTCTTGAGCTGGGCGATCACCGGGCCGAACCAGGCGGCCAGGGTTTTGCCGGTGCCTGTAGGTGCGTGAATCAGGCCCGACTCTCCGCGGCTGAAGGCCTCCCAGGCCTGGCGCTGGAAAGCGGCGGGCTTCCAGTTGCGGCGGCGGTAAAAGTCGGCGATAGCTGTCGGCAGGCGCATGGTCAGGCGTTGCCGTACAGGCTGAGCAGATCTTTCACCTGGCCCAGGGTATTGGCGTCTTCCGGGCGCATATCGGTGCGCCAGCGGGCGATACGCGGGAAGCGCAGGGCCACGCCGCTCTTGTGCCGGGTGGAGGCGTTGATGCCCTCGAAGGCCAGTTCAAACACCTGCTCGGCGCTGACCGAGCGCACCGGCCCGAAGCGCTCCAGGGTATTGGCGCGAATCCAGCGGTTTAGGCTGTTGATCTCGGTATCGGTAAGCCCCGAGTAGGCCTTGGCGATGGGCACCAACTGGCGCTCGCCTTCCTGTTCCTGCCAAACCGCAAAAGTGTAGTCGGTAAACAGCGTGGCCCGACGGCCGCTGCCGGCCTGGGCGTAGATCATCACCGCGTCTACGGTCAGCGGCTCCACCTTCCACTTCCACCAGGCCCCTTTCTTGCGCCCGGTCAGGTAGGGTGAATCGGCGGCTTTGAGCATCAGCCCCTCGACCCCACGCGCCCTGCTGCCGTCGCGGGCGGCGGCCAGGGCCTCCCAGCTGTCGTGGTCCAGCAGCGGCGAGGTGGCGATGCGATCATCGGCCTGTGCCGCCAGGGCTTCGGCGCTGGCGCGTCGCTCGCGCATGCCGCACGGGCGCAGGTCCTCGCCGTCGCTCTCCAGGCAGTCGTAGACCAGCAGTCGGACCGGTACCTCGCTGAGCAGCTTCTTGCCCACGGTCTTGCGGCCGATGCGGCGCTGGAGTTCGGCAAAGGGTAGTACCCTGTCTTTCCAGGCCAGCAGCTCCCCGTCCAGCACACAGTCATCGAGCGCGGCGGCGGCTTGCACCACCTCCGGGAAGCGCTCGGTAATCAATTCCTCGCCCCGCGACCAGAGACTGATCTCGCCGCCGCGCTTGACCAGCTGGGCGCGGATGCCGTCCCACTTCCACTCCGCCAGCCAGTCACCGCGCGTGCCCAACTCTGCCGGCGCCTTCTCCAGGGGTGAGGCCAGGTAAAAGGGGTAGGGTCGAGAGCTGGTCTCGGCGGTAATATCCGGATCCAGCAGACTTTTGAACCAGGCGGCGTTGGGCTGCCAGTCGCCCATCAGGCGGTGGGTAATGACATCCCGGGGCAGGTCAGCCAGTTCTGCGACTGCGCGCGCCACCAGGGTCTGGGAGACGCCAACCCGCAGCCCGCCGGTAATCAGCTTGGTGGCCAGGAAGGCACTGAGCTGGGGCAGGCGTTGCCACCAATCCATCAGCTTCTGCTTCTTGTCCTCATCATCGAGGTCGGCGAGCGGCAGGATTTCCTGCTCCATCCAGTGCGCCAGGGAGTGCTGGTCATCGCAGGCGTTGGCAGCCCGCACTTCCTCGGTCAGCAGGGATGCCGTCTCCGCGAAATCGCCGACGGTGGCGTAGGCATCCAGCACCATCCATTCCGGGTAGCCGGTAAGGGTCTGTAGTGCGTCCTTGAGCAGGGGACGGCCCGCCAGCCGCTTGGCGCGCCGGCCGGAGACAATATAGATCGCCCAGGCGGCATCAGCGGCGGGCGCCTCCGCCAGGTACCGGCGCAGCGCCGCCACCTTGCTATTGGTGGCGGTGGTGCTGTCGAGGCTGACGTAGAGGTCGGTAAATGCCTGCATCAGCTCTCTGCCGCCAGGTCTTCGTCGCCGAATTCCGTGCGCAGCTCGTCGGCCCGCATGCCGTGCTCGCGCAGGTAGCGCACCAGGATGTCCGAGCGGCCGTGGGTGGCGAGCACGTGTTGCGCATGGCTCTGTTCGATGGTCTGCAGCAGGGCGGGCCAATCGGCGTGGTCACTGAGCACGAAGCCGCGATCATAGCCGCGGCGCCGACGGTTGCCGCGCAGCAGCATCCAGCCGGAGCAGAAGCCGGTGCCGCAGTCGCCGAAGCGTTTCATCCAGGCGGTACCGTTGGCGCCGGGTGGGGCGATGATCAGTTCGCCGGCGAATTTCTTCTCGACCTCGGCCTCCAGCGCCGGCTCCGTGGGCAGCATGGCGACGCCGGCATCGCGGTAGATCTGCGTTAGCGGCACTGCGGCCCCGTGCAGCAGCACCCGTTGCTCCGTGTGCGCCATCAGTGCCGCCAGCACCCGCTGGGCCTTGCCGAGGGCATAGCAGAACAACACGCTGGCGCGACCCTGCTGGGCATTGGCCTGCCACCAGCGGTGGATGTCTGCCGCCACCGTGTCGATTTCCGGCCAGCGATAGATCGGCAGGGCGAAGGTGGCTTCGGTGATCAGCGTGTCGCATGTGACCGACTCAAACGCGGTGCAGGTGGGATCGCGGTCGCGCTTGAAGTCACCGGTGATCACCCACACCTCGCCATCGACTTCTATGCGCACCTGGGCTGAGCCGAGGATGTGCCCGGCCGGGTGCAGGCTGACCCGGGCTCTGCCCAGTTCCAGCGACTCTCCATAGGCCAGCCCGTGGCAGGCGAGATCGGCTCCCAGGCGTTGGCGCAGGATGGGCACGCCGCTGGTTTCAGCGAAGTACAGGCCGCTGCCCGGTCGCGCATGGTCGGCGTGGGCGTGGGTGATGACCGCACGCGGTACCGGGCGCCAGGGATCGATATGGAAATCGCCGGCAGGGCAATAGAGGCCCTTGTCTGTCAGTTCTACCAGGGGCATGGCGAGGGATGTAGGAATCTGCCGATATATTCGTGCCGGCCATGGGTATCGGATTAGGAAAATCCCGCGCTGGACAGCAGGAATTTGGCCGATATAATTTTAATCAAACGATTGATTAAAATATTGTCATTCCATGAATACTCCCGTTTCCACCTCACCGGACCGCACTCCGCGCACCAACGCCAGGTCCCTGCAAACCCGCGAGGCCCTGCTGGGCGCGGCCTTGGAGGTATTTGGCCGCGACGGCTTCCACGCCGCCAGCACTCGAGCCATCGCCGAGGCCGCGGGCGTCAACCAGGCCCTGATTGCCTACCACTTCGGCAGTAAAGAGGGACTGTACCTCGCGGTATTCGAGGCTATCACCCAAACCATGAACGAGCTGATCGGGCCAACCCATGCGCGTATCGAGGCCGATATCGATAGTCTCGATGGCGCCAGCCCGGCGGGGCGGCGGGCCTGCCTGGAGTATCTCGACGAGCTCATCGGCGGCGCCATTGCCATGTTCAGCCAGCCCCAGGCACTGGGCTGGACCCGTATGGTGATGCGCGAGCAGCAGGACCCCAGCGATGCCTTCGAGATTTTCTATGGTGGCATATACAGCGAGATGCTCCAGAGCTTTACCCGCCTGGTGGCAAAGCTGACTGGCCAGTCACCGGATGATGAAAGCTCGCGGATCCAGGCCCTCAACGTGATGGGCCAGCTGATGGGCTTCATGGTGGCCCGGGCTACCGCCATGCGTCACCTGGGCTGGCAGCAGGTTGGCGCCAGCGAACTCAGTGCCGTGCGCCGGGAGATCCGTGCCGGTCTCTACCAGCGCTTCGGCGAGGAGGTGCCCGCATGAACAAACTCGTGATGGCAGTGCTGTTGCTCATACTGCTTGCCGGCAGCTATTTCGGCTATCAGCAGATGAACGTTAACGGCAATGGCGACACCCTGTTATACGGCAATGTCGATATCCGCGATGTGCAGCTCGGGTTCCGCGTCGCCGGGCGCCTGGCGAGCATGCAGCTTGAGGAAGGCGATGCGGTCGCCGCCGGCGACCTGCTGGCGAGCCTGGATGACCAGCCCCTGCGGGAGGCCCTGGCGGTGGCGGAAGCCAACGTCCTGGAGGCAAAAGCCAACCTGGACCGGGCCAATACCGGCTCCCGCCCCCAGGAAATCGAGCAGGCCGAAGCGGGCGTCGAAGAGGCCCAGGCGGCGCTGGTCAATGCCGACAAGCGCCTGGTGCGCCAGCAGGACCTGTTCCGCCAGGGACTCAACAGCCAGCGGGCCCTGGACGATGCCGAGTCCCAGCAGGAACAGGCCCAGGCACGCTTGCGCGCGGCCCGGGAAGCGCTGGCACTGGCCCGTGAGGGATTCCGCGAGGAAGATCGCGCCGCGGCGGCGGCAGCCCTGGCCGCGGCGGAGGCGCGTCGCGACCAGGCCATGACCCAGCTGGAAGACACCCGCCTCTATGCCCCCAGCGCCGGCGTCATCCAGGTGCGGGCCCGGGAACCGGGCTCGATGGTCAATGTCGGCGAGCCGGTCTATACCCTGTCACTTACCGACGTGGTCTATGTGCGTGCCTACGTCGGCGAGGTTCATCTGGGCCAGGTGGTACCGGGTGCAAGCGTGGAAGTGCTCACGGACTCCAGCGACCGGGTTTACCTCGGCCAGGTGGGATTTATTTCGCCGCGAGCGGAGTTCACCCCGAAAACAGTAGAAACCCCGGAACTACGCACTGACCTGGTCTATCGGCTGCGGATTGTGGTCACCGACCCCGACGAGCAGCTGCGCCAGGGCATGCCGGTAACCGTGCGCCTGGAAGCCTCAGCCGGTTGAGCGCTCATTGAACTCCGCCGTCGAAATCCGCGGTGTGCGCAAGGACTTCGGCACCGTCGAGGCGCTGAAGGGCATCGATGCGGATATTCCTGCCGGGCGCCTGACCGGCCTGGTCGGCCCCGATGGGGCCGGCAAGACCACCCTGATGCGCATGATGGCGGCGCTGATGCACCCCAGCCAGGGCGAGCTGCGGGTGGCGGGTCACGATGTTACCCGCGAGGCCGAAACTATCCACCGCCTGACCGGCTACATGCCGCAGCGCTTCGGTCTCTACGAAGACCTGTCGGTGCAGGAGAACCTCAATCTCTATGCCGACCTGCAGGGCCTGCCGCGGGGCGAAACCGCACAGCAGTTCCAGCGCCTGCTGGCCTTCACCGGGCTTGCGCCCTTCACCCGGCGGCTGGCGGGGCAGCTGTCCGGTGGCATGAAGCAGAAGCTGGGGCTCGCCTGCGCGCTGATGGCGCACCCACGGGTGTTGCTGCTGGATGAACCCAGCGTCGGCGTCGACCCGGTCAGCCGCCAGGAACTCTGGCGCATGGTGCAGGAACTGGCGGACGAGGGCATGTCAGTGTTGTGGGCCACAGCCTACCTGGACGAGGCCGAGCGCTGTGACCAGGTCTTGCTGCTCGACGAGGGCGAGATTCGCTACGCCGGCGCACCCCAGGCGCTCACCGAGCGTATTGCCGGGCGCAGCGTGCTGGTCAGTAACCTGCAGGTAGATCGCCGGGAATTTCTCGCCGATGCGCTGGACCAGCCATCGGTACGCGACGGTGTGATCCAGGGTGGGGCGGTGCGACTGGTGCTGGCCGAGACCGAGGTGTCCCCCGAACTGTCTGCCCTGGTGGCAGGCGCGGGCGGACAGCTGGAACCGGCCCAGGGGCGCTTTGAAGATGCTTTTATTGACCTGCTCGAGGGCGGCACTCTCGGCCACTCCGCCATCGCCGACCGCATGGAGCCGGTGGCTGCGGAGCGCGACATCATGGTCAGCTGTCACGCCCTTACCAAGCGCTTCGGCGACTTCACCGCCACTGACCAGGTCAGCTTCGAGGTGCGCCGCGGCGAAGTACTGGGCCTGCTGGGCCCCAATGGCGCCGGCAAGTCCACCACCTTCAAGATGCTCTGCGGCCTGCTCAAGCCCAGCGCCGGTCGCGCCGAGGTGGTGGGACTGGACCTGCGCCATTCCGGCAGTGCCGCCAAGATGCAGCTCGGCTACATGGCACAGAAGTTCTCCCTCTACGATCTGATGACCGTGCGCCAGAATCTGGAGTTTTTCTCCGGCATTTACGGCCTGCGCGGTACCCAACGCCGTGAACGTATCGACGAGATGGTGGAGATCTTCCACCTCGCTCCCTACCTGGAGGCGTTTCCCGATAGTCTGCCACTGGGTTTCAAGCAGCGACTGGCGCTGGCCTGCGCGCTGATGCACCGGCCTCGGGTGCTGTTCCTCGATGAGCCCACCAGCGGCGTCGACCCGATTACCCGGCGCGAATTCTGGACCCATATCACCGGTCTGGTGCGCAAGGGTGTGACGGTTCTGGTGACCACCCACTTCATGGAGGAGGCCGAGTACTGTGACCGGGTGGTGCTGGTTAACCGCTCCCAGGTCATCGCCCTGGATACACCGGACGGCCTCAAGGCCAGCGTGGCGGGGCCGGACTGTCCTGACCCGTCCATGGAAGACGCTTTCATCCGTCTGGTCCTGGCCCAGCAGGAGCAGGCAGCGTGAACTCGCGCAGGCTCAGGGCCCTGACGATCAAGGAGAGCTGGCAGGTGGTGCGCGATCCGTCCTCGCTGCTGATAGCGTTCGTGATGCCGCCCGTCCTGTTCTTCCTGTTTGCCAACGCCGTGTCGCTTGACCTGGAAGATGTAGCGCTTGGCGTGGTACTGGAAAGCACCGGCCCCGCGGCCCAGGAACTGGCGGCGGCCTACGACGCCACTCCCTATTTCCAGGTCACCACCGCGCGCGATCGGCGCGAACTGGACCCGCTGTTGGTGCGAGGCAGCCTGCGCGGCTACGTGGTGATCCCCGCTGATTTCGATCGCCAGCTGCGCCAGCCCTTCGGTGCCCCTCGGGTGCAGGTTATTACCGACGGCTCCCAACCCAATACCGCCAACTTCGTTCAGTCCTACGCCCAGGGGGTGCTGTCCTCATGGTACGCGGGGCGCATCGACAACCCGGTTCCACTGCTGTCCCTGGAGCAGCGCTTCTGGTTCAACCCGGAACTCGACAGCCGCAGGGTATTGCTGCCTGGCGCCATGGCGATTGTCATGACCATGATCGGTACCCTGCTGACCGCCCTGGTGGTTGCCCGCGAATGGGAGCGCGGCACCATGGAGGCGATGATGTCGACACCCGCCGGCACCCTGGAATTGCTGGCCAGCAAGCTGGCGCCGTATTTTGTGCTCGGAATGCTGGCCACCCTCGGCTGTACCCTGATGGGTATCCTCATCTACGACCTGCCGTATCGTGGGTCGCTGTGGGCCCTGCTGCTGACCAGTGCGGCTTTCCTGGTGCCGGCGCTGGGTCAGGGCCTGCTGATCTCCACCCTGGCGAAGAACCAGTTTGTGGCGGCCCAGCTCGCGGTGTTCTCGGGCTTTATGCCGGCCTTTCTGCTGTCGGGCTTTCTTTACGAGATCGACAGCATGCCCACCTGGCTGCAGTGGCTGACCCAGGTGGTGCCGGCGCGGCATTATGTGCAGTCCCTGCAGTCGGTATTCCTGGCCGGCGACTACTGGCCGGAGCTGTTGCGCAACAGTCTGGCCCTGCTGGCGGTGGGTGTACTGTTCTTCTCGCTGACCCTGCGCAATTCCCACAAGGTGCTGGACTGATGTTTGCGCGACTGGGCGTCGCCATCTGGAAGGAGATGGTCAGCTACTTGCAGGACCCAACCACCCGCCGCTTCCTGATCGGTGCGCCGATTGTGCAAACGGTGGCGTTCGCCTTTGCCGCGACTCTGGATGTGCAGAATCTCGATGTCGCCGTGCTCGACCAGGACAACGGCCGCTGGTCACATGAACTGGTGGCGCGGGTAGACGGCGCCTGGTTTACCGATGACATCATTACCGCCCGCGACAGCCGCGAACTCGGGGAACTCATCACGGCCCGCAACGCGGTAGTTGCGCTGCGGCTGGCGCCGGACTTCTCCCGCCGCATCGATGCCGGCGAGCCGGCCACGGTGCAGGTGCTGGTGGACGGGCGGCGCGCCAATTCCGGCCAGATCGCCACCTCCTACCTGGCAACCGTGGTGGGTGAAATGGGGGTGGAGCTGGCCGCGCGCTCCTCCACCGCGCCCGTCGGCGGGCAACCCCTGTTGGAAGAGCGCCACTGGTTCAATCCCAACCTCGACTACCAATGGTTCATGGTGGCCAGTCTCAGTGCGGTGTTGGGCATGATGATGTGCCTGGTCGTCACTTCCCTTTCGATTGCCCGCGAGCGGGAGATGGGTACCTTTGACCAGCTGTTGGTTTCGCCGATCAGTGCCACCGAAATTATCATCGCCAAGACCATGCCCGGCATGATGGCGGGTTACGTGGTCAGCCTGATTATCACCCTGCTGGCGGTGTTCGCCTTCGGTGCACCTTACACCGGTCACCTGCTGATATTCCCATTCGCACTGGCCCTGTTTGTGTTCTCGGTAGTGGGTGTCGGCCTGTTGATCTCTTCCCTGTGCAACACCCAGCAGCAGGCCATCATGGGTGCCTTCTTCAGCTCCATCCCCTTTGTGCTGACCTCGGGCTTTGCCACGCCGGTGGAGAATATGCCGGAATGGCTGCAACTGGTCGCTGAACTCAACCCTCTCAAGCATTACCTGGTGGTGGTGCAGGGCAGCTTCTTCAAGTCACACAGTCTGGCCGACGTGGTCGCAAATATCTGGCCACTGCTACCGCTGGCGCTGGGTTCCCTTACCATTGCCTCTATTGAGGTGCGCAGCAAGCTCGGTTAGGGAAGGCCGGCCTCGCCTGGCGCTGTCGCGGATTTACCGACTTAAACACAGGTGTCGCAGTGGCCCATATTGACCCTTTGCGGCACTCAGGGTGCGGGCTATAGTTTTGAGCCAAGATCAAAAGTACGGTTATAAAACTATGTCTGTTGCAGAGAAGGCCCTGGACCAGGACATCTGGTCAGTCCCGCTGGAATCCATTGATCCGGCCCAGCCCGACCGCTTCCAGGACAATACCATCCTGGACTGGTTTGAGCGCCTGCGTCGGGAAGACCCGGTGCACTTTACCGATCATGAGGAGTTCGGTCGCTACTGGTCGGTGACCCGCTACGAAGACATCATGTACGTCGACACCCACCACGATATCTTCTCCTCAGAGCCCAGCATCACCCTGCGCGACCAGCCGGAAGACTTCACCCTGCCCATGTTTATCGCCATGGACGAGCCGCGCCACAGCAAGCAGCGCGGCGAGGTAAACCCGGTGGTGGGTTCGCGCAACCTGCCAAACTTTGCCGAGCTGATTCGCACCCGCACCCGGGAGGTGCTGGACAACCTGCCGGTCGGTGAGACCTTCAACTGGGTGGACGAGGTGTCCATCGAGTTGACCACCCGCATGCTGGCGACCCTGTTTGATTTCCCCTACGAAGAGCGTCGCCGCCTGACCCGTTGGTCAGATGTGGCCACGGCCATGCCCGGCGGTGACTTCGTCGAGACCGAAGAGCAGCGCCGCGAAGAGCTGCTCGAATGTCTGTCGACCTTCACCGAACTGTGGAACGAGAAGGCCGCGTTGCCGCCCCAGCACGACATGATTTCCATGCTGGCCCACGGTGAGAACACCAGGAATATGCAGCCGCTGGAGTACCTCGGCAACCTGCTGTTGCTGATCGTTGGCGGTAATGACACCACCCGCAATTCCATGAGCGCCAGCGTGCTCGCCTTGCACGAGAATCCCGAAGAATTCGCCAAGCTCACGGCCAACCCGAAGCTGATTCCGTCGATGGTGTCAGAAACCATCCGCTGGCAGACGCCGCTGGCCTTCATGCGTCGCACCGCCCTGCAGGACACCGAGCTGGGTGGCAAGACCATTCGCAAGGGCGACAAGGTGGCCATGTGGTACGTATCGGGCAATCGCGATGACTCGGTGTTCGACAAGCCCGACGAGTACATCATCGACCGCCCCAACGTGCGCAAGCACCTCAGCTTCGGCTATGGCATTCACCGCTGCATGGGCAGTCACCTGGCGGAGCTGCAGCTGAAGGTACTATGGGAAGAAATCCTGGAGCGCTTCGAGCGCATCGAGGTGGTGGGCGACATTCGCCGCAGCCACTCGATCTTCGTCAGGGGCTATACGGACCTGCCGGTACGGGTTCACCCGAAACAGGGCTGATTTCCGGGGGCTGCCAGAACAGCTCCGGGATGCAGTGCTCTTCGAGGTAGGCAATAGTTTCCCGCGGCAGGGTGTCTCGGTAGCGCGTTAGCGCGCTGTGGTCGATACCGGTACTGCCACCGAAGGATGAGTTACTGACGCTGGGGCGCCCGCCCTGGGTGTATTCCAGCACGCCCTCGTTGAACTCGATCCCGGCAAATGCGCACACGTCGCGCATGCGGGCTTCCGTCGCCGTTACCAACTCTTCAAAGCGCAGCCTCAATACCGGGCCGAAGCGCCGCTCGAAATCGCTGATTTCCTGCCAGTAGTGATTCTGGCGCTGGCAGAAGCGTCGCAGGTTCAGGGTCGGATTGCGCACCAGCTTGGAACTGAGGTGGGCCCTGGGGTCCCGCACCAGGAATACACCGCGCACATCGAAGCTGTGGGCCAGCAGGGCGCTCACGCCGGTGAGGTCCTCATTGCTGGGCTGCAGCGCGCAGAAGAACACCCGCAGGCGGCGGTCGCCAGGCCGGTGCCCCAGGGCCATGGCCAGCGCTTCGATGTGGTTGCGCACCAGCAGGTCGACGTCGCCGCGCTCGTGGTGGGTGCGGATGTAACCGTAGTAGGCCTCCAGGTCCAGCGAGTCCTCCGAGCCGAACACCTCGGTGCCGTGGCCGGCATTGACCCGCTCGAGGTGGCCGTCTTTCTGCAGCTTGCGATAGAAATTGGGGGCGGTGGCCTTGGATGCCAGCATGCCCTGCCAGCGCAGCCAGGCGCTGCGGGACAGGTGACGGACAAAATAGTCCTCGTCCGGTGGCAGCAGCAGGTCGGGGTGATGATCGAGCAGTCCGCGCAGCAGGTGGTTGCCACCCCGGGGCGGTGCCCCGAGGATCAGCAGCGGCAATTTCCTGTTGCTAGTCACGGCTCAGTCAACCCCGGGCTCAGTACATCAGGCTTTCTTTGTGGGTGACCAGCGGCTTGCCGGTCACCAGGCGCTTGAACTTCTTGGCGGCCATTTTCAGCGGCCGGTGTTCCTCGAACACCACGATAAACACTTTACGGTAGTAACCCTCCGGGCAGTTTATCTTGCGTACCCCGTGCCAGGAGTTGCCGCGGCGCCCAAACAGCAGGCTGCGATTGTCGGCGGTCTCCGCCGGGTACTCGGCGTCGAAGTCCTCGAAGGCCGGCGCGTTGTCGGGGGTAATGCGGCCGCTGTCATCCAGCACCACGGTCTCACCGCCCCAGTCCGGGTTCCAGTCCATGCCGGTGTTCAGGTAGAAGATCTGCGAGCCGATCTTGCCCTTGGAGTCGCAGTGCGGAGTCACCTCGCCGCCGTTGGGGGTAAAGTGCCAGTGGAAGCGGAAGCGCACATCCGACACATCGAGCATTCGGCACACAAAGTCGCGATAGACCGGCCCGCGCAGTTCATCCACGAAGGCCTGCCAGGCCGGGTGCAGGGTCATGCCGTCTTCATAGTCCAGCACGTAGCGGTCGTGGCTGCCCTGGCCGTGCTTGCGCTGCTTGCCGAAGAAAGCGCGAAACTCACTGATATCGGGCATGTTGTCGAGCAACTCCTGGTAGTGCTCGGGACTGATGAAGTACTGCGGGTTGACCCAGGGGAAGGGGTCCTTGCGCTGAAATTCGCTGGCGCTGATGGCTTCAAGCGCGCTGGTGTTCAAGTAGCGGGTGGGCGCGATGGAATTCATGGCGTCTATCCGGTGTTGGTCCGGCTCACAGATGTTGCGGGAAAGCGCCAATTATCCGCTTTCCGGGGCCGCTTGGGTAGCGCGGTTGCAGTCGCTTACCGGCAGGATACTTGTGTGCCAGCAAAACATACTGTATGTTCAAATCCCGTTTTCTGGAGGCCTCCCCATGAGTGAAATCGAGCAATTCCGCGAGGAAACGCGGGCCTGGCTGGAAGCCAATTGCCCCGAGACCATGCGCACACCGGCCAAAGGCGAAGGTGACGTTTACTGGGGCGGCCGCAACCCGGAGATGAGCCACCCGGACCAGAAACTCTGGGCAGATCGTATGGGCGAACGCGGCTGGACCACGCCCGAGTGGCCCACCGAGTACGGTGGCGGTGGCCTGAGCAAGGAACAGGCGAAAGTGCTGCGCGAGGAAATGCGCCGCATCGGTGCCCGCAATCCCCTCGACAGCTTCGGCATCTCGATGCTGGGCCCGGCGCTGATCAAGTACGGCACCGAGGAACAGAAAAAGGAACACCTGCCGAGGATTGTGCGCGGCGAAATCCGCTGGTGCCAGGGCTACTCCGAGCCGGGTGCCGGCTCTGACCTCGCCAGCCTGCAGACCCGCGCCGAGGACAAGGGCGACCACTACCTGGTCAACGGCCAGAAGGTGTGGACCTCCTACGCCGACAAGGCCGACTGGATTTTCTGCCTGACCCGCACCGATAACAGCGGTACCAAGCACGAGGGGATTTCCTTCCTGCTGTTCGATATGGCAAGCCCGGGGGTGACCACGCGCCCCATCAAGCTCATCTCCGGCAAGTCACCGTTCTGTGAGACCTTCTTCGACAATGTCGAAGTGCCCAAGGTCAACCTGATGGGCGAAGAGGGCAAAGGCTGGGAGATCGCCAAGTACCTGCTGACCCACGAGCGGGAAATGATTTCGGGCTTTGGCTTCGGCTCCAGCCGTCGCACCCTTGCACAGCTGGCGCGCGACGAGGTCGGTGTCGGCCCCGACGGTCGCCTGGAAGATGCCATCCTCCGCAAGGACATTGCCCAACTGGAGCTTGATGTGCTGGCCTTCGGGGCCACCATGGAGCGGGTTCGCGACGAGGCCAAGGCGGGCCAGGGCCTGGGTGCGGCCTCCTCGATCTTCAAGTACTACGGCACCGAACTCAACAAGCGCCGCCACGAGCTCATCATGTCGGCTTCCGGCGAGCAGGCCCTGGCCTGGGAGGGCGAGTCATACAACGGCGGTGACACGCCCCGCGCCTGGCTGCGCACCAAGGCCAACTCCATCGAGGGCGGCACCTCGGAAATCCAGCTCAACATCATTGCCAAGCGCGTGCTTGGCCTGCCCAGCTAAGCCCGGCTCAATCCGGTTAAGAGAGACGTACGACATGGCACTGGTACTCAACGAAGATCAATTGATGCTGAAGGACGCCGCCGCCGGCTTCCTCGCAGAGAAAGCCCCCATCGCCGAACTGCGGCGCCTGCGTGATGAGGGGGCGGAAACCGGCTACAGCCAGCCGCTGTGGTCCGACATGGCGGAAATGGGCTGGCCGGGGATTGCCATCCCCGAGGCCTACGGCGGTTTGGGTTTTGGCTACGCCGGCCTCGGTATCGTGCTGGAACAGATGGGTCGCAACCTCAGCGTGTCGCCGCTGCAGTCCTCCATCCTGGTGGGCGCCACGGCCATCGCGCGGCTGGGCAGCGACGCCCAGAAGGAAACCCTGCTGCCGCAGCTCGCCGCCGGTGAGCTGACCCTGGCGCTGGCGATCCAGGAAGGCAATCACCACTCGCCTCACAAGACCGCCCTGGCTGCCAGCCGCGACGGCGACGGCTGGGTGCTGGACGGACGCAAGGTGCTGGTCTTTGACGGCCATAGCGCCGATACCCTGATTGTCGTCGCCCGCAGCGCCGGCAGTGCCGGTGAAGACGACGGCCTGAGCCTGTTCCTGGTGGATGCCGCGGCGCAAGGTGTGAATATCGAGCGCGTGGTTATGCTCGACAGCCGCAACAGTGCGACGGTGACTTTCGACCAGGTGCGGGTGGGCGCAGATGCGCTGCTTGGCCCCGAGAACCAGGCCTATGGACCGCTGCAGCGGGTTCTGGACATCGCCAATATCGGCCTGTCGGCCGAGTTGCTGGGCCTGTCCGTGGAAGCCTTTGAGCGCACCATGGACTACCTCAAGGAGCGCAAGCAGTTTGGCGCAGCGATCGGTTCCTTCCAGGGTCTGCAGCATCGTGCCGCGGAGATGTACGCGCAGCTCGAGCTGGCGCGCTCGATTGTCCTCAAGGCCCTGCAGGCGGTGGACGCCGAGGCAGACAACCTGTCCACGCTGGCGAGCGCCTGTAAGGCGAAGCTCTGTGAAGTGGCTACACTGGTGACCAATGAGGCTATCCAGATGCACGGCGGTATCGGCATGACTGATGAGTTTGATATCGGCTTTTTCATCAAGCGCGCCCGCGTGGCCCAGCAGGCCTACGGCGACTACAGCTACCACCTGGATCGCTTCGCCCGACTCAACGACTACTGAGGGCCATTGATGGAAGGGCTTGAAAAACTCCAGTCCGTGGTCACTGCGATGACCGCGGACGACCAGCCCTTCGCCCTGGAGGACGCTGAGATTCGCGGCCACCGCTATCGGAGCTATCGCAACCAGCCTCCCAACCTCGCCGCCTACTTCAGCATGATGAGTAACCACGCCGCGAAGGAATTCGTGGTGATGGGCGACGAGCGCTACAGCTACGGTGAGGCACTGGCCCTGTCGCAGCAGTTTGCCGCCGCCCTGCAGGATCGCTACGGTCTCGCTGCCGGCGACCGGGTGGCCATCGCCATGCGCAACAACCCCCAGTGGATGTTCGCCTTTATCGGTACCGTGCTGGCCGGAGGCATCGTGGTACCCATGAATTCCTGGTGGACCGGTGAGGAGCTCGAGTACGGCATCGGCGACTGCGGCGCCAGCATCATCGTGGTGGACCCGGATCGAGCGGCGCGCATTGCGCCCTTTGCCGACCCGCTGGAACTGATCGGTGTCGGCGAGTTCGGCGATCTTGAGGTGACCGACTTCATGGGCCTGGCGGCGGAATACCAGGGCGCTGCGCCGACTGAATCAACAGCGGGCCCCGACGACGACGCCTGCATCATGTATACCTCCGGCTCCACGGGCCACCCCAAGGGTGCGGTGCAGACCCACCGCAGCGTGCTGGCGGCCCTGTTTAGCTGGCTGCTGTTAGGCAGCGCCAGCAACAGCCTGGAGCCGCCCGCCGAGACAAAGTTCTCCCCCTGCGCGCTGATGACCGTGCCGCTGTTCCACGCCACCGGTAGCCACAGCCTGTTCATGCTGTCGCTGATGATCGGCCGCAAAATTGTGCTGATGCACAAATGGGATGTGCAGGAAGCCATGCGCCTGATCGAGGCCGAGCGGGTGACCAATTTCAACGGTGTGCCCACCATGTCCGCCGAACTGCAGGCCGCGGCCGCCGACAGCGCCTACGACCTGTCCAGCCTCAAGGAGATCTTCGCCGGCGGGGCGGCGCGCCCGCCCGACCAGGTCGAGAAGATCACATCAGCCTTCAAGGGTTCGAGCGCCGGCATCGGCTACGGCCTCACGGAAACCAACGCGCTGGGATCGGTGAACAGCGGCGCTTTCTACCTGGCCAGGCCCGGCAGCGCAGGACGCGCGGTACCGGCGGTCACCGATTTCCGCATCGTCAACGAGGCCGGCGAAACGCTGCCCGCCGGTGAGCGTGGCGAGGTATGTATTCACAGCCCCGCCAACGTGCGCGGTTACTGGAACAAGCCGGAAGCAACGGCGGAGGCCTTCCGCGATGGCTGGTTCCACAGCGGCGATGTCGGCTACATGGACGAGGACGGTTTCCTCTATATTGTCGATCGGATCAAGGACATCATTATTCGCGGTGGCGAGAACATCAGCTGTATCGAGGTCGAGGCGGCTATCTACCAGCACGAGGCGGTCGACGAGGCCGCGGTCTTCGGCCTGCCGGACGAGCGGCTGGGCGAGGTGGTGGGTGCCGCGGTGGTACTGCGGGAGCCGGGCAGCCTCGATACCGAGGGTCTCAGGACCTACCTCGCGGAACACCTGGCGGGCTTCAAGATTCCCGCCCATGTGTGGTTTCACGCGGACAAGCTACCGCGCATCGCATCGGGTAAGATTTTCAAACGACAACTCAAGGCGGATTACGCCGCCCAACTGAACTCCGGGGGAGACTAGTCATGGGAACATCAAGCGCAGAACAGAGCCAGGCAATGGCGAGCGCGGTCGAGGGCAACATGGATCTCGGCATCAGCGAGCGCATTAAACCGATTCTCGAGCAGGTGAGGCAGTTCATTTCTGATCGGGTCATCCCTGTCGAGGAAGAGTACTACGCGGAGATCGGCAAGGGCGGCGACCGCTGGCAGTGGACCGAGCGCCAGACCGAGATTCTCGAAGCACTGAAGGCTGAGGCCAGGGAAAAGGGCCTGTGGAACTTCTTCCTCACCGAGGGCGACCGCGGCTTTGGCCTGACCACCGTTGAGTATGCCTACCTCGCCGAGGAGATGGGCCGATCACACCTGGCGGCGGAGTGCTTCAACTGCTCGGCGCCGGACACCGGCAACATGGAAGTGCTGGAAAAGTATGGCAGCGAGGCCCAGAAGGCCGAGTGGCTGGAGCCCCTGCTAAACGGTGAAATTCGTTCCGCCTTTGCCATGACCGAACCCGGCGTGGCCTCATCAGATGCCACCAACATTTGCACCGAAGCGAAGCTGGATGGCGACGAGTGGGTCATCAACGGCGAGAAGCATTACATCAGCGGTGCCGGTGACCCGCGCTGCAAGATTCTTATCGTCATGGTGAAAACCGATCCGGAGGCGCCCAAGCACCTGCAGCAGTCGCAGATCCTGGTGCCCATGGACACGCCCGGGGTGGAGAACATTCGCCCCATGAACGTATTCTCCATGGACGATGCGCCCCACGGCCATATGCACATGAAGTTTACCGACGTGCGCGTGCCGAAGGAGAACATGATCCTCGGCCCGGGTCGCGGCTTCGAGATTTCCCAGGGCCGCCTCGGCCCGGGCCGCATTCACCATTGCATGCGCGCCATCGGCGCCGCCGAGCGCGCCCTGCGCCTGCTGTGCGAGCGTGCCACCACGCGCCAGGCCTTCGGCAAGCCGCTGGCACGGCTGGGAGGCAACATCGACATCATTGCCAATGCCCGCATGGATATCGAAATGGCGCGGCTGTTGACCCTCAAGACCGCCTGGATGATGGATCACGTGGATGCGAAGCAGGCCCGTGTGTGGATTTCAATGATCAAGACTGCAGTGCCCAACATCTCCATTCGCATCGTCGATGAGGCCATCCAGGTGTTTGGCGCACTGGGCGTTTCGCAGGATACGCCGCTGGCGGCCATGTATATGCAGCAGCGCACACTGCGACTGGCCGACGGCCCGGATGCGGTACACCGCATGGTGGTAGGCCGCAATGAGCTCAAGCAATACATGGTGCAGGATTCCGTTAACGCGACGTTTAGAGACGGCTGAGGCGAACCTTCCGCTTGCCATTGGGTCGGAGTAGGGTAATCCTATACAGGCTGTTACCACTACCCGATCCGATGAGCTGCCGACTAGTTTCTTTTGTTGCCACCGCCTGCCTGTTGCTGGCGCTTTCCCCGTTCACATCTGCCGAGAATTTTCCCCGCCCCGAGGCGCTGCAGCCCGCGGTGGATTTCTGGGTCAAGGTTTATACCGAGGTCGATACCAGTAGCGGCTATGTGCACGATGCCGACAGTGTCGGCGTCATTTATGAAACCCTTACCCTCAGTGGCGACTACTACGCCGACAAGCGCGCCATGCGCAAGTCGCGTGCCCGCTATCGCAAGATCCTGGAGGATCTCGCCAGCGACCGCTCCAATCCCTCGACCGAGGCCCAGCGGGTATTGGCCCTGTGGGGCCCCGATGTCAGCGATGCACGGCTGCGCGAGGCCGCCAGGAGCGTGCGCTTCCAGCGCGGCCAGTCCGACCGCTTCAAGGCCGGCATTATCCGCTCCGGGGAATGGAACGATCATATCGAGCAGGTGCTGAGGGAGCGCGGCCTGCCGCTGGAGCTGGG
>JASJBK010000129.1 GCA_030066555.1 Halieaceae bacterium
CAACTCGGTGCCAAGCTTCTCGGCCTCCTCTTCACTGACTTTCGCCACCGAACCCGCGGTCAGAAACAGGGCCAGGACGGGTAGCAACGATTGCTTGAACATACTTCGCCTCTCAGAACGTGTATTTGAGTGACAGCGACACGTTGTCGCGGTCACGCCACAGGTTGTCGCTGCCACCGCCGAAGTACCAGGCATAGCCCAGCTGCAGCTCGGTATTGTTGAGGTACACGCCGCGCACTCCCAGGCTGAAAATGACCGCGTCTTCAAAATGCTGGAGTTCCTGGATGATTCCGTCCACATCGTGGCGCAAAAATATCGGCACCCGCAAATCCCAACCCTGTAGAAAGTTGTTATAGGACAGCTCGGCAAGCGCCGAGTATCCCCAGCCGCTGTCATCGAAGCGAAGGGCATCGCTGTCCTCGCTGGTCACGTCTGCATAGAAGGCCTCGAAGGTCAGCACCATATCATCGGCGAAGAAGGTCGGGCCGAAGACATGGGATCCGCCCAACTGCGCCTTCAGCAGATCTTCGCGTTCCGGGTCGCCGGCGGCATTGACCATCGGCGTGCCGTCCAGGAAGGACAGCTCGCCCTGGATATTGGCGATTCCCAGCACCGTGGTAAAACTGAGTGCGGTGCCCTTGATGTCCTCGTAGTAGCGCAGGCGATAGTCCACGGGAACCCGCACGGGAGATCCCGGCACCTCGATATATCCCAGCGCAAACGACGGCTTCCTGTCGTGACCGTTGACATGATACAGGCCCAGGTCCCAATTGCCCTCGGTGACGTAGTGAAAAGCGACGCCCCATTGACCCGTATCGCTGGCATTGTCATCCGCGAGGCGCGGAATACCGCGCAGGTTGAACTCATTACCGCGTATGGGCTCAGGAACCAGCGGGCTGTTCGGGGTCGGGATAAGAAAACTGTTGGCGCCGGGCCCGACCTGGTCGTTGATCGAAAAATAGCTGCCCACCCCATTCAGATCGTTCTCCAGCCATTCGTACTGGTAGTAGGCTTCCATGGTCAGGGAACCCAACACGTCAAGCTGAAGGTAGGCCGCGCCTGTGGGCATGAAGATCTCCCGGACCTCCACACCCGGGACATTGGCGGCAAACGCGTCCACGCGGTTCTGGATACTGTTGACACCCTGGTAGAAGGTCGATTCGCCCCAGTTGATCACCTGACGGCCTGCTCGCAGATCCAGCAGCCGGTCGCCTGGCAACTCCCAGGTGCCAAACGCGAAGGCATCCAGAATCTCGATATTGTCGCCGTGCTGATTGCGGGTCTGGCGAGGGAATTTGCCCGGCTTCGCATCGCCCCCGTAAAGCGTGCCGCTGTTGTAGGTGGCGAAGTCGACTGTCTCGAGATCCGTATCGTCCCGATAGACATCGTCGTAGAAGGCCTTACCGCGCAGGAACATGCCGTAGTTTTCCCAGCGCAGGTCAAAGTCCACCAACAGCGTCAGGCGATTGGAAATCAGACCCGTGTCGAAGTTGTTGTTGCCATCGTTACCGTTTATCAACAGGGTCTGGGCTTCACTGCGTTGCGGATCTGTTAGCGGCAGGAAGGGGTTTTCCTGTAGCTCCTCGAGAAAGCGGCGGCCGGTAATGCGATCGTCCCTGTCCTCGGTGCGCCACTGCGCTCCGTAGGTGAGAGTGGAGTCGACCGCGAGCCAGACGCCGTTCGCAAATTCGAAGTCCATGGCATTGCCGCTCGCCGTCGGTAGTGCCAACAGCGCAGCACAAAGCCTCTTGATCACGATGTACGCTCCCCGGGCCTGAGAAAGGCCGCCAGTGCCGGCAGCACCGTCAGTGCCCCGATCATGTTGAGAAGGAACATGAACGTCAGCAGCTTGCCCATATCCGCCTGAAACTTGATGGGTGAATAAATCCAGGTGGCCACACCGATTGCCAGCGTCACGCCGGTAAACGCCACTGCCTTGCCGGTTGAGTACAGGGTCTGGCGATAGGCCTCCGGCAGCGGCATACCCTGGCCAAGAAATCGCAACAGGCGCGCATAGACGTAGATGCCGTAGTCCACGCCAACGCCCACACCCAGGGCAATCACCGGCAGCGTGGCGACTTTTACGCCAATACCCAGCTGTGCCATCAATGCCTGGCAGAGAATCGAGGTCAGTGCCAGCGGCGTCAGGATGCAGACGACGGCGCGCAGTGACCCGAAGCTGAAGAACACAAGTGCTCCTACCACACCGTACACCAGGTAGAGCATCTTCAGGCGGGCGCTGCCGATCTCCTGGTTGGTCGCCGCTTCCACGCCCGCGTTGCCTGCGGCCGGCACGAAGCGCAGGGCCTCACTATTGTGTTGCGCCGCAAAGGTCTCTACCGCCCGGAGCACTCGATCCAGCGTGCCCGCCCGGTGGTCCGAGAGGAAGATAACCACCGGCGACAGGCTGCAATCGCGATTGTAGAGCTGCACCGGCATGGGGTTGAACGTGGAATTCAGCGCCACCTGGTTGCGACTGATGGTCGCCCATTTCAGGCTGCCCTCGTTGTAGCCACTCATCACCAGTTTTGACACCGTGGTCGATGCCAGCGCCGACTCGACACCCTCGACGTTCCGCATTGTCCAGGTGAACTCGTCAATCAACTTCATGTTCCGGTAATCGGAACACTGCTCCGGCGGAGTCTCCACCAGGATGACCAGCACGTCGGAGCTGGTGGCGTAGTGCGCGTTAATGTATGCACTGTCGAGGTTGTAGGGCGCGTCCGGGTGAAGTTCCGGCGCCCCGGCATCCAGGTCGCCGATCTCGAGGCCGCGACCCAGCAGCAGGCCGACGACCAGCAGGGCGCCGGCTGCCAGCAGCACAAAAGCTGCCGCCGGCCGCGCGGAACACCGGGCTAGCCACTCCCAGTGCGGTCTGCGCTGTTCTGCTGAGGCTGCCAGGTGCGCGATGCTGTTTTTCCCAAGCCCGAACCAGGACATCAGGATTGGCAGCAGCACCAGGTTGGTGAGGATGATTACCGCGACGCCGACGCTGGCAGCTATTCCCAGGTCCCTGATGACCTGAATCGGGATCAGTAGCATGGTGAGGAATCCGGCCGCATCGGAAATGAGCGCCGTTATACCCGGGATATACACGCTGCGAAACGCCAGTTGTGCGGCTCGCAGGCGGTCGCCATCCGGCTGCGTTTGAATGGCCACCGCGTTGACGACCTGGACACCATGACTCACGCCAATGGCGAACACCAGGAAGGGTACGAGTATCGAGAACGCATTGAGGCCGTAGCCGAGCACATGCAGCAAGCCAAGCTGCCAGACAACCGCTGTAAGAGAGCAGGCCAACACGGCCAGCGTTCCCGTCACGCTGCGGCAATAAACAGCGAGCAGGGCAGCGGTAACCGCCAGGGTGATCACCGCGAACAGCAGGATGGAAAGAACGCCCTCCAGCAAATCGCCGACCATCTTCGCAAAGCCGACGATCCTGATCCTGATCGTTTCGTTCTGGAAACTGTCGCGGATATCCCGTTCCAGCGCACGCGAGAGAGCCAGGTAATCCATGGGTTCGCCGCTGCGCGGGTCCCGGTCAAAGAGCGGCGCCTCGACAATACTCGACCGGTAATCATCCGCCACCAGCCTGCCGAGTTCGCCCGATCGCAGCAGGTTCGCGCGTAGCCGCTCCATGGACTGCGCACTGCCATCGTATTGGTCATCGATGAGCTGATCGCCCTCAAAGCCGTCTTCGGTGACTTCCGTCCACCGCACATTGGGTGTCCACAGTGAGCGCATGCGGTTGCGGTCTACACCGGGCAGGTAGAACAGGGTATCGGTCACCTGCCGCACCGTCTCCAGGTAGGCCGCATCGAAAATATCGCCCTGCCTCGCCTCCACCACTACCTGTACCGTAGTACCGGCCGCACCCAGATCGTCGATGTGCCGCATCATGGCCTGGATGTACGGGTGTTCCAGCGGGATCATTTTTTCGAAACTGGCGTCTGGCGTCAGCCGCGAGGCCTGCCAGCCGAGGAACACAGTGACCGCGACAAAGACAACAAACAGCGGGGCGCGGGCGCCAAAGATCATCTTTTCCAGCAGGGGAATTTCATACCCCCAGCGCCAGGTTTCGAGGGGCTGCTGGCTCACGGGCGTTCACCCGGGCCGTTGGCAAGGTGGACGCCGCCCTGCCCGACAGCGATCAGTCGCTCGCCAACCCAAAGCACCGAGCTGAGATTGACTCGCCTCTCCAGGAGCTGACGTTTAAAGCTGGTGCCTCCGTCCACACTCAGCAGCAGGGTGCCAACGGATCCGGCGAGCAACACATAGCTCTCGGTCAGGTAGCCACCGCCGCTCAGGGTACGCTGGTTTTCACTCGCCACGGCGGTCCAGCTTAGTCCACCGTCATCGCTGCCATAGAGCGAACCACGAAGGCCAAATGCCAGCAGCCTGCCGGACAGCGGTGCCCGGGTAATACCAAACCAGGAAGCCTTCTGTGGGCTCGGCAGGGCGCGCCAGCTGTCGCCCGCGTCCAGCGAGTGGAACAAGAGCCCGGCCTCGGCGGCGATCCACAGCTCTCCCTCAGCACTGCCTGTTACCGCGTTAAGGTGATACGCCTCGGGGTTGGGCAGGCGTTCAGAGCCGCTTTGCCAGCTCTCGCCGCCGTCACTCGTGCGTAGCAGCGTATTGAAGGCGCCCGTTGCGATGCCGCGCAGATCGTCGATAAAGAAAATATCCAGCAGCGGTGGTGTATGCACAGGTTGCTGGAGTTGCCATTCTGCATCCTCCCGGTCGAGCGCAAGCTGCTCCAGCTGCGCCTGCATACCTGCCCGCTCCGCCGTGGTGCCCGCATTGAGCAGCTGTTGCTTGAGTTCAGCGTCTCGCTGTTCGAGCCTTTCCACATGGCGGCGATTGATGAGCTGTTGGTCCGCCAGGCCGTCGCGCTGGATAACCCAGTTCGCACCTTTGTCGACTGTTGCCAGTATCAGGCCATCGTGACCCACCGCCCAGCCGCGGCGGTCATTGGAGAAGTGCACAGCCGTCAGCATCTGCCGGGTCGGCACTCGCGCCTGCAGCCAGCTGTCACCGCGATCGTCGCTGAAAAGGATGTGACCGTACTCCCCCACCGTGACGATGCGATCACCCGCTCGCGCAATATCAAGAAGAGTGGCCTGCGATGCAAGCGGCACGCGCAGGGATTCTTCCGCCTGGAGCACGGGAGTGGCGGTGGTCAGCACCATCAAGGTTATGCTGATCACCGTTGTTATTATTTGATTGCCTGGGCGCATTTGAACCTGTTGTCAGGTACCGCAGACTCTCCTGTCAAAACCCGGTTTCATACATGAGTATAGGGAAAGCCGACCGGGCTTCGATTGATCAGGAACAAGGTATGGTGGGCTGCGAGCACCACATAACAGCTTCAGCAGAATTTCAGGATCACCGTGCCGGTAACGTGATCCCCCAGTTGATTGCGGCCACTGATAGCCACCTCCACCTCCCCTGAGCCTGCGTCCACGCTGTTGACCTTACCGCTGAATGTCATCCGGTCACCCGGAAAGTTGGGAGCCCCCAGACGGATATTCACCCCAGCCAGTCGAGCCTCCGGGCCCGCCCAGTCGGTCACATAACGCCCCACCAGGCCATTGGTAGTGAGGATATTCATGAAGATATCCGGGGACCCCAGGGCCTGGGCAGCGGCCTTGTCGTGGTGCACGTCCTGGTAGTCCCGCGAGGCGATGGCGCCGCCGACGATCAGCCTGGCGGTGATATCGATATCCAGCGTTGGTAAGGTCGCGCCGTTCTCGATGTCTGCCAGCTTCATCGCTCTGCGGGCCGGTACTGCAACACACGGAAGCGCTGCCGGCCGACCACCTCGTCGCGCTGGTTGTAGAAAGTCGACAGTTCGGTGACGAAGAAGCCGGTGCCCAGTGCGGTGGTTTTTTCTTCCGAGATCGCCTCGCAGGTCGCCCGGAAGTAGACCCGGTCGCCCACCTCCAGGTAGCGCTCGTACTCCTGTTCACAGTTGACCGCCACCACTGCCGGATAACCCGCCTCACTCATCACCGACAGGACCGCCAGGGCATTTCCCTCCCCCGAGCCCGGCGGCCGCTTGCCGCCATAGCCGTTCATGGTCCAGGCCATCATCATGGTAGGCGGCGCGACAATATCACTATAGCCCGCGGCGCGTGCCGCCTCGGCGTCCGTGTAGATGGGATTGCTGTCACCCATGGCCTCACACCAGTGGCGGATCATGGGGGCGTTGACCTCGTCCCAGGCCAGGAAGGGGCCAAAGTCACCCCCGACATAGTCGGCAAAGTCCGGTGCGCTCACAGGTCAGCTCAGGTGCCGAACAGGCCCTGGTCCAGCTTCTGGTGGGCCTCGCCGGGCTGGTCAAAATCCTGGATGTGGTGGGCGCCGTTGAGCTCGGTGTGGTACTCAGCGGCGCGGGCCCGCTCATCGTAGAACTGGCCATACCAGCGCCGCACCAGTTTGAAGGGGCCGTCCTTCTTGAGCTGCATGATACGGATCGCCGGGCGCTTGTGACGCCAGACGTCGAAGTCCGCCGCGAAGGCGTGCAGGGCGCCGGCCTGGATTTCCTCGGCCGCGGCGATATCCGCCTCGCTGTGCGGTACCGACTGGGCCTGGGCCAGGGCGCCGTGCCAGACCTTGGTGAGGCCGTCATCCACCGGGGTGTTGGCGATCAGTTCAAAGGTCAGCACGTCGCCGAATTCCTGCTTCGACAGCAGCAGACCAGGGCCGGTATACCAGGTGGTCGTAGCCAGGTAGGCCTGGTAGGTGTGGTGATAGCCACCCTGGCGCTGGATCACCACATGGTCGGCAAACTCGTTCTCGAAGTACTCGCAGGGCGCACCGTGGGTCGGGCCCAGGTGTTGGGCGTCCGCCATATTGTCGATGATCTCCTGGCCGTGAATGGCGATTTCACCCAGGTGATCGAGCTTCCAGTGCACCCAGTGCGGGTCATCCCACTCCGGCAGGTAGGGCGGCTCGAACAGGGGCTCGCCGCCCTCCGGGTCGAACCACATCATCACGCAGCCCATGACGTCGCGCACCTGGTAGGACTGGATGGCGCCGGATTTCGGGCAGGGCCCGTCGTGATAGGGAATGTCGTCCAGCTGCCCGTCGGGACCATAGCGCCAGCCGTGGTAGGGGCAGCGGATGGAGTCACCCTCGATCTGCTTGCCGTCGGAGACGATCACTGCACTCTTGCTGGCGGTAAGGTGTGTGCCCATGTGCGCGCAATAGGCATCGAGCATTACAGGCCGCCCGCTCTCACCCCGGTAGAGGGCAAAATCCTGGCCGAAGAAGCGCACCGCCAGCGGGCCTTCGTCGAGCTCCGAACTCTCTGCGACGATGAACCATCCGCGGGGAAATGTGTGGGGTCCGAGCTGGTAGTCAGCGGCCTGCGCCATGGTGCGCCTCCCGGTGTTAGCGTTTGCGCTTATTATCCTGCCGGGCCCCGGGGCTGGCCAAACCAGCGGGTGCTTATAACTAAACCACGGCGCGCTGTTGCGCTGCCCGCTTGTCCTGCATCAAGAAGCCGGGCGCCGGGGTGGCGGGCAATCAGTCGCGAAAGTTGCTGAACTGCAGCGGGATATCGAGCTCCAGTTCCCGCAGCAGGGCAATCACCTGCTGCAGGTCGTCACGCTTCTTGCCGGTCACCCTGACCTGGTCGCCCTGGATCTGGGCCTGCACCTTCATCTTGGTGTCCTTGATCGACCTGACGATTTTCTTGCAGGTATCACTGTCGATACCGTGGCGCAGGGTCACCGCCTGCTTGACCTGCTTGCCGGAGGGCACGGCCTCGCCGACATCCATGGCCTTGGGGTCGATATCGCACTTGATCAGGGCACTGCGCAGCATGTCCTGCATCTGCTCAACCTGGAACTCCGCCTCCGCGGTAATGGTGACCGCGCGCTCGTCGCGCTCGAAACTGGCATCGACGCCCTTGAAGTCGAAGCGGTTGGCGACAATGCGCCCGGCCTGGTCCACGGCATTGGTCAGCTGGTGAACGTCCACTTCGGACACCACGTCAAAACTCGGCATGTGCGCCTCCACCGGCGTTGCATTGAAGGCCGGAATCATAGCACCCTTGCATCCCCACAGCCTTAAGGACAGCACGTGATTCGACGCTGGTATATCCTCGGGGCAGGCGCGATCGGCCGCCTGTTTGCCTGCAAGCTGCAGCGGCTCGGTCTCGACCCGGTCATGCTGCTGCGTAGCGGTGAGCACGGTAAAACTGGCATAACGCTGCGACGGGACGGCGAAGAAGAAAAGCTGCAGGTCGATACCTGTGGCATCGCCCAACTGGCAGTCGGTGAGATCGATGGCCTGCTGGTCACCACCAAGGCCAATGACGCAGCAATGGCGGTGACAGCCTGCATCCCTGCGCTGGTGACTGCCGCGCCAGTGGTATTGCTGCACAACGGCATGGGGGTACTCGAGCAACTGCAGCGCGACCACCCTGCTCTCAACCTGTTCGCGGGCACCACCACCGAAGGCGCCTACCGCGACGGCGAGATTCTGGTGCACGCTGGCCTGGGCGATACCGTCTTTGGTCGGGAGCAGACCCCGGCCCCGCCCTGGTTCGCAGCCTTTGTCGAAGGCAACGAACGTTTCAGCTGGAGCCAGGACATCGACGAGGCCCTGTGGAAGAAACTGCTGATCAACTGCGCCATCAACCCGCTCACCGCCCTGCACCGCTGTCGCAACGGCGCCCTGCTGGACAACCCGGCGCTGCGGGCGGAGGTGGAACTGCTGTGCGAGGAACTGGCAGCGGTGAGCGCGGCCCGCGGCAATGCCCGCGGTGCCGGCTGTGCACTGGACTGGGCGCTGGGCGTGATCCAGCGCACGGCGGACAACCAGTCCTCCATGTTGCAGGACGCACTTGCCGGTCGCGACACCGAAATACGCTATATCACCGGCTACCTGGTCAGCGAAGCGCAGCGTTTAGGCGTGCCCGTGCCGCGCAATGAGGCACTGCTGCGACAGCTTGACTCAACCAACGCGTCCAACTAATGTACAGCCGCTGATCCGGTTTCCGCCCTGCGCAAGCAGTTCGGAATTGAATGGGAAGCAGGTGAAAAACCTGCGCTGCCCCCGCAACGGTAAGTGCGCACACCTATGCGCATAAGCCCGATACCAGCCCTTCAGTGAACACGATGACGCGGAGGGCTTCATCAGTGGTCTTGCATGCCATGCGCTCCGCGACCATGTTCGCGCTGCCATCCTGTATGCCACGAACCCCTCCCCAAGCTAATGACAATTGGGGACTCCATGAATACATTTCGTTTTCGCCATGCCGCGCTGGTCTGCGCGGTCACCGCCGGGCTGCAGCCTGGACACTCATTTTCACAGGACGACACCCTGGAAACCGTGGTGGTTCGCGCCGCCCGTGAGCCGATCGACGCCGCCGCCAGTGGCAGTTCGGTAACGGTGCTCGAAGAGGACTACCTGGCCCAGCGACAAACCGCCGCTCTTGCCGAAATCCTGCGTGCAGTACCCGGCGCCGCGATCAGCCGCGCCGGCCCCCTGGGCGCCCAGTCGCAGCTGCGTATGCGCGGCGCCGAGGCCAACCACACCCTGGTATTTATTGACGGCATCCGTGCCAACGATCCCGCCCAGAACGGCGAGTTCAACTTCGCCCACCTGCTCAACGCCGATATCGAGGCGGTAGAGATCATCCGCGGCCCGCAGAGCGCCCTGTGGGGCAGCGATGCCCTGGCCGGCGTGATCAATGTGCGCACCCGGCGCGGCGGCGACGGCCTCGGCGGCAACCTCTATGCCGAGGGTGGCGAGAACAGCTGGCAGAACCTCGGAGCCAATGCGCGCTACGGCAACGAGCGATTGCGTGCTGCATTCGGCATCGCCAGCGTCGAGACCGACGGTGACAACATCTCGCGCTCGGGCGGTGAAGACGACGGCTACGAGAACACCACCGCCAACGGCACCTTCGACTGGTCGGCCACCGAGAACCTGTCGCTGGAGGGCAGCCTGCGTTATGTGGACGCCAGCAACGACTACGACGAGGTGGATTTCAGCACCGGCCTGCCGGCGGACAGCAACAGTGAAACCGATACCGAGCAGCTCTACGGCCGGCTCGGGGCCACGCTCAGTACTCTCGACGGGCGCTGGCGTCACAGCGCCAGTATTGCGCTCACCGACACCGACAATGACAACCGCGGTGAATTCAGCCGCACCGAGACCCAGGGGGAAGTGGTGGTCTATACCCTACAGACCAGCTTCGACCTGGCAGATGGCCACACCCTCACCGGTGCCTACGAACGCTGGGAAGAGGACTTCAAGCAGCGCGGCGTGGCCACCGACTTCGGCGACCCCAACCGCGACGAGGACATCGACACCGACTCGTTCATCGTTGAATACCGCGGTCAGCTTACGGACACTCTGTCGGTGCTGGCCAGTGCCCGCCATGACGACAACAGTGACTTCGATGACAAGACCACCGGTCGCGTCAGCGCCGCCTGGCAGGTGGCCGACGCCACTACCCTGCGCGGCGCCTTGGGCACTGGCATCAAGAATCCGACCTTCACCGAGCGCTTCGGTTTCTTCACCAACTTTGTCGGCAACCCCGACCTGGAGCCCGAGGAATCCACGGGCTGGGAATTCGGTGTCGACCAGCGCCTGCTGGACGACCGCCTGCAGCTGTCGGCGACCTGGTTCGATGAGGAACTGGAAGACGAGATCAACGGCTTTTTCTTTGACCCCAACCTCGGAGACTTCGGCGATTTCACCGCGATAAACGAAGACGGCGAGAGCGAACGGCAGGGCCTGGAGCTGTCTGCAAGCTGGTTGCTGCTGGACGGGCTGACGCTCAACGCCGCCTACACCTGGCTGGATTCCGAGGACCCGGATGGCGAAGAAGAGATTCGCCGCGCCGAGCATATCGCCAGCGCCAACCTCAACTGGGACTTCTTCGCCGGCCGCGCCAACCTGAACCTGCAGGTGGACTACAACGGCGAGCAGGACGATTTCTTCTTCCCGCCCACGCCGCCCTTCCAGGAGCGTGTGGAACTGGATGACTTCACACTGGTGACGCTGACCGGCAGCTACCAGCTCCTCAACAACCTCCAGCTCTACGCCAGGATCGAAAACGCCACCGATGAGGACTATGAGGAGATCTTTGGCTTCGTGGCCCCGGGGCGCACCGCCATCGCCGGCGTTCGCTACAGTTTCGGGCGCTGACTGAGAGCCAGTTCGCAGCCCGCTCACGAGGGTCTAGCGCGGCTGCGAATCTACGCTACACTTCCGACTCCGCAAAATGATGGGGTTGTGATAGTGACGGACGGTCAGCGGATTCGCTTCCGGAAGAATCACCAGGCACCGGGCCTGCTACACGAAGCAGCTTTCGTGTACGACAATCCTCAGTTTTGATCACCTTAATCCTTGCCATTGCCGCACTCTCGGTAGCAG
>JASJBK010000130.1 GCA_030066555.1 Halieaceae bacterium
CGCCGTTACTGGCTTGCCTGCGGCCGGGACAACCGTCGAAAGACACAGCAATGCTAGTTAATGATGCTCGTTTCGGCCAGCCTTCGGCGTCTGCCTCACCCCGGTTGATTTGTGTCAATGATGCCCTGGGTCGCTTGACCTTTAATTAGCTTGTGCAACTTTGATCGGAAAAACAAAAGCGGATGTCAAAAATGGACAAACAGACAAGGCGTCGTTTCCTTGCTCGTTCAGGTACGCTGCTCGCCACTACAGCCGCTGTTGGGCTTGCACCATCTGCAGCGGCTGCAGGTCACTCTCACCATGGCAGTTCGGGTGGCGGATTGAGAGTTAGCATGAAATCGGAGAAGACTTGTGCCACCTGCAGATATTGGGGCGGAATGCGCAGAATCGACGAGGAAAACTCGGAGATCATTGCCCAGAGTATGGGGTGGTGTAATAACCCGGCTAGCCCGAACCACGCAAAGTTAACTCAAGCCGATCATCAGATGAAAAAGCCGGGGGTTTGGGAAAAGTGGTCGGTTTTGGAGTAGGGGATTTCAAACAGGGCGCTTTTCCCGACTTTCTCCCTGTACTTTGAAACGCCCGCGCGTGGTTCCTGAGCGAGCGCTGTTGGTGCAGAACGACGCCCGCGGGCCGCAGTCTGCACCGGTGCAGCTCCGAACGAGCATTTTCTCTTCCATACGCGTGAGCAGATGGCTGCTGGGCCTGCTGGCAGTCTTTTATTGGACGGCTTCAGCGGCTGAGAGCGACATCTCTGCGCGCTCGCTGGATCTGGGCGAAGTGGTACAGGTTACTGTGGAGCGCCAGGCGCGAGACTCAGCGGGAAAGGACCTGCCTGGCTTCCAGACGTCCACCTGGCTGGCGGGCTTGCCGACGATAGGCATGCTTTTCCTTGAGAGCGACGAATCCCAGGGCAGTGATGAGGCCGAAATCAGTATCAACCTGCCGCTAAAGTCACCCTTCGGGCGACGGCAGGATGAACAGCTTCGCGCTCTCGCAACTTCTATCGCGCGCGCGGAAACGGAGCGGCGCCAGCTGTATTTCTCTGGGCTGTTGAGGGAAACGGTCTGGTCGGAGCGCGTCGAGAACACTCGGCTGCAATACACCGAACGCAAAATCACCTTGCTGGAAAAACTGCTGAACCGCCAGCAGGACCTGTTCGAGGCACGCAGTGCCAGCCGCTATAGCCTGCTGCTGATCCAACAGGAAATCACCAAAGCGAAGCTCCTGCTGCAGGACCAGCGCCGGGCGCAGGCGCAGTGGCAGCAGCGCTACCGATTACTGACCGGGCTCGGCAGCCTGCCCGATGCGATCGAAGAGCCTGCACCGGCCATTGACGCGCCCTGGCGCAACCACCCCGAGCTGCGCCTGCTGGACCTGACACGGGAGCAGCAGCGTACGCGGATTGCGGCGGCCAGCGCGAAAAGCTCGCCCTGGAACCTCGCGTTGATCGCAAGGAACCAGGAGACTCCTCAGCTCGACGAAAACCAGTATGGCATTGCGCTGGAAGTTCCCCTGAGCGCCTTCGATACGGTCTCTCAAGCCAACAGCAACGAGTGGCGCGAGGCGCAAAGGGATTCTGCCCAGCGTTACGATGAGTTGCTGATCTCCCTTCAGAGTAGTTGGCAGGAGCTGACGCAGGAGGCCGAACACCTGCAGAGGCGGCAAGTCCTGTTGGACGAGTCCCTGGACATCGGCAAACAGTTGATCGAAGAGAGTCGGTCGCTGCTGGGCCAGAATGAAATCGCCAGCGAAATCTGGGTCAGGCGTCTGCTGGACAGCCTGGATACCGAGGCTGAAGGCGCCATCAATCGGGTGCTCATAGGCCAGAACCGGGCCATGAGCCGACAAGCCGCGGGAATCCCCCTATGAGAGAAAAGATCTGCCTGTTCCTGGCGGCTGGCATCACGTGCCTTACCGGCTGGGCGCAGGTCGTGGACACCAGCGAACTCGGTCAGCTGAAGCTTGAATACGCGAGCGTATCTGCCAGCGAGACGTATGCAGGGCAGCCCCTGGCCGCGCTCGCCGCCTACCGCGCAGGAGAGTCGGTGAGTGTGATCACCCTTCCGCGCGTGCAACAGATTCACTACCTGCTGCCGCCTGGTACCGAAGTGCAAAAGGGCCAGGCCATTGCCCGGCTCGTCGGCCCGGAAGTCCACCATTTCCTGACGGAGTTCGAACTGGTTGGCAAACAACTAGCACTGGCTGAGAGTCGATTCCTGGCCAACCGGGACCTCTACCAGCAACAGGCGATCGACGAAGCGCGCTGGATGACGATTAGCAGCACCTACTACGAACTCAAGCTCGAGCATGAACACCTTGATCACTTCCATGCACTCCTCGAAACAGGTAGCGAGCACGACCGTGTCTTGCTGACCGCGCCTGCAGGCGGCATTGTCCAGTATCGACAGCCGGTAGGTGGCATACCCGAAGGCGGCGAGGTGGTGAGGATCGTTCCGAAGGATTCACTGCGCCTCAGGGTCGACATACCGGTTGCACGCCGCGCCGAGCTGACAGTATTGAGTTCCGGCAGCTGCCGGCTCGGCGTCGAAGAGATCAGCGGCGTAGCCAGTGAATTCCGGGTCACTGCCTGGAGCACGACTTTGTCTGAGCAGTGCACTTTTGTCCCGGGCCAACGCTTGATGGCCACGCCCTGGTACCGGGGCAACGGCTTCCGCATCCCGGCCGAGTCGCTTATGCAATGGCAGGGAGCATCGGCGGTGCTGGTACACGAAGGCCAACAACTGGTGCCCACGCCAGTGGACATTGTGGGCGGAATCGATGGTGACTACTTCGTGCGCTGCGCGGCCAACCTGGCTGATCGGGAGGTGCTCGTCACTTCGGTGAGCGCCGTTCAGGGCATCCTGCTGGGCCTGGGTGGCGAGTAGTGCTGGAAGCGGTGATTCGCTTTTCGCTCACGCAGCGCCTGTTTGTGCTATCACTGGCGAGTCTGGTCGCTGTGCTCGGCTTCCGGGCATGGCTACAGATCCCTATCGACGCCTTTCCCGATATCGCGCCCACCCAGGTCAAGATCATTCTCAAGGCACCCGGGATGACCCCCGAAGAGATCGAGCAACAGGTGACCCAGCCCATAGAAACAGAACTGCTGGGCATACCGCGACAGTCGATGCTGCGCTCCACGACCAAGTATGCGATCACCGACATCACCCTGGACTTTGTCGACGGCACCGACATCTACTGGGCCCGGCAACAGGTCAATGAGCGCCTGCTGAACATCTGGGACAACCTGCCTGTGGGCGTGATTGGCGGCCTGGCGCCGATGAGCACACCTATGAGTGAAATGTTCATGTTCACGCTGGAAAACCCGAATCTGTCGCTGATGAAGCGCCGCGAGCTGCTGGATTGGGAAGTTCGCCCAGCCTTGCGCACGGTGGATGGTGTGGCCGATGTGAATATCCTCGGCGGCTTCGCGCGCAGCTACCAGGTTCAGCCTCGCATTGAGCAGCTCGCCGCGCTCGGTATCGGCATTGACGATCTCATTGCCCTGCTGGAAGACAACAACCTCAACGCCGGCGTCGGGCGTGTCGTACAGGGCAATGACACCCTCATTGCACGCAGCGAGGGTCGCTTCAAATCGGTGGAGGACATCGCGTCGCTGGTGATCGAGCACGACGGGGTTAACCACCGCCTGGGTGACGTGGCCGATATCTCCCACGGCCACCTCACCCGCTACGGCTCGGTCACCCGGGACGGCGTTGAGACCACCGAGGCCCTGGTGATCGCGTTGAAGGACAGCAATACCGGCCAGGTGGTGGAGGGTGTTAAGGCGAAGCTGGCGGAACTCGAGAGCGCGCTGCCGCCTGGCACCCACTTCAATGTTTTTTACGACCGCTCGGTACTGATCGATACTGCCGTCGGCACGATCTCCATGGCACTGCTGCAAGCTGTCGTGTTGGTGATCGCGCTGCTGGCGGTTTTTCTCGCTGATGTCCGGGCGTCTCTGGTGGTCTCCCTGTCGCTGCCACTGGCGGCGCTGGCGACCTTCTTTCTTATGTCCCGCTACGGCCTCTCGGCCAACCTTATGAGCCTCGGTGGCCTGGTCATTGCGATCGGCATGATCGTGGACTCCTCGGTAGTGGTGGTGGAAAACGTGGCCAGCCGGCTGGCGGAAAAGCCCGCGCTGCCGCGCATGCATATCATTTACCGGGCGGCAAAAGATGTGTCGGTACCGGTGGTCTCCGGAACACTGATTGTGCTGATCGTGTTTTTCCCGCTGCTGACCATGACTGGTTTGGAGGGCAAGCTGTTCTCGCCGGTGGCACTGACCATCGTATTTGCCATGCTCTCTGCGCTGGTGCTGTCCCTTACGGTAATCCCGGCACTGGCGTCGCTACTGCTGGCCGACAAAGTCCAGACGGTACCCGGCTACCTTCGCACCCTGCAGCAGGTGTACGGGAATAGCCTCACCGGAATCCTGGCTGCTCCGCGTCGCTTGCTCCTGGTGCTGGCTGTCACCCTGGTACTGAGCCTGCTGCTGTTCGCCTTTGTCGGCAAGACCTTTGTACCCACGCTGGACGAGGGCGATCTCATCGTGCAGCTGGAGAAGTCGCCCAACATCTCACTGGAAGCCTCGACGGAATTGGACAAACAGGTTGAGAAGGCCATGCTGGACAGCGTCCCGGAGCTGCGCCAGATCGTGGCCCGTACCGGCTCGGATGAAATTGGCCTGGACCCCATGAGCCTCAATGAAACCGATATCTTCATGGAGTTGGAACCTCGCAGTGAGTGGCGGTTTTCCAGTAAGGAGGCACTGACCGCGAGCCTACGCGAGGTATTGCTCGATTTCCCCGGCATAAACTTCTCCTTCACCCAGCCGATAGAGATGCGCGTCTCGGAGATGCTGACAGGCTCGAGCGGCGACCTGGCGATCAAGGTGTTCGGCAATGACATGGCAACGCTGGCGGATATCACCGGCCAGGTGCAGTCAGTGGTGCGTTCCGCCGAGGGCGCCGTCGACGTCAAGGCGGCGGTGATTGAGGGCGGTGAGTTCCTCAACATCGCGCTGCGGCACGAGATGGCTGCCCGCTACGGCATGAGCGTGGCGGCACTGTCGCGCGACATCAAGGCCCAGCTCGAGGGCCTGATCGTCTCCGAAGTCATAGAGGGCAAGAAACGTTTCCCACTGGTCATTGCCGGCCGTCGCGGCAGCGGCAATTCGTTCAATAGCGTCCCTGAGCTGGCGGACCAGTTGGTGAAGATGCCGGACGGCACTCTGGCCCGCCTGCAGGATATTGCCGAAGTCTCCTACCGGGAGGGCCCGCTGCTGATCGAGCGGGAGCGAGGCAACCGGTTCGGCGTGGTCACCAGCAATATCGTGGGGCGCGACATCGTCGGATTCGTCGAGGAAGTGGACCGCACCATTGCGGAAGAGCTTACCCTGCCGACCGGCTACTTCATCGACTTTGGCGGCGAATTCGAAAACCAACAGCGCGCCTCGCGAAACCTGCTTATGATCGTTCCCGCTTCTCTACTGCTGATCCTGCTTATTCTCTTTACCACCTTTCGCTCGCTGGCCCTGGCATCATTGATCCTTGCCAATACCCCATTCGCCCTGATGGGTGGCATTATTGCCCTGTTCGTCAGCGGCGAGTACCTGTCTGTACCGGCGTCTGTGGGGTTTATTGCCCTGTTAGGTGTGGCGGTACTCAATGGGGTGGTGATGATCAGTCACTTCGAAAACACACGGGTGACGATTGCCGATGCCTCACGCCGCGTTGTGTCCGGCGCCGTGATGCGCCTCCGGCCTATCCTGATGACAGCGACGACCGCAATGTTCGGGCTGCTGCCCCTGGTATTCGCGACCGGCCCCGGGGCGGAAATACAGCGTCCGCTGGCCATCGTGGTCGTCGGCGGCCTCGTAAGTTCGACGCTGACGACTCTCTACCTGCTGCCCATGGCCTACCTATGGCTGGAGCGACGCGCATGAGCGAACAACTACTGGTGGCCGTGACCTCAGAAAAAATTCGCGAGGACCTGATCGACACGCTGATTGGCCTGGAAGAGATTTCGGGGTTCAACCTCAGCACCATCGACGGCTACAGCCGCAGCCACAGCGAATACGATCTCCAGGAACAGGTGGCTGGCTACCGGCGCCTCTGTCGACTGGAAGTGATTCACCCAGAGGACCAGCAGGAGGCACTGCTGGAGGCGCTGCGGGGCGCCTGCGGAAACAGTCCGCTACGCTACTGGATTGTTCCGCTGGCGGCATCAGGCCACCTGGGCCAGGAAATACTGTAGGTGCCTAAGGCGGGATGCCGGTGCCCGCGCAGGGAACTCCCATCTCTTCGAGTGTCTGGCTCTGCTGCAATTGCATAGAGGCATAACGTAGTAGGCACACTATCCTTTCCGCTCTTGGCAGCATGTCGTGTAAATGGGGTGCTTATGATCCGGCGTCTGGCGCCCGTTCTACTTGCCGTCAAAAAGATATGTTATATCATTGCCGATTTCTGCAAGCCGGATACGAGGTACCTCAGCCAATGCAAACTCACACTGGGGAGACGCTCCCCGTCACCGTTCTTTCGGGCTTTCTCGGAGCGGGAAAGACCACCGTCCTCAGCCATGTGCTCAATAACAGGCAGGGCAAGAAGGTCGCCGTGATCGTCAACGATATGAGTGAAATCAATATCGATTCGGCGATCGTCCAGAACGAAATCAGCCTCAACCGCAGTGAAGAGAAGCTCGTGGAAATGAGCAATGGCTGCATTTGCTGCACCCTGCGGGAAGACCTGCTGGAGGAGGTCACCAACCTTGCGAAGGACGGACGCTTCGACTACCTGTTGATCGAATCCACGGGCATATCCGAACCGCTGCCCGTGGCCGAGACCTTCACATTTGCCGACGAGGACGGTGTCTCGCTGTCGGACGTGGCCAACCTGGACACGATGGTGACCGTGGTAGACGCACTCAATTTCCTCAGGGACTACGACCAGGCAAAGTACCTGCAGGATACCGGCGAGTCGCTGGGCGAAGACGATCACCGAAACGTGGCCGACTTGCTGGTGGACCAGGTGGAATTTGCCGATGTCATCCTCATCAGCAAGACCGACCTGGTGGAGGCTGCCGATATCGAGCGATTGACTGGTATTCTCAAGACCCTCAATACCCAGGCACGCATCATCCCGATCAGCAAGGGCGAGGTGGACCTGGAGGAGGTAATGGGCACCGGGCTGTTCAATTTCGAGCGCGCGCAGCGGGCGCCGGGCTGGCTCAAGGAGATGCGCGGTGAGCATGTACCGGAGACCGAAGAGTACGGCATCGGCAGCTTCAGTTATCTTGCCCGTCGTCCGTTCCACCCGAAGAAATTCCACGACTTCCTGCACAGCATCGAGGACTACGGCAAGGTAATTCGCTCCAAGGGCTTTTTCTGGCTGGCAACGCGCCCGGAGTTTGCCGGGCAGTGGAGCCAGGCCGGTGGCATGGCGCACTACGGCTTCGCGGGGATGTTCTGGATGGCGGTCCCGCGCAAGCAATGGCCGACAGAACCGGACTACCTGGAACAGATCAAGGAGAAGTGGGAGGAGCCCTTCGGCGATATGCGCCAGGAACTGGTGTTTATCGGGCAGGGGCTGGACCAGGCGGATATCACCCGCGCGCTGGATGAATGCCTGTTGAGCAACGAAGAAGTCCTCAAGGGCAAAGAGTACTGGAGTAGCCTGGAAGACCCGTTCCCGGCCTGGGGGCAGGGCCAATGACCCCCGCCGGTGCCAGCCCGGCGGAAGGGCAAGATGTCTCACGAATAGACCTGGGCAGGTACCGGGTTTCCTCCCAGCGTGACGATCCCGCCGTGTTGGCCGATGTATACCGGGACATCGTCAATATGGCGGTCTGGCAGCGCGAGCTAAGTGATGTACTCAAGCTCGAAGTGGCGGCACTGGTCGCATTACCCCACGACTTGGAGCTCTCCATGACGGTGACGCCGGAGACCGCGCGCGCCTCAGTCAGTGAGGCTCTGGGTAATGTGGACGCGCCCGCTTTCTGTGAAGACGTCGCCTACCTGGTGGATATGTTCTGCTCCCTGTTGGGGTTCGAACGGGCGGGACTGCGACTGACCGTGCTCAGGCAGGCCATGTGTCCGAGATTCCATGTCGACAACGTACCCTGTCGATTCGTTACCACCTATCACGGTGTCGGCACGGACTGGCTGCCCCATCAGGCGGTGGACCGGTCCAAGCTGGGTCGTGGCAGCAAGGGGCTGTCAGACAAGGAGTCACACCTCTACACCGAGGAAGATGCCATTCGGCAACTCGACCCGGGGGATGTTGCCTTGCTGAAAGGCGAGCTCTGGGAGGGCAACGAAAATGCCGGCCTCGTGCATCGTTCGCCTGCAGTGTCGCCTGGCGAGAGCCGATTGTTGTTGACCCTCGACGTCATTAGTCACTGATTTCCGGCTTGCAGATCCGGGCCCCTCCCGAGCCCGACCTGGTCTAGTTCTTGGTTTTGGAGATCAGGTCGACCAGCTCATTGAACTTCTGGCGCTGGTCGTCCGGATCGCCGGAGGCAATGGCCCGCTCCACACAGGTCGCGGCGTGGTCCTTGAGAACGGCATCCTCTACTTTCGCTAATGCCGACTGTATTGCTCGCAGCTGCTGGAGTACATCCATGCAGTAGCGATCGGATTCGATCATCCCCAGTACACCTCGAACCTGGCCCTCGATTCGCGCAAGGCGCTTGAGTGTCTTGTCCCGCTCCTGATCCATAAGTCCTTCTTGACGTATACCCCCCGGGGGTATTAAGTATAGGACAATGTCCAGCAGCGATCATCTCAACCTGAGTCGCCGCCGTTTCCTACGCCAGGGAATGTTCACGGCGGCGACACTCGGTCTCAATCTAACCCTTCCACCCTGGGCGCGCAGTGGTACGGCTGCAAATCTCGACGGCATGCGGCCGCTGTCGGGCAATGTATTCGACCTCAGTGTCGACAAGGCGCGTTGCAGCATCGACGGGCGCGGCGGGAAGGGCATCCTGGTCAACGGCCAGCTACCCGCTCCACTGCTGCGCTGGCGAGAGGGGGATACGGTCACCCTGCGGGTCACCAACAGGCTCGCGGTAGACACTTCGATCCATTGGCATGGCATTCTGCTGCCATTCCAGATGGACGGCGTCCCGGGAGTCACCTTCCCCGGCATCAAGCCGGGGGAGACCTTCGTTTACGAATTCCCACTCAAGCAGGCGGGTACCTACTGGTACCACAGCCATTCGGGCCTGCAGGAGCAGAGCGGCCACTACGGGCCGCTGATTATTGAACCCAGGGACACCGACCCCGATGCCGCGGACCGGGAGTACGTGATACTGCTATCGGACTGGACCTTTGAAGATCCGCATCGGGTCTTCGCCAAGCTCAAGAAGATGCCGGACAACTACAATTTCCAGCAGCGTACGGTGGGCGAGTTTTTCCGCGATAGCCGCGAGGATGGATTCGGCAATACGGTAGACGACAGGCTGATGTGGGGCGCAATGCGCATGAACGCTGCCGACATCGCGGATGTCACGGGGGCTACATACACCTACCTGATCAACGGGCACGGTCCGCAGGATAACTGGACCGGCCTGTTCAGCCCCGGCGAGCGCGTGCGTCTGCGTTTTATCAACGCATCGGCAATGAGCATCTTCAATGTCAGGATCCCGGGCATGCCAGTGACAGTAGTGCAGGCCGATGGTCTCCCGGTCGATCCCGTCGAAGTCGAAGAGTTCCAGATTGGGGTCGCCGAGACCTTCGACGTCATCGTGCAGCCCGAGGATCGGGCCTACACCCTGATGGCGGAGAGCAATGACCGATACGGTTATGCCCGGGCCACGTTGGCCCCGCGAGCAGGTCTCTCGGCACAGGTGCCGGCGTTGCGGCCACGCCCAACGCTGACCATGAAAGATATGGCCATGGACCACGGCGAGCATGGCGGCATGAATCACGGCGACATGGAACACGCGGCAATGGGTCATGGCGATATGGATCATGCCGCAATGGGTCATGGTGACATGGACCACTCAAGTATGGGTCATGGAACAGATCACGCCGGAGGTGCAGCGCGGCAGGAACACAACCACCCTAAAGGCCCTGGTGTCGTCGGCCTTGCGATGAACCCCGTTAACCGGCTGGGCGAACGACCCCTCGGTCTTCAAGATGTTGATCATCGTGTGCTGGTGTATACCGACCTGCGCGCAAGGGAGAAAAACCCCGATACTCGCCAGCCACAGCGAGAACTCGAACTCCACCTGACAAGCAACATGGAGCGCTACATGTGGTCCTTCGACGGTATCAAGTTTTCAGAGGTCGACGGGCCTATCAAGCTTTATAAAGACGAGAGAGTGCGTCTTACCCTGGTCAACGACACCATGATGCCGCATCCGATCCACCTTCACGGCATGTTCTTTGAGGTTGTCACCCGTGAGGGTGACTTCAAACCGCGCAAGCACACCATTGTTGTAAAGCCGGGTGAGAAGATGTCAGTAGACATCACGGCGGATGCCGTCGGCGACTGGGCGTTTCACTGCCACCTGCTCTATCACATGCACGCAGGCATGATGCGCGTCGTTTCGGTGGTTGATGAGCCCGCACCTGTATGACCCGTTTGACCACGCTTCCCATCATTGGTCTGGTACTGCTTTCGGTTGAGGTGTGTGCCCAAACCGCGGCAGATGCGTACTACGATCCCGAGGCCATGGCCACAGCGCGTGCGGCGCTGAAAGCGGGGCATGGCAACCAGGTAAACAGCCTGCTGATCGCCGAGCGCATGGAATACAGCTGGGCCGACAGCGAAGATGCGCTTGTCTGGGAGGCGCAGGGGTGGCGGGGTACCGACCTGAACAAGCTCTGGGTGAAAACCGAGGGCGAGTATGTGGACGGCGAGGGGACCGAAGAAGCGGAGCTGCAGTTTCTCTACAGTCGGGCTGTGAGCCCTTTCTGGGATTTGCAGGCGGGAATTCGCTACGACTTTGAACCCTCTCCCAGCCGCAGCCACCTGGTGCTTGGTGTTCAGGGCCTGGCTCCCTACTGGTTTGAGATGGATTCTGCCTTGTTCCTGAGTGATGAAGGCAAGCTGTCGGCGCGCCTCGAGTTCGAATACGAGCTGCTGCTCACCCAGCGCCTCATCCTGCAACCCCGGGTGGAACTCAATGTCGCCGCAGCCGGCGACAGTGCAGTGGGCATCGGGCGCGGTTTCTTTGATTCCGTCGCAGAACTGCGCTTGCGCTACGAGATTCGCCGCGAGTTCGCGCCTTACCTTGGCATTAGCTGGGGGGGTGATTTCAACAACACGGCTGACCTGGTCAAAAGCGAAGGCGGGGATCCGCGGGAATTCGCCGTTGTAGCCGGTTTTCGCGCCTGGTTCTAGCGCTTGATATGGAACAGATTCTCCAGCTTTTTCACTGCAAATAAGATTGATTTACATTTGCACTTGCACTACCGTTCCTAAATCCCTAAAAAATTCCGGAGTATTACCCGCAATGGAGCGCTTTTCCCTGTA
>JASJBK010000008.1 GCA_030066555.1 Halieaceae bacterium
AGCTACGCCGGCGAAGAAGCCGCGGAAGAACCGGCTCCGGCGCCGGCCCCCGCCCCCGCGGCGGGCGGTAATGACGCCTATACCCGCTCATCACCATCGGTGCGCAAGCTGGCCGACGAGCTGGGCGTGGATCTCAACACCGTCGAGGGCACCGGTCGTCGCGGCCGCATCACCGACGATGACGTCCGTGCCGCTGCCGGAGGCGGCGGCGCAGCGGAGGACGTTGAGATCATTCCCCTCACCGCCACCCGCAAGACCATCGCCAAGCGCCTGACCGAGGCCAAGCAGACCATCCCGCACTTCTACCTGACGGTGGAGTACGAGATCGACGGTCTGCTCGCCCACCGCGCCAGCCTCAACGAGCCCGGTGACGTGAAAGTCTCCGTCAACGACCTGGTGGTGTGGTGCGTGGGCCAGGCGTTGATGAAGGAGCCGCGGGTCAACGTCAACCTGGTAGGTGACGACATTCACCAGTTCAAGCACGCCAATGTCTCAGTGGCGATCGCCACCGACGAGGGCCTGTACCCGGCCACCGTGCGCGGCGTGGAGGCCATGAGCCCGGCGGAGATTGCCACCGCCACCAGCGCCCTGGCCGAGAAGACCAGGGAAGGGAAGCTTGCGAAGGAAGACATCAGTGGCGGCTCATTCACCGTATCCAACCTGGGCATGTTCGGCGTCAGCAACTTCACCGCCATCGTCAACCCGCCCATGGGCGCCATCCTGGCGCTGGGCAAGGGCGAGCAGAAAGTGGTGGTGAAGGACGGCGAACAGGCGATTGCCACGGTGATCAGCGCCACCCTGTCCTGTGACCACCGGGTGATCGACGGCGCCGTGGGGGCGAAGTTCCTGCAGGTACTGGGCGAGGAGATCGCTGCCCTCGGTTGATCCCGCGGGGCTGATTCAACACAATCACGACAGGCAGGCCAACCGGGTTGGCCTGCCTTTTTTGTGCGGGTTACACTCCTGCTTCGCGATTTTCGCGGCAAATCAAAGCAATAACAGGCAATATCCTCCATGATGCAAGCACGATTCCGGGGCCAGCGCCTCGCCGCCAGCGTACTGGTCAGCCTGCTGATCAGCGCCTGCTCCGACAGCAATGACACGTTCCAGCCAACACCGATATTCAGCGTTGACCCGAGTACCATCGATGTCAGCCAGGCCGATGTCTGCGATATCGTGCAGCCGAACAAGTGCGCCTTCCCATTCCCCAGCAATTTCTTCACGGTAGAGGACGCCAGCGCGGCCACCGGGCGCCGGGTCAATCTCAACCCGACAGCGATTCCCGGCACCAGCAGCGGCGAATCCTTTGATCCCGGTGAGTACAACCGCAACGATGGCTTCTCGCCGGGTCCGCTGCTGCTGCTGGAAGTACCCGGCATCGATCTGGAGCAGACCGGGGCTGCGAGCTTTACCGACATGAGCAGATCGCTGGACGCGGACGCGGCCATCCAGGTCATCGATGCGGCTACCGGCGAGCGCCAGCTACTGTGGGCGGAACTGGATTCGCGCCCCGCGGCCGACGAGGCCAGGGCGCTGATGATCCGCCTGGCCAGGAATCTCCAGGATGGGGGGCGCTATATCGTCGCGCTCCAGAACCTGGTGGCGGAAGACGGCAGCACCATTCCTTCCAGCGACGCCTTCACAGTATTCAAGGAAGGCATTCCCTCGGATATCCCCGCCTTCGAAGATCGCCGCGCAGGCTACGAAGACATCTTTGCGATTCTCGAGAGCAATGGCATTCCTCGCGAAAGCCTCTACCTGGCCTGGGATTTCACGGTGGCTTCTACCGCGAACATTACCGGCCGCATGCTGCATATTCGCGACCAGGCGTTTACCGACCTGGGTGGCTCCGCACCGCTGGCGACCATCCTGACCGCCGACTCACCCGACGAGTCCGAGAACGCCGATCTCGCGCGGCGCATTACCGGCACGCTGTCGGTGCCGAACTTCCTGGACACGGTCGACGGTCGCCCCGGCTCGCGCTTCAACTATGACAGCAGCGACCCCGACGCCCTGCCCGCCCGTTTCAACGGCAATGGCAGCGTCGATGTTGATTTTACCTGCGTGATCCCGCGCCAGGCACTGGCCGACTCCAGTGAGACGATTGCGGTGGTGATCGGCCACGGCCTGTACGGCAGCCGTGAGTCGGTGGACGAGTTTGCCCCGGTGGCCGAGGAGCAGAACATCATGTTCTGTGGCATGGATTCCTGGGGCATGTCGGATTCCGACCTGGGCGTGGCCTTTGCCAGCCTCAGCAACGTCAACAATTTCCCGCAGCAGGCCGACCGCATCCAGCAGGGCTTCCTGAATATCACGCTGCTGTCGGAAGCCATGCGCCATCCGGACGGCTTTGCCTCGCTCGACGCCTTTCGCGAGGGCGACCGCAGCCTGTTCCAGTCCGGCGCCGTGCACTACGAGGGCGTGTCCCAGGGCGGCGTGCTGGGCGCGGCCCTGAGCGCCATCAACCCGAACTTCGAGCGCTCGGCGCTGAACGTGGCCGGCATGCGCTTCAGCCTGCTGGCGCGGCGCTCCAACGCCTGGGGGGCCTTTGCCTTCGCCTTCGATCCGGCCTATCCGGATCCGCTGGACAAGCCGCTGATGTGGTCGGTCATCCAGATGCTCTACGACCGCGGCGAGAACAACGGCTACGTCAATCACGTCACCAGCGACCCGCTGCCAGGCTCGACCGCCTCGCGGGTGCTGATCCACCTGGCCGTGGGCGACAAGACGGTCACCGAGACCGCCGGTGAGATTCTCGCCCGCAGCATGAACGTGCCGCGCCATCTGCCGAGCGTGGTAGACGGCCGCCACGTGGCGGATGAGCCCTACCTGAACATCGAGGGTATACCCGCCTATCCCTGGGACGGCAGCGGACTGGCTATGTGGGACTCGGGGCCTTTCCCGATCGCCGAACACGATGGCACGCCCCTGCAGGCCACCATCAACAACTTCGAGCCGGCGGGATACAACACCCACAGTATGACCTTTGGCCAGAAGGCTGCCCGCGACCAGAAGGCGGCGTTCTGGCGCACCGGTCAGGTGGTGAACGTCTGTGGTGAGACCGCCTGCTTTGGTGACGGCTACGACGGCACTCCCGGCGAGTACAGCCCGCCGGACTCCGCTCCCTGATCTAACGGCAGGCGCTCGCCTATACTCGGCGGATGACATTGCGACGATTCTGCCTGGCGCTGGTCAGTGCTTACCTGGTCAGCGCCTGTACCAGCGTCCCCTTCGACTATCCGAAGGAGAGCTCCCAGGCCATTCCAGCCTCGACCGATACCCACTACGGGGCCCGGGTCGCCTATTGGGCGGCAGAGGAGGACCCGGGCGCCACGGGATCGGTGATGCTGTTGCGCGGCATGGATGCCCTGGGTACCAGGCTCGCGATGATGGAGCGGGCCCAGACCAGCATCGACGCGAAGTATTTCCTGCTCAAGCCCGACCAGGCCGGCGACCTGTTCCTCGGCAAGCTGCTACGTGCCGCCAACCGCGGCGTGCGGGTCAGGCTGCTGCTGGACGATATTTTCACACCGCGCAACGATCGCATGCTGGCGATCTTCAACAGCCACCCCAATATCGAGGTGCGGCTGTTCAATCCAGTATCCCGCGCAAGCCCCGCGGCCTGGAGCCTGCTGTGGGACTTCTCCAGGGTCAACCGGCGCATGCACAACAAGGCCTTCATCGTCGACGGCAGCGTGGCCATCATGGGTGGGCGCAACATCGCCGAAGAGTATTTCGAGCTCAAGCCGCAGCAGGCGTTCGACGATTTCGAGATGGTGGTATTCGGTGAGGTAGTGACGGAGATCGCCGCCAGCTTCGACCGCTTCTGGAACAACAGCCAGACCGTGCCCATGGAGGCCATTGAGGTCTCCGACAAGCCGGAACGGGTCCAGCGCTGGCTGGACTACATGGATGAGGTGGTCAGCGGTGAGCGTGAATCCCCTTATGCGGCCGCGATCAACAGCCAGTTCCTGCGGCGAGTCCTCGACGATGATATTGAACCCTACGTATCGACCGCCGACCTTTACTACGACTCGCCGGACAAACTGAAGGCCTCGCGCCGGGACCGCGAGCAACGCCGGCTGGCGACGGCGGTGCTGGATCGCGTGGCATCTGCACGCGAGGAGGTGATCATCATTACCCCCTACCTGATACTCCGGGATCGCAACCACAGCCTGATTCGAGAACTGCGCGCGCGGGGCGTGCGGGTCATCTTCATCACCAATTCGCTGGCCTCCACCAACCATGTCGCCGTACACAGTGCCTATGGGCCGAAGCGCAAGGGCATGTTGCAAGCCGGGGCCGAGCTCTACGAAATCAAGGTCGATGCAGCGCCGCCGTTCTCACGTGACGACAGTGAAGAGGCGAGCCTCACACTGCACACCAAGGCCATCATCATCGACAGCGAGTCGCTGTTTGTGGGTTCGCTGAACCTGGACCCGCGCTCTATCGAACTCAATACGGAGATTGGCCTGTTCATTGACAGCCCGGAAGCGGCCAGCGACTACCGGGAGCTGGTTTACCAGGACCTTGACCGCTACACCTACAAGGTCTTTCTCGATGAAAACAAGCGCCTGCGCTGGCGCGACGAGCAAGTCGCAGAAACCCTGACCAGCGAGCCGCGCGCTGGCATCTGGCGTCGCTTCAAGGCAGGTTTCTACCGCTTGCTGCCGATAGAAGGCCAGCTCTAGGCCGATCTGGCCCTCCTTGTCTCCCTGCCAATAACCTCTATTCCGATGGAATGATGTCTATCGATACTTCGATTTTATCGATTTGACGATTCGAACATTCCGGTCCATATTCAAACCTTAATATCTTCAAGTATTCGCATATAAGAAATATTGAGAGGATTCTTGCCATTGCAAGGGCCTCGACTACCGGGGGGTAGCGCATCCATGCCAAGTCGTCAGCTGGTCTCCAAGGAGCTGTCTGAAATCTTCAAGATCCTCGCCCACCCGGACCGGGTGCGCATCATTGAAGAGCTGGGTAACGATGAGCGGGACGTAAACAGCCTCGCCGAAGAGCTTGATCTGGCCGGGGCCCGTGTATCCCAACACCTGTCGCTGATGCGCGCCCACCGCCTGGTGGATGAGCGCCGCGAGGGGCGCCGCCACCTCTACCGCCTGCTGCAACCGGAAATTGCCGAATGGATTATCGAAGGGCTCGCCTTTGTCGAAGGCCGCATGACCGGCGTCGACAAGTCTGCCATCGACAGCGCCCGCAAGCTGTGGACAACACAAAACAACTGACCGCATATCCCTACCAAGCATAAGGAGAAGCTCATGCCAAAGTTCGCCGAAGGGGTTATCAAGTTCCAGAACTCTGTTTACCCGGAGAAAAAGGAGCTGTTTGAGAAACTGAGCAAGGGCCAGTCACCGGAAGCCCTGTTCATCACCTGTTCCGACTCGCGCATCGAAACCGCGATGATCACCCAGACCGACCCGGGTGAGCTGTTCATCTGTCGCAACGCCGGCAACATCGTCCCGCCCCATACCACCCACACCGGTGGCATGACGGCGTCTATCGAGTTCGCGGTAGCTGCCCTGAACGTTCCCCATATCGTGATCTGCGGCCACACCGAGTGCGGCGCCATGAAGGGCGCGATGAACCCTGAGGGCCTCGATGCCCTGCCCCACGTCAAGGAATGGCTGAGCTACTCACGCGCCGCGGTCTCCATTGTCGAGCAGATGGGCACTGACCTGAGCGACGAGGACAAAATGAAAATGCTGCTGGAGCAGAACGTGGTCCTGCAGCTGCAACATCTGAAGACCCACCCTGCTGTTGCCGCACGCCTGGCCAAGGGCGACCTGCAGCTGCACGGCTGGGTGTATGACATCAAGACGGGCGATGTGTCTGCCTTCGACGAAGCCAGCAACAAGTTTGTACCTGTGGACAATCACTACGCCGCGGAAGCGGCCAAGATGGCACACGGCAAGGGCTGCGCCGCCTGATCGGCACGGCCCGGGAGTACTGCAATGAAGTATTTTGATACGAGCAATCTGCGTGGCGACATCTTCGGCGGCATCACCGCCGGCGTCGTCGCGCTGCCATTGGCCCTGGCCTTTGGTGAGGCCTCCGGTGCCGGCCCCATCGCCGGCATGTGGGGCGCGATCTTCGTGGGGTTCTTTGCCGCCCTGTTCGGCGGCACCGGCTCACAGGTGTCCGGGCCCACCGGCCCGATGGTGGTGGTATTTGCCGGTGTATTCGCCTCGCTCAGCGGCGACCCGGCGCTGGTGTTCGCCGCTGTAGTGCTGGCGGGCCTGCTCCAGGTTGCACTGGGCTTCATGAAAATGGGGCAGTACATCCGCCTGGTACCGTACCCGGTCGTATCGGGCTTTATGAGCGGCATCGGCTGTATCATCATCGCCCTCCAGGTGTCGCGCCTGTTCGGCCATGAGCCCGAAGCGGCCGGCACGATTCCCGCCCTGATGGAAATCCCGGAAGCCGTGATGGCGCCGGTGTGGCCGGCCCTGCTGGTGGGTGCGACCACCCTGGCGGTGATCTTCACCTGGCCAAAGCGGCTGGCTACCTACCTGCCGCCGCCGCTGGCCGCGCTGATCATCGGCACCTGCCTGAGCCTTGTGGTTCCAGGCTCCCCGATCCTCGGTGATATTCCCACCGGATTCCCCGCTTTCGTCGTGCCGGCGTTCTCTGCCGATACCTTCGCCATCGTGCTGGAGGCGGCGGTTATCCTCGCGGCGCTGGGCGCCATCGACTCGCTGCTTACCTCACTGGTAGCCGACAACATGACCCGCACCCGCCACGATTCCGATCGCGAGCTGGTGGGCCAGGGCATCGGCAACACGGTAGCCGGCCTGTTCGGCGCCATCCCCGGTGCCGGCGCGACCATGCGCACGGTGATCAATATTCGCACCGGTGGCCAGACCCGCATCTCCGGCATGCTGCACTCGGTGCTGCTGCTGGCCATCGTCATCAGCCTGGCACCGCTGGCGGAACTGATTCCCCACGCAGCCCTGGCTGGCATTCTCATCAAGGTTGGCTACGACATCATTGATGTGGGCTACCTGAAGCGCGCCCACCGCGGCCCGCGCCTGGACCTGGCACTGATGGCCCTGGTGCTGCTGCTGACGGTATTTGTCGACCTGATCACCGCGGTAGCAGCCGGCGTGGTGGTGGCCTCCATGGCTTTCGTCAAGCAGCTCGCCGACGAGCAGCTCAAGAAGTTCAGCGACGAGGATGAGAGCCTCACCGTGGTGACTCCGGAAGAGCGGGCCCTGCTGGAAGAAGCCGGTCGCGCGGTCACCATCTTCGAGTTCGGCGGACCGCTGAGCTTTGGCGCTGCTGCGGACGTAGGCCACCACGTTCGCGAGCGCACCCGTCGCAAGGCGGCGGCGCTGATTCTCGACTTCAGCGGCGTACCGTTCATGGATGTTTCCGCCGCTCGCGCCGTGGAGACCATCATCTGCGATGCGAAGCAGGCTGGAAAAACCGTCTATACGTCGGGCCTCGACGGCGATGTGGCCGAGACCCTGGCGGCCCTGGACGCCACCCACTGCCTGCCGATGGACACCAGGTACGAGCACCGCATTGATGCGCTGCGCGCCGCCGTCGAAGAAGTAAAGCGTCAACGCGGCAGCGGTACCAATACGCCAAAAAGCATCGCCAGCGCGAGCGCGGCCTGAGCCGCAGTTATCCCCCGGGTGGGCGTCCTGCCCACCCGGCAGGAGCGCTCGTCCACGGCCTCGATAATCACGCGACCCTGGGGGAACTCAGCGGCGATGTATTCCGTGATCTCGTGAAATGTCGGCATCATTGCTCCTCAATCAGCCGGTCAGCACCACAAAACCTGCATGCAGCGCAAAAATCTGGCAGCAGAGATTGACGCAGTTCTCACTTTTGGTAAACCGTGAAGGACGGCCGCAAATTACATCCCTAGGCTGGAAGCGAACAATAACTAGACACAGGGATGTACGCCATGAACCAGCCTATCAACGAGCAGCTGACCGCAGCGGCCGCAGAGCGAGACGTAAGCTTTGAATTTACCGGTACCGGCGGCGAGTTCTTCCGCATCTGGATCGTCAACCTGTTCCTGACGATCATCACCGTAGGCATTTACTCCGCCTGGGCAAAAGTCAGGACAGCCAGCTACTTCTACAGTCATACTCATCTCGACGGGAACAGTTTCCGCTATCTGGCAAAGCCGATCACCATCCTCAAGGGGCGACTGATCGCTATCGCCGCACTGGTAGTCTATACGCTGGCAAACCAGTACTACCCGCTGGTAGGTGCGCTGATGAGCGTGGGCTTGCTGGTCATGTTGCCCTGGTTGATTACTCGTTCTCTGAGATTCAATGCATTCAACTCGGCCTACCGCAACGTGCGCTTTGATTTTACTGGCGACGTTGGCGGTGCGACCGTCGCGTTCCTTGCCTGGCCGGTACTGGGCGTGCTTAGCCTGGGCCTGCTGATGCCCCTGGTAATGAAAAAGCAAAATGAGTACATGGTGAACAACTTCAGCTACGGCACCCAGAACCTTTCGCTGGAGGCAAGCACCGGCAGTTTCTACAAGGCCTTCCTGGTCGCGGTCGGCCTCGGCATCCTGGTTGGCGTGGCCAGCGCTCTCGCCGCACCGCTGAGTCAGTATGCACCGCTGCTGGGTGCCACCGTGGCCTACCTGCTGGCCTTTGCCTATATGCGTGTGCAGCTCTTCAACCTGGTCTATGGCGGCACCTCGATTGGCGATCACCGGCTGCAGGCGAGCATGACCACCGGCAGCTTCCTCGGGCTGACCATCACCAACATACTGCTGATCGCAGTCACCTTGGGCCTGGCTTATCCCGTGGCGCGAGTTCGTGCGGCTCGCTACAAGGCTGGCCACCTCGGCGCTGTCATTGCCGGCAACCTCGACAACTTTGTTGCCGCTGAGAGCGAGCGAGTCAGCGCCGTCGGCGAAGAGCTCGGCGACATGCTGGACCTGGATATCGGCTTGTGATCGAGCTGGCCGGTACCTGGTTCGACGGGACCACATCCCGCCAGGTGCCGGCCACCCTGAAGGTGTACCGGTCGGGTGAGTTCGAACTCGATACCGGTGAGGACAGGCGGCGCGGTCGCTTTTCCGAGTTCGAGGTTTCTCCACCCCTGGGCGACACGGCCCGCCAGCTGGCAATGCCCGACGGCGCCGTTTTCGAAACATCTGACCACGGCGGCTTGTCGACCATCCGCGAGTGGGGGCATCACGGCGGCAAACTCGACCTGGTCGACCTGGTAGAGAAACACTGGGGCGCAGTTTTAGGGCTTGGCGTCGTCACCGTGGCCATTGTCTACCTGGCCCTGGTCTATGGCGTGCCAAACGCCGCACGCACCATCGCCTACGCTCTCCCCGCAGCGATTCTCGATACCGCCGATGAACAGACACTAGCGGTGTTCGACCGCAGCTATTTCGAACCCTCTGCCCTCCCGGAGGCGCGCCGCGATGCGCTTCGAGCGGACTTCCTGGGCCGCACGCCAGAGATGGCGATCCCGGTGAAAATCGAATTCAGGAAAGGCGGCAAGCTGGGCGCCAATGCCTTTGCCCTGCCGGGTGGAACCGTGGTCTTTACCGACGAGATGGTTGAACTCGCAAACGATGACAGGGAACTGCTCGCCGTCTACGGACACGAGCTGGGCCACCTCGAATACCGGCACAGCCTGCGGCGCGCCATACAGGGTTCTATTGTCACTATCGCCGTGGTGCTGGTGTTGGGGGATGCTACTGCCACTACCGACCTGTTTGGTGCCATTCCCCTGGCCCTGACCGACCTCGCCTGGTCCCGTGAGTTCGAGCGGGAAGCCGACAGCTATACCCTGGAATTCCTGCGTGCGGAGCAGGTCGACCCCGGCTACTTTGCCAGCTTGATGCAGCGGCTGGAGTGTCGTGATCGCGCCCATATCAAGGGTGAGTTCAGCCAGCCCACCTTCGACGCCTGTATCACCGAGACCGACTGGTCTTCAGAGGAAGAGGATGAACTGGGGGAATTCCTGAGCACACACCCGGCCACGCTGGAACGCATGCAGCGATTCAGGCAAGCATCCGCACAGTCGGAATAAGCGTGAGCTGCCGACTTCGCCCACCTATGCTTGCATAGCTACCTCTATCCCTGGCGCGGGTGCTCCAAACCGTTAACGAGGCGCGGGTACAATTTTTCGGAACTGCGTCCAGGTTTTGTCACAGTCAGTAATCCGAACCGAAAAACGGCTCGTACCTAGCTCGTTTTTTAACCAGGTGTACTGTCATGATTGCTAAAAACCTTGGCAAGCCGGAGCGCATCGTGCGCTTGCTTCTGGGTGTGTTGGTAGCTGTTCTGACGGCTATGCAGCCCGAGTTTGGTACCTTTGAAGGGCTGACATCCGTCATCGCCCTGTTTCTGGTGCTGAATGGTGTTTTCGGTCGCTGCTACCTCTGGCACCTGCTGGAAATCTCCAGCTGCGGCTGCAACCAGGTGCCCCAGGAACGCTTCTGTAACAAGCCCGCCGCTTAGCGCAACACGCTCCAATCGTACCGCGCGGGGAACTCCCGCGCGGTGCAACCATCGAAGGCATGACCAGACTAGCGAGACAAAGTCATGCCCACTACCACCACGACACGCTATCGAAAACTGTTACCGGCACTCCTGTCCAGGAGCCTGCTGGCACTGTGCATGCTGGCAAGCGTGCCGGCGGCCGCAGGCATCATTCCCGACAGCGAGGCCTGGGAACGCTGGCGCCCCGCCGCTGAAACCCGCGCCGTCGACGTCGATCACTCATCCTGGGGGCTGTTGCTGGCCACCTACCTGGTCAGCGACCACCCTTCCGGCATCAATCGCTTCGACTACGCTTCCGTGTCCGCAGAACACCGGGCCCTGCTCGATGACTACCTCCAGAACCTGGCAGCTCTGCAGGTCAGCGCCCTGACCCACAAGCAACAGCAGGCCTACTGGGTCAACCTTTACAACGCCATCACGGTAAAACTGATTCTCGACAACCCGGATGCCACCAGTATTCGCCAGATCAAGAACGGCGTATTCAGTATCGGCCCTTGGAGCCGGGACATCATCGAGATCGACGGCGTGGTACTGACCCTCAACGACATCGAGCACCGCATCCTGCGTCCGCTCTATGAGGATCCGCGAGTGCACTTCGCGGTCAACTGCGCAAGTCTTGGCTGCCCCAACCTGCAGCCGGTGCCATTTACTGCCGACAACCTCGATCAACTCTACGATGCCGGTGCCCGCGCCTTTATCAACCACCCGCGGGGCGCCAGCGTCGATGGCAACCGGCTCACCCTCAGCTCGATCTTCAAGTGGTTCAAGGAAGACTTTGGCGACAGCCGCAGCGAGCGCCTGGGCTGGTTGGCGGGTTTCGCGGAAGCCGACCTGGCAGCGCAGCTGCGCGGCTGGGATGGCAGGGTACGCTACGAGTACGACTGGGATCTGAACGCGCCCTGAGTAATGCAGATAAAGGAGGGGTGGCCGTTGATTGATTTATCACACCGGGTCGCTACACTCGCATAACGTTTTTCAAAGCCTCATCACAGGCGAATCCTCCTTACTACAGGAACACATCATGCTGAAACTGCTGAAAAAGTTTTCCCTGCTCGGCCTGCTCGCCGCATCCCTGGTGGCACAGGGCGCCCTGGCCCAGTCCTCCTCGCCGGTGCTGGACCGGGTCGTCGACTTCAAGGTGCTGAAGGTGGGCATGTCCGGCAACCAGCCGCCGATGAACTCCAATAGCCGCAGCGGTCAGCTCATCGGCTACGAAGTGGACCTGGCACGAGCCCTGGCGTCGTCAATGGGCGCCCGCCTGGAGATCGTGACCATGCCATTCGGCGACCTGCTGGATGCACTTAACAAGGAAAAGGTCGATATGGTGATGTCGGGCATGGCGATCACCGCGGACCGCACCCGCAGTGTCAGCTTCGTCGGACCCTATATGATGTCCGGCAAGTCTATCCTTACCAAGGACACGCTGCTTGCCCGCGCTACGCGCTCGGCTGACTTCAACCGGGCTGACCTGAAGCTGGCGGCCCTCGAGAACTCCACCAGTGAGGTGTTCGTACAGTCCGCCGCACCGGAAGCAACCCTGATACGGGTCAAGGACTACGACGCCGCCGTGGACATGGTCATCGCCGGCGAAGTGGATGCCCTGGTCGCCGACATGCCGATCTGCATCCTTTCGGTATTGCGCTATCCCAATGCCGGCCTGGCGACCCTGCAGTCGCCGCTCTCCATCGAGCCTTTCGGCATTGCCGTGCGCAAGGACGACCGGCAGTTCGCCGAGCTGGTCGACAACTACCTGGACACCTTCGGCAAAATGGGCATGCTCAATCAGCTGCGCAAGAAGTGGTTCGAAGACAAGTCCTGGATCGCGGCGCTGCCCTGATCAGGACCGGGTAACAGCCCATTAAAAAGCCGGCAATTGCCGGCTTTTTTGTGCCCGCAGTTCGCGCCGCTAGGCGCTTTGCCGGCGCGGCCTGTGTTCGGGGATATCTGCACCCATGATCTCAGGTACCCGTTTGCTGAAATACTCCTGGATAAAGTCGCGGAACACCCGCATGCGTGCGTTGCTGCGGATATCGAGGTGGGTAAGCAACCAGATCTCGCCATTGGCCTGCACGGGAATGTCAGGCAAGCGCTCAAGCTCGGGGTCGGGCTCTCCAATTGCGGTAGGAATCATGGAGACTCCGAAGCCTTCCTTGATCGCATCCGCTGCGACTGCCGGTGAGTCGGTCACCAGGGTGGTGCGCGCCTCGGGGAACCAGGCCTCTTCCCAGGCCACGCGCTCCTGCAACAGGTGCTCAATCGAGATCACTCCGCTGACCCGGGCGGGGTCCAACTCGTCGCCCCTGCGGCCGTAGACCGCGAGTTCGATAGTGGCCAGCTTGTTACCCACCAGGTCCTGGGGCGGATTGTCGGTTACCCGGAAGGCCACGTCCGCCTCACGCATGCCCAGGTCATAGGAACGCATGCTCAGGCTGAGGTCGATGAGGATATCCGGGTAGACCTGGTTGAACTCGCGGATCGCCGGCAGCAGGAAGGTGCGGCCCATCGGCTCCGGCGCCGTCACCCGGATGCGACCGGACAGCGCCGTGGCCTGGCCGATGACCTGGCGCTCGACACCCACCGACTGGGCTTCCATGCGCTCGGCGGCGTCAAAGGCTACCTGGCCCGCCGGGGTAATGACGTAGCTGTGGCCGTGGCGCTCAAACAGCGTGGTGCCGAGCTGCTCCTCGAGGCTGCGGATGCGGCGGATTACCGTGGCGTGGTTGACGTCCAGCTCCCTTGCGGCACCGCTCATGGAGCCGCTGCGGGCCACGGCGAGTAGAAATCTCAAGTCATCCCAATTCAGCATATGTGCAAAATTTCCGATTTATTGTGCGACTTCTGCTAATCCCTGAGGGAATTTGCACAGTATACTCCATAACCAGGTTCGAGACCTATTGTGGCTCGACCTGAATGAGGGACCTCTGAAACACGATGTCGTGGTACAGAAGCCCCTTGAGATAACGGTCCATTTCCATAGTTAGGGTAAACGTTATGTCTATTTCAAACGCTGTTCGTGGCATCGGCGCGGTAGCGCTGCTTGCCACCCTCTCCACCCCCGCCCTGGCGGGTCCCAGTGAAGCGCTGGCGGGCTGCAAGTCTGAAATCGCCAACGATTCACGCCTGAGCCAGTTTGAAACAGTTCGCCAGAACACCGACAGCATCAAGCGTCGCGGCCGCTACACCTCCTTCGAGATCGAGGTGGCTGCAAGGAACGCTGACGGTGGTACTGCCGAGTACGTCGCCACCTGCAAGGCACGCGGCAACGGCACGGTAGATGAGCTGGAGCTGGTACAGGTCGGCGGTGCAGCCGACACCCAGGTCGCTCAAACCAAATAAGAGACTGGATCGGTGGCCTCGTTGTAGGGGGCCGCACTGAACAGGCGGACGCTCCCCTCTCGGGGCGCGCCGCTGTCGTTCGGGTTTGAGTTTCTGCTGTGGGTGCCACTGATGTGGCACTTGGTGCTATTTGTCTCTTTTTTATGGGCGTCTGACGCGCCGCGGTCGTCCGGACCTGGCCGGCCGTACTTGGCCGGTCACACCTGACCGGCCGTACCTAACCGGCTGTACCTAATCGGCGATGTGAACCAGCTGCTTGCCGATATTCTCGCCGGCAAACAGGGCCATAAGGGCGTTGGGCATCTGCTCGAAGCCTTCCATCACCGTTTCCTTGCTGATGAGGTCACCCTTGGCCACGTGCTCCGCCAGGTAGGCAATCGCCTCGCCGAAGCGCGGCAGGTAGTCGAGCACAATGAAGCCTTCCATGCGTGAACGGCGGAACACCAGGTTGAAGTAGTTCTTGGGCCCGGGAATATCGCCGGCCAGGTTGTAGCGGGAGATACCGCCGCAAATCACCACGCGGGCATTGTCGGCGATATTGGCCAGGGCAATATCGAGGATCTCACCGCCAACGTTGTCAAAGAAGATATTGATGCCGTCAGGGCACAACTCCTTCACGCGCGCCGCCTGGTCTTCCTCGCGGTAGTTGATGGCGGCATCGAAGCCCAGTTCATTCACCAGGAAGTCGCACTTCTCCTTGCTGCCGGCAATACCGACGACCTTGCTGGCGCCATTCAGCTTCGCGAGCTGCCCCACCACCGAGCCGGTGGCACCGGCAGCGCCGGAAATCAGCACCACGTCGCCCTCCTTGGGCTGGCCGATTTCCATGAAACCGAAGTAGGCGGTGAGGCCGGTAATCCCCAGCACCGACAGCGGCGCGGTGATCGGCACCCCTTCCGGGACCGGGTTCAGCGGGAAGTCCTTGCCATCGCTGACGGCGTATTCCTGCCAGCCGAAGCTGCCGGAGACCAGCATGCCCTCGGGGAATTTGTCGTTGTTGGACTCAATCACCCGGCCGATGCCGTTGCCGCGCATGACGTCGCCGATTTCCAGCGGTGCCACGTAGTCGGCACGATTCTCCATCCAGCCCTTCATGGCAGGATCGACGCCCATGTACATCACCTGCACCAGCACCTCGCCGTCGCCGGGGCTGGGCTTCTCGGCCTCTATCAGCTTGAAATCCGTATATTCGAGATCGCGTCCGAGGGGCCGCTTATCGAGCAGGAATTGCCTGTTCATAGTTCACCTTCTTTGAGCTGTTTGCGGAGAATGTCTTTGCGCACCTTGCCACTGGGGGTACGCGGCAGGTCCTCGACAAGGACCAGTTTTTCCGGGATTTTCTGCCGGGCCAGGCCGCAGCGATCGGTAAACGCCGCGATATCCTCGAGAGTGGGCGGCTGCTCCCCGCGGGGTATCACCACCGCGCAAACCCCCTCGCCGAGCCGGGCGTGAGGCATAGCCACTACCGCCGCTTCAGCGATGACATCATGCTGGTGGAGCACATCCTCGATCTCCTTGGCGGACAGGTTCTCGCCGCCGCGGATGATGATGTCTTTCTTGCGGTCAGTGATAAGCACCGCGCCTTGCGGGGTGATGCGGCCGATATCGCCGGTCAGGAAAAAGCCGTCGGCCGTATGGGCGGCGGCATTCTGTTCGGGGTCGGCATAACCCAGCATCATGCCCGGGCCGCGGGCGGCGATCTCGCCGTCCTCTCCCTCTGGCAATGGGTTGCCGTCGTCATCGAGTATCTTCACCTCGAAGGCGTAGAGTTGGCCATCGGTGGTGGCCGCCAGTTCCGGGTTGTCGCGCCAGCCATAGCTGACCAGCGGCACCTCGGTACTCCCGTAAACACGCACCGTGATGCAGTTGTCCAGCACCCGGTAAGCGCGGCGCACCAGCTCCGGGGGCACACCGGCACCGCCGCAGCTGAACTGGCGCATACTCGGTAGTCCGTCGCCGCGGCGCTCGGCGGCATCCAGCAGTTCCGCCAGGAACGGGGTGGCGCCCACCGTCATAGTGCCGTTGACCTCATGGATGAAGTCGATGGCGGCGTCGGCGTCCCAGCGCGCCATCAGCGCCGAGCGCGCCTCGCTCATGAAACTCATATTGATGCCGCTGGAGTAGCCGGTGATATGGGTGACCGGCGAGGGCATCACCATTACATCGTCGGCGCTGATCCCGGAGTGGCGGATGGAACACCCCTGCACATAATTGAGGGTGTTGTGGCTGTGTAATACGGCCTTGGGAAAGCCCGTGGTGCCCGAGGTATAGAGCCGGCACTTGGGCAGGTTGGGATCGATCTCCGGCAGCCGGTCGAGATCCACCGGGTCGCGGTCGACCAGGGTTTCAAAGCGGGTCACGCCAGGGTAGTCGGCCTCGGCGCGTACGCTGACGATATGCTCCAGCGCGGGCAACTCCCCTGACAGTTCCAGCACCATGTCCACGTAGTGGATGGAGCGGAACTGCTCGGGCACGAACATCACGCGGGTAGCGGCATCCTCGAGGATGTAGCGCAGTTCGGCACCGCGGTAGATCGGCACAATGGGATTGACCACCAGGCCCAGGGCAGCGGAGGCGATATCCAGCGGCACCGCCTCGCGCCAGTTGGGCAACTGGAAACTGACCACGTCGCCCTGCTTGAGTCCCAGTTCGAGAAAAGCCGCAATCAGCCGGCGCGCCTCCAGGGCCAGCTCGGCATAGGTAGCGTCGGGGGCATCCTCGATGAATATGGCGACCCGGTCCGGCATCTCCCGGGCCTTGCGCCAGGCTTCCCGGGCGATGGTGGTATTGGCCCACTTCTCGCCATCCCGCTCGATGCGGGCCGGCAGGCAAGCCTGCCAGCTATCCGCTTCGACACGGTCCGACGAATCGGCGCCCGGCTCGGTGGCCTGGGCGTGGTGTTCGCTCACGCGTTCAGGTATTTGTCGAGCGTCTGGTGGAAGTGGCGGATGCGGACTTCCTGGTAGTTGGCCAGGGTCACCGCACCTTTCTTGGAGGCCTTCATGCCCTTTTGCACCTGCGGCAGGTTGGAGGCGTCCTGGTCGAAGATACGCGCCAGGCCCTCACCCATGACATCGGCGGCCTTGGAGAAGGGCTCGTCGATTTCAAGGCGCACGGTGGGTGCGTCGTCGGGGCGCTCCTCGCCATCCTGGTACGGGGTGAGGAAGAAGATGTCCATGATGCAGCTGTTCTCATCGTCCCCGTTGGGGCGGTGGCGGTACGTCAGCACCGGGCCAAAGCCTGCCCAGGGGGCGAAGTTGGGGAACAGCAGGTAGAGGGTTGAGTCCATGAGCTCCGACTTGGTGGCGTAGCCGTCCAGGGTCTCACTGTGCATGGCCTGGAACGCCTCGCTGTTGATGCCGGCAATGGTATCGCGAGCGCGGGACTTCACCGCCGTTTCCGAGTCGTTATCGGTCTCGCCCACCAGCACCGAGGTGCCGAGCATGGTGTTGACGCTGTCCTGCTCGTCGTACTGGTCTTCATGGCTGGGGTTGACGATGGCAGATGGGGTAATCGTGCGGCTGACATTGTCACCCCAGACGTCGTACTGGGAGTTGTCGATACCCTGGTAGGGCATGATCTGCGGGTGGGTGGCGATGGCGTGGTAGGACTCGATAAACGCTTCCAGTACCGCCTTCCAGTTGGCGCCGATCACCTTCTGCACGTGCATGGAAATATAGCGCTGCTCGTGGTTCCAGCGCTCGAAGTGCTCCGGAATGATGCCCATGTACTCTTCCAGCGGCTGGGCATTCTCGTCCATGTTGATCAGTACCCAACCCGCCCAGGTATCGACCTTGACTTCGGGCAGGGAGAATTCGCCCTTGTCGATGTGCGGGAAGTCCCATTCACAGGGCGCGCCCTTGAACTCACCGGACAGGTGCCAGGAGAAGCCGTGGTAAGGGCAGCGCAGCTCCGGGCTGTTGCCGGCGCCGCGCTTCAGGGCGCGGCCGCGGTGCAGGCAGGAGTTATGGTAGCCCTTGAGCTCACCGGACTCGGTGCGGGTGACGAGGATCGAGAAGTTGGCGATGTCGTAGACGAAGTAATCGCCAGGGTTGGGAACCTGGCTCTCGCGACAGGCCATTTGCCAGGTCTTGGTCCACATCTTCTCCACTTCGAGGTCGAAGAACTCCCGGGAGGTCCACCGGTCCAGGGGCAGGTCTTCGCTGCCCAGATAGGTATTGGTGTTCTCGCGCAGGGCCTCGGGTACCTCGACTTCCTCCAGGTCCAGCAGGTCCTGGAAGCCATAGGAAGGATTGCGGGCCTTGATCTGTTCTTCGGTCAGTTTCACTTTCTCGTTCATTGCTGCTCTATCTCCTGCTGACTGCTCGTCGGCTAGCGCTGCAGTATGGTGACTGCACTGATCCCGGGTGCGCCGTATACATGGCTGTAGGCCAGTTTCGGATCGCCCGGCACCTGGCGTGCACCGCCCTCACCGCGCAGTTGCACCACGTTTTCATGGATTTGCCGCAGTCCGGATGCGCCGATGGGCTCGCCGTTGGCAAGGCAGCCTCCATCGGTGTTGACCGGCAGTCGACCGTCAATTCGTGTTTCCCCGTTGAGCAGCATGTGTTCCTGCTCACCGTCTTCGCAGAACCCGTTCTCCGACATGTGCATGATCTCGGCACCGGACTCGGTGTCCTGCAGCTGGGCCACGTCGATATCCTTCGGGCCCACGCCGGCCATTTCGAACACTGCCCTGGAGGCGTCCACCGTCGGCCCGGCGATATGTTCCAGCGCCTGGGAGGGGGCGAACACCTCGAAGGAGCCATAGCGACGTGAGCGCAGGGCGGCACCGCGAATCAGCACGGGTTTATCAGTGTATTGCTTTGCCTTGTCGGCGCGGCATACCACCAGGGCCACGCCGCCCTCTGAAGGCGAACAAAACATGAACTTGGTCAGCGGATCGTTGACCATCATGGAGTTGAGGATCTCTTCCTCGCCAATCGGCGACTGGCGCCAGGCATTGGGGTTCCTGGCACCGTTCTCGAAGGCCTTCTCGGCGACCTTGGCCAGGGCCCGGTTGGTGATGCCGAAATCGTGCATGTACTTGGTGATCTTCATGGCGAAGAACTGGGTCGTCAGCATCAGGCCCGTTTCCCCGTACCAGGCACCGATGCCGAGGCTCTTGGGATCAGCATTGAAAGCGCCACGCTCGTGTTTGTCGAAACCCACCACCAGGCCGATGTCGAACTCGCCAGACTTGATGGCGTTGTAGGCCGACATCAATGAGCTGCCGCCGGTGGCGCAGCCGTTGGCGACATTGGTGAAAGGCAGGCCGGTAAGGCCCAGCTCGTTGACCAGCGAGTCGGCGCTGCCGGCACTGTGGCTGCCGCCGTAGGCAAATTCCATGTCCTTGAAGTCCACACCGGCATCCTTGAGGGCGGCGCGGGCGGCGTAGGCGCCCTGCTGCATACCGCTGCGCTCGGGAGTCCGGCCGAAGGGGTGGATACCAATTCCAACAATGGCGACGTCCATGCTACTGGCCCTCACTATCGGTTACAGGGCGGAAGGCGAAGCTGATCAGGTCGGTGCCGTCTTCATCCTGCCGGTAGGGGTAGAACACCACCTCCATCTCCATGCCGATCTCCAGTTTGGCCGGATCATTCTCGGTCAACCGGCCCTCGACACGCACCCCACCGGGCAATTCGACGTAGCCAACGCCGTAGGGCTGGAAAGTCTCCTGGGTCTCACCGCTGTTATAGGGCGACTTGGGCATGAAGCGCTGCACCGTGTAGGTCCAGAGGGTGCCGCGACGCGGCAGCTCCTCCAGCACCATATCGGTCGAGCAACAGGCGGCACAGCTGTCCTGGAACGGGAAAGCGGCGCGGCCGCAGTTCTGGCAGCGCGCGCACAACAAGGCCGGGTTGTCTGATGGCCAGGTAAACAGGCCTTCGCTGATAGGGCGGGCCGTAGCAGTATCGAAGCCGCCGTCGTAGGCAGCGGACGGTGCATCTGGGGACATGAGCGCTTCCATGGGCGAGCTGCCGTAGCAGCCCATCACCTGTTCTTGTTAAGTGTTGTTAAGTATTTGGTGATCATTCATAGTAGCAGCCCATTTTGCTAAAAAACAGTATGGCTTGTTTCTTTTTTTACTAGTCTCGCCATACCGCGTAAAACCTGACTGGAGCCCCTTATGTCGACCCAAAACGAACTCGCTATCCGCGACCTGAACGCCCGCTATATTGACGCGGTAAACCGCTACAACGCCGATGACTGGATCGCGACCTGGTCACCGACTGCCACCTGGGACCTGATGGGGCACGTGGTGGAAGGGTCTGAGGCGATTCTGCAAACCTGGCAGGGCGCCATGTCCGGGTTCGAGATGGTAGTGATGATGCTCAGCTCCGGCACGATACAGGTCGAGAGTGAGAAGGCCACCGGGCGCTGGTACCTTACCGAGCACCTGAATCCCAAGGACGGGGACGCCAACATGACCCTGGGTGTTTACAACGACGAATACGCCCTCGAGGATGGCCGCTGGGTGTTTACCCGTCGCAGCTACAACGTCATCTACCAGGGGCCGCAGAACCTGTCCGGCAACTACATCCCCTACCGCCCCTGATACAGAATCTGTAGTTGTCCTAGGCGCGCACCAGCGCGCCGCCATCCACCGCCAGCCCGTGGCCGCTGATGAAATCCGCGTCACGGGAAGCCAGGAACAGGATGGCCCGGGCGATATCCTCGGGCTGGCCCCAGCGTCCGGCAGCACTTTTCTCTACCCAGAAGTCGCGGAAAGCAGCATCGTTCTGCACCAGGTCGCGGGTAATGCCAGTGACGATGGCGCCGGGCAGGATGTAGTTGACGGTGACGCCCTGCTTGCCCACCTCGACGGCGAGGTTTTTACTGAAACCCGCCACCCCGTGCTTGGACGCGGTATAGGCGCCCATGCCCTCGTTGGCCATCAGGGCCGATACCGAGGCGATATTGACGATGCGGCCGGCCGGTGTGGCCGCCAGCAGCGGTAGAGCCTCCCGGCTGAGCCTGAACATGGAACGCAGGTTGACGTTGAGCGCCGCATCCCACACCTCGTCTTCGGTCTCGGCAAGGCTGGCCACCGGGCAGATGCCGGCATTGTTCACCAGCACATTGAGCCCGCCCAGCACCCCCTCGGCTTCAGAGATGATATTGGCCGGGGCATCGTCGGCGGCCACGTCCTGAACCAGGGTCTTGATGCCGTGCCGTGCCAGGCTTTCGAGGCCCTCGGCATTGATATCCACCGCCAGCACCGCCGCACCGGATTCGTGAAACGCTTCCGCAGTGGCGCGGCCGATGCCGTCGCCAGCCCCGGTCACCAGCACCCGGTAGTCAGAGTAGTCGTATTCCAGGCGCATGGCGGCCCTCCTCCAGGCGAACCTACTCGTCCGCGATCTTGATAATCAGCTTGCCGGTGTTGCGGCCGTCAAACAGCATGTGGAAGGCATCCAGCGCATTCTCAAGGCCGTCGACCACGTGCTCCTTGTACTGCAGCTTGCCCTGCTGCAACCATTCCGCCAGGGCGGCGATGCCCTCGGGGAACTGGGGCACATAGCTCTTCACCACGAAGCCTTCCAGGCGGGCGCTCTTGGCCAGCAGCTGCCACAGGTTCTTCGGTCCCGGGCGCTTTTCCTCGTCGTTGTAGGTAGCGATCCAGCCGCAGAACACGATGCGGGCGCGTTCGGCGAGGTTCATCAGCACCGCGTCGAGCATATCGCCGCCGACGTTCTCCCAGTAGATATCGACGCCGTCCGGGCACTTCTCGGCGATGGCGGCCGTGAGGTCGTCACAGGCCTTGTAGTCGATCACGTCGTCGAAGCCGCACTCCTCCATGACCCAGCGGCACTTGTCCTCGCCGCCGGCAATGCCGATGACCCGGCAGCCCTTGATCTTGCCGATCTGGCCGACAATGGAGCCCACCGCACCGGCGGCGCCGCTCACCAGCAGGGTCTCGCCCTCCTTCGGCTCGCCCACGTCCAGCAGGCCAAAGTAGGCAGTCAGGCCGGTGGCGCCGAGGATGCTCAGGAAGGTAGTAAGGGGCATGCCCATGGGATCAACCTTGCTGGCCGCCTCCGCCGGGCACAGGGTGTAGTCCTCCCAGGCATTCATGCCCAGGGCAATGTCACCCACTTCGAAATCGGGGCTGTTGCTCTGCACCACCCGGCCGATGCCGGTGGCCCATACCTTGGTGCCCACCGGGATCGGCTCGATGTAGTTGGGCTCGTCGGACATCCAGCCGCGGATTGCCGGGTCCAGGGAGATATACAGGTTGCGGATGACGATCTCGCCCTCTCCGGCCTGGGGTACCGGGGATTCGATCATCGGCACCTCTTCCGG
>JASJBK010000131.1 GCA_030066555.1 Halieaceae bacterium
CTGGTGCTTCTATCATCAGTGCCAGTGTAGCGGGATCGTCGAAGACTTCGTTGTTGAACAGGGCGGTAAAGAACCTAGCCACATCCTCGACACTGGCTACCAGACCGCCGCCGCCGAAGGCATCGACACTGCCGTGGATGGGGTAACTGTCGATGCCATCCAGCCACTGGTGAGCGCGATCGGGTACGTCGGCAGGGCGCTGATCTACTTCATCCCACCAACTCTTGTTGAGGCCAATCGCGTCGAGCCGCGTCAGTTCGCGAACAGCCAGCGACAGCGGCTGCCCCGTCGTTCGTTCGATCACCTCCCCCAGAAGCAGGTAGCCACTGTCTGAATAGGCGAAGCGCTCCCCTGGCGGCGCGACCGGGTCTGTGGTGGCAACCAGTAACTGCAGCTGATCGGTCCGGGTCCAAATTCGCTGCGGGTCGCCTAGCACCTTTTCCTTGTAGGCGTCGCTGGCAAAGTGATCATTCAGTCCACCAGCGTGCATCAGCAGGTGGCGGACGGTGATCGCCTGTGTGTCATAGCCGTCGCTGCTGAGCAGTTCCACGTGGGCCTCTGCGATGAGCTCGCCGATCGGCGCGTCGAGATCGATACGATCCTGCTCCCACAGTCTCAGCACGGTTGCAGCCACGAAGGTCTTGGTGATCGATGCGATCCGAACGGGTGTGTTCGCCGTCATATCGCGCCCGGACGGATCTGCTACGCCGGTCGCCGCGGACACCATCTCGCCGTCGAAAGTCAGTATTGCCGCGGCGAAGCCCGGAATCTCCGGTCGCTCCGCCTGCAGCGCCGCCAGGCGTTCGCCAAGCTGTGCCTGGCTGACGGGCGGACTGACGTCGGTCGTGGCGATGGGTTCGGAGCAAGCGATAAGCGCGGCTGCCAGGGTCGCCACCAGGACCGCGCGAGCCGGGAGTTCCCTAAATCGCATCTCGACATTCCCCAGGTTCATGAACGCATCTCTTGGATAAGCAGTCGTTTTACGAGCTATAGGCACTCAATCCCAATGCGGATCACGGCGTAGAGGCCGGCGAAGTAGAACAGCGGCCTGATCATTGGCCATCCGGCGGCGTACACGATGGCGTGGCCGACTCGGGCGTAGAAGAAAATCGTCGCCGCCAGTGCGGTGGCTTCATTGGTTGCCCCGCCCACCGTGGCCACCAGCACTACGGCGGCAAACAGGATCAGGTTTTCCTGCATATTGGCGGTCAAGCGCTGCATTCGCGCGCGCAACACTGTGGGTTCGGGCAGGCTGTCGCGGCTGCCGGCCTGGGCCATCAGCCCGTTCTGCTGAATCGCAAGCCCCGCCTGTCCCAATATGATGAGCAGGAACAGACCGGCGCTGTACAGCAACATGGTGAGTTCAACAGACATCACTATTCTCCTTACTCGGTTGTTGTCGCCTAATCACTCTACAGAGAACAGGTGAGCATCTATGTAATAGCTACTCTGACTCCCATTCACTCTCGCCAGTATAACGACGCCTCCCACTGGTGGTGGAGCATGAAATGCTTGAAAGCAAGGTATACACATGTATACTTTGCGGCTCTTCCAGCAGGCGAGGTGCCGGTCATGACGTACGTGGGAACCAGTTATCAGCGTTCGAACTGCGAGCGCCGCTATGACGCGATCGTCATCGGCTCTGGTATGGGCGGTCTAAGCGTTGCATCGGTGTTGGCTCAGAAGGGCAAGACCGTACTTCTGCTTGAGCAGCACAACGTCATTGGTGGCTGCACCCAGACCTACGCCAGGAAAGGCTATGAATGGAATGTGGGCCTGCATTACATCGGTAACCTTCACCACGAAAAAACAATGACATCGAAGCTGTTCGACTACGTCACCCAGTCAGGGGTCAGTTGGGAGCCAATGCCTGATGTCTACAACCGGATTGTCATCGCCGGCAAGGAGTACCCGTTCCACCAGGGTACAGAGCGATACGTCGATAGCCTGAAAGGGTCTTTCCCCGGGGAGGAGGCCGCCATCGATGAGTACATGCAACTGCTGAAGCTCGCGGTCAAGGCATCGTCAGGGTACTTTGCCTTGAAAGCGTTGCCGAGGGAGCTGGCCAACGCACATTATGAGGAGATGGCGGCCCCGTTCCTGGAGTATGCCGACCGGACCACCTACGAAGTGCTGTCCTCCCTGACCGACAACCAGGAGCTCATCGCCGTGATCTGCGGTAACTACGGCGACTACAGCCTGCCGCCGAAGCAAAGTTCCTTCGCTATGCACGCGATGCTGGTGCGGCACTACATGGAAAGCGCGGCCTATCCCGACGGCGGAGCCTCTTCGCTGGCCCGCAGTATCGTGCCGATCATCGAGCGGGCAAGCGGTCGCGTGGTCTACAGCGCAGAAGTGCAGGAAGTGATGGTGGAGGGGGGCAGGGCGACGGGCGTGCGCCTGGTCAATGGCGATGAGTTTCTTGCCGACACCGTGATCAGCAACGCGGGCGTCAACAACACCTTTACCCGACTGCTGCCCGATGGGGTAGCGGTCAAGGACGAGATGATGCAGAACCTGCGCAAGGTGAAGAAATCCTACTGCGCCGTCGGCCTAAATATCGGCATCAGCGCGGATGCTGAAACCCTGGGACTGCACGGAGCCAATATCTGGGCGCACCCGGGTAACGACCTCGATGGCAATATCGATCGGCACCGGCAGGATTTCAACGCGCCTTTCCCGTGGAGTTTCATTACCTTCCCGTCCGCCAAGGACAAGACCTGGAAGGAGCGCTTTCCGGGCAAATCGACCATCGAGATGTTCTCCGCCACAGACTACGGCCACTTCAAGGCCTGGGCCGGCAGCTCATGGCAAAGGCGCGGTGAGGACTACGGAGCGCTGAAGGCAGAGATTGCACGGCGCATGTTTGCTGAACTGTACAAGTACGCGCCCCAGGTCGAGGCCCACGTTGACTACTTCGAAGTTTCCACGCCGATCAGCTATGAGCATTTTCTACGCCGCGATGAAGGCAACTTCATGGGGGTAGAGGCGTCGCCGGAGCGCTTCAGGCAACCCTGGTTGCGCGCCGATACGCCACTGCCGGGCCTGTATTTGACCGGCCAGGACGTCACGACCGATGGCGTCATCGGGGCCCTTATGGCCGGTGTGATCACCTCCTCGCGGGTCCTCGGTGAAAACATACTTGCCGAGGTGGCCGGCCGCTAGCTCGCCGGCCCTCCAACTGGGTAAGCTTGGGCCATGGCCAACACAAACAAGAAGCCTCGCGCCCGGAATACCCGGGACGCCATCCTCAGGGTCGCCTGTGAAAAATACCTGGAGTCAGGCGACCAGGGCTTGAGCATGCGCAACATTGCCAAAGAGCTGGGCATCACGCCCATGGCGATCTACAAGCACTTCGACAATAAGGAAGCGCTCCAGCAGCAGCTGTTGGCGGAGGCGTTCCGCACCTTCATGGAATATCTCTCGGTCGGGCTTGAGGGAAGGGACGCCAGGGAACGATTTCATCTCACGGCCGAGGCCTATTTCGAGTTCGCGGTGCGCCAGAGCACCTACTTCGAGCTGATTTTTCTCGCCATCAACCCGATGAACAATCTCAAGCTGCAGGACGCCATCCGCGAGGAGTCGATCCCGCCGTTTCGTTTCCTGGTGGACCGGGTGCGGGACTGCATTGAGGAGGGGTACTTCCGTGCCGGCGATGCGTACCAGATGTCGGTGTCACTACTGGCGCAAAGCACTGGCCTTGCCGCCTTGTTCCTAACCCGTTCCTTCCCCTGGACGGAGGACGAGGCGCGTGAGATGCAGCAGAAAGTGCTCGAGCAGATCCTGGGTGGATTTCTTGACGAATCGAACTAGCCGCACTGCTGTCTTCAGAGTGACTAGCTCGTTCAGATCCAGCGTCCCGACCAATTTCCGAATCAGATCAATAAGATAGAAGCCAGTGCTTGCTGTGTTTCTCTTCACCCTGGAGGCGTGGTGGTTGCCGTTGGCAACGGTCAGAGGGGCAAGTTCTGCCATCTTGTAACAATTCTGTAACGATTAGTTTGTAACCTCCGCGACATATTACTGTAATAAAAAAGAGACAAATGGGGAAACCATCGCTCTTGCAGTGGGTCGCGGGGACCACGATTTCGCTCTTCTTGTGCGCCAGGCCCCCGGTATGTTTTACGCTAGCGACAGCTGCCGTCGCACCGGAATCAACACCTCAACGCCTAATTCCCGCTAATTCCAAGCCCGCGGCTTCTCGACAGGACCACGACTGCATTCTGCCTGGGCGGAATCCGGACGTGCGGCCATGACGAGGGGACCGCAACCAGACCTTTATTGCGATCTATTCATTAAGTTTTTATTACGACCTGTTAACAGAAATATTTCATTTAATTGACACACGAGGACATAACGCCATGACACAAATATGCCCCGCGAGGCTCCTGGCTCTTCCGTTACTGCTCGCTGCTATTTTCCTGGCGGCGTCGCAGGCCTCAGCAGCCGACAAGGATCTGCTGGACGTACTCTTCCAAAACGGTCTCATTACCCAGGCCCAGTACGATAAATTGATGCAGAAGAGTGAGGTCACCAGCAGCGATATCTTTGCCGGCGGCGTAGCAGGCGGCTCAGAGCAGCAGCTCGACACGGTAGCCGTCGCGCCAACGGCCAGCCGCTCATCCCAGACTTTCGACGACCCTGCCGTCATCGATAGGATCGCCCAGGCGGTGGAAGACAGCCTTGGGGTAAAGGCGAGCTATGGTAGCAAGGGCTTCCGGCTGGAAACCCGCGACGGCCGCTTCCAGACGAACCTCCAGTGGCGGGCACAGAACCGCTTTACCTGGCCTTACCGCAGTGATCCCCGGCAGGTGTCAGCCATTGACGGGCCCTCGAAGTCGAACTTCGAAACCCGGCGCATGCGCATGAAAATCGGTGGCCACGGCTTCCAACCCTGGCTCAAGTACTATTTCGAAGTCGATCTGCAACCCACGCGCGACACCGAAGATGGAGATTTCGAGTCAAGCAGCAGGCTGATTGATCATCGTATAGATATCGCCAAATGGGACTGGGCGACCTTGCGCGTGGGCCAGTGGAAAGTGGACCTGAACCGGGAGCGGGTAGACTCCTCTGGCCGGCAGCAGTTCGTGGAGCGCTCCATTGCCAACCGGGTATTCACGATCGACCGCCAGATGGGCGTTCAGCTCCGTGGCCACCTGTTCAAGGAAACGCCTGCAGACATGCGCTATTACGTGGGTGCCTTCACCGGTGAGGGCCGTGGCAATTCCAACGATGATGACAGCCTGATGTACATGGGGCGCCTGCAGTGGAACTTCATGGGCAGGGACCTCCCCTGGCGGCAGACTGACGTTGAATACACCGAGAAGCCCACCGGCAGTCTGGCCTTCGCAGCTATGACCAATGAAGGCCGCTGCACCCGCTGGTCGTCTTCAGGCTGCGGCAGGCTCGACGGCTATACGGCACCGGCGCTGGCTGACGACGGCCAATATGAGATCGAGCAGTTCGTGCAGGAATTCGCCTTCAAGTATCGTGGCTTCTCGGCCCAGCAGGAATACCACTGGAAGACGATCGAAGACAACGGCACCAACAGCGAATCTGAGTTGAACGGTGGATACGCGCAAGTTGGCTATTTCTTCCACCACATGTTTCCGTCAGTGCCCAAGCAACTGGAGCTGGCGATGCGCTATGCGATTGTGGAAGAGCCCAATGCAGTTGATCGCTCTTTCGACAACGAGCGGGAAGAGTTCACCTTTGGCGCGAACTGGTTCATGAGGGGCCACAACAACAAGCTCACGCTGGACTACTCCTACCTGACGATCGACGACGACTTCCTCGGGAGGGATGTGTCTGACGGCAGGGTGCGGCTACAGTGGGATGTCTCGTTCTGATAGCGCCTGGCGGGGACTAGCGGCCACGGAGCCGGTCGAGTACGGCATCTACTTCGGTGTGGCGAATATCGACACCGTCCACCATATAGATGACGTACTCGGCGATATTGCGGGCGTGATCACTGACTCGCTCGAGGGACCTCACTGCCCACATGGCAGTGATTGCGGCATCCACACAATCGGCGTACTGGCGAATTCTCTCTGCCAGCACGCCCATCGCGGCTGCTGACTCAACGTCGAGTTCCTGGCCCCCCTGGGCAATCTCCAGCGCCTTGTCGACATCTCGCCGGGCAAAAGCGTCCAGCGCGCCACTCAGCATTTCGGTGACAACTTTCACGAGGCGGCGCATGTGAACCTCGATGCCATGCTCTTCTGTCTGCTCACTCAGGATGATCGCCTGGCGCGCTATTCTGCTGGCTTCATCACCAATGCGCTCTATGTCGACTATCGCCTTGCTGATGGCGAGAACCAGGCGGAGGTCGCCGGCGGTAGGCTGCCGGCGCGCGAGAATGCGAAAACACTCGTCATCTATATTTACCTCCATTGCATTGATCCGCTTGTCGGATTCAATGACCATTTCTGCATCACCGCTGTCACGTTCGATGAGCGCATCGACAGCGGTAAGTACCTGCTTTTCGACCAGCCCACCCATTTGCAGTAGCTGCGCGGTAGCGCTGCTCAGTTCTTCACTGAACTGACTCGATATGTGTTGGCGATGCCCGTTCTGCTCTGTCATATGCGCTACCCCTGGCTACTGCGCCGAGCTGGTTTATTCCGCAAACACTTTTTTTGGCGAGGGCGCGGTAGGCTCTTCCAGGCTGTCCAGTACGGTGCGCATGATCTCGCGCACGGCCTGGTCGCGATCGTCGTTGATGACGATGGGTGTGTTGGTGCGGTCTGCTTCAGATAACAGGTAGGATTGTAGCTGCCAGATCTGGTCAAAGTTCTCCAGATACTGTTCGGCGCGTCGTTCACTCGCCTGCTCGGCGCGGCTGGAGAGGCGGCGCTTGAGCTTGCGCTTTTTCAGTACCGCCAGCAGCACATGCACAAGAATGGCGTCATCCAGTTCGAGCTGCTCAGCCAATTCCGGGTGTGCATGCACTCCCTCCAGCACCAGGGAAACCCGCTCTCGCCGGGCGCGTTCCATCACCGCCTGGCTGGCCGCAGAGACCAGCTCCGCCTGGGCCTTGAAGCCGGCCTCCACCGGCACATCCACAGCACCTGTCTTTGACCTGGATTTGGCGCCTGCCATATGCCGCCAGGCTTCATAGGAAGAGGCGTGCAGTGCAGGATGTTCCTCGTCGCTCATCATCGTTCGCATCACTTCCCGCAGCAGGTCTGTGGACTGCATACGCACGATACCCAGCTGGTTGGCCAGCGATGTGGCAATCGTGCTCTTGCCGCAGCCGGTGGTACCACCTATGACAATGATCAGCGGCCGCCTGCTGCGCAGGAAGTTTCGCCATACCAGCCAGCGCCGGGCAACCGCAGGCCCCAGATAGTCTGCTTCCTTAAGAAAATCATAGGTGAGGCGGGAAATGCGATGCGAGCTGATTTGCGAAAACTTGTGCTTGATGAGGTGACGCCGCAGCTTACTGGCGATCTTGACCGATTCCGGCAGCGTCAGGCCGATGGTCTCGAGATCCCGTCGATAGAGCTCGGCCGAGAATGGCATCACCCGGCCCTCATCGTCCTCCACCATGATCTGGCCGATACCCACGGCCGGTCTGAGATAGCGTTCTGCTCTCTTGGGCCCGTATTCATCTTTCAGACGCTTGTAGACAATCTGCTTCAGATCGGAGCTGCTCAGGGGAGTATCACTGTCGAGATGATCGCGCAGCTCCGTGGCCATTTTATGGGCCTCGCTGAAGGAGAGGCCGGCCTGTTGCAGGGAGCGAGTCAGTATCCCCCGCAGGAAGGGTACGCGGGTGTCGTCATCCTTATCTTCGATTACAAGCTTTGCCAAAGTACGCTTTAAACCCGAACAATTCGGCGGTGTGGCGAAGGCGTCAATTATACACCGGTTGCGGTCGCTACGGGGCGCAGGGAGGGGTCAATCCCCCAGGAAACTCGTAGGAGTGCCCCATTCAGCGTAGGTCGCCGCACCCGCTTCATCGAAATCAATCACCCCGATGTAGCGATGGGAAATGGAGCGCTGTAGCTGCCCGCTAAACTCCAGCCCCAGGAAATGACTGACGGCAGCGCGGATGACGCCGGCGTGGGTGACACACAGCGCGGCATCGTGTTCGCGCCGGTCCAGCAGCGATTCGAGAAACTCGACGCTGCGCCGCTGCATCTGGCTGAAGCTCTCGCCCTCGGGGAACACGTAATCGATATCGGTCTTGTACTGGGGGCAGTGCTCACGCACCCACTGCTTGGATTTTGCCTGCAGGGTGCCGTAGTTGATCTCATTGAGCTGGGGCGCCGCGTTTTCGCTCTCCAGGCCAAATACCTCGGCAAAGTAGGCTGCGGTGCGGCGGGCCCGGCCCAATGCACTGCTGTATACGGCGTCGGGCCGGCATTGCCGATCGTCCAGGGTCTGCGCTATCCAGCGCAGGTCCTGCTCGGATTCTTCCACTGGCTCTGAATCCCCCCAACCGATGATGTGGCCGGATACGTTGAAAGCCGTTTTGTAGTGCCTGATCAGGATCAGCCGCACAAGAACCTCAAAGGCATATCTCCCTTTATAGCCAGTGGTTCTATTGTGGCTCAAAAACCGGATCAAAGATTGATTTTAATCAGCTCTGAGCGATGTGGCAGGCGCAATTCAGGCATTTGGGGTGACCCGCCCAAGATGTCATGTTGTAGTGGTAGATTATTGAAAGACAGTGTGGTTTAGTGTGCGCCCAGAAAGACGGCGCCTGACCTCTTTGCGGGTGCACATTCCAAATATGATCACCAGGGAGCACTGGTAAATGAAGCACTTCAATGTTGTTTTCGCATTGTTATGCCTGTCCGCGAGCTTTGTGGCACCGGGCGCAGCCGCGCGCACCGAGATACAGAACAAGGGCTCCGACACGCTGGTAAATGTGGCCCAGGCCTGGGCTGAGGCCTACCAGTCGGTAGATCCAGACGTCGCCGTAGCGGTATCGGGTGGGGGCTCCGGCACCGGTATCGCCGCTTTGATCAACGGCACAGTCGATATCGCCAACGCCAGCCGCGCCATGAAGACCAAGGAAGTGGGTATGGCGGAAAAGGCGGGTGTGACGCCGGTAGAGCACATCGTCGGCTTCGATGCGCTCGCGGTGTACCTGCACGCAGACAACCCGATGAAGGCGGTCACCATTGATCAGTTGAAGGAAATCTATGGCCGTGGGGGCGGTGCCACCAAGTGGACCGACCTCGGCATTGAGGTGCCGGGCTGTAAGGGACAGCAGATCGTGGTCGTGAGCCGCCAGAACAATTCGGGTACCTACGCCTACTTCAAGAAAGCTGTCCTTGGCAAAAAGGGCAAGTACCGCCAGGGCACGCTGGACATGCACGGTTCCAAGGACGTGGTCGACCTGGTTGAGAAGACTCCCTGTGCCATCGGCTACAGCGGCCTGGCCTATGCCACCGACCATGTACAGCTCGCCTGTGTGGGAGAGAGCAGCGTTGACAACTGCGTGCTGCCTTCACCGGCCAGCGCCGCGGACAAGTCCTACCCGGTCGCCCGTCCCCTGTTCATGTACACCAACGGTGAACCCAGTGGCGTGACCAAGGAGTACCTGGACTGGGTCATGAGTGACACCGGACAGTGCATCATCCAGGAAAAGGGCTACGCTCCAGTCAGAGACGTCAACTGCGAGTAGACAAGCAGCAATGAGCCACTACGAAGAAAGACTTGAGCGCGACCTCAATGCGTTGCGGGACAATATCGGTGGCATGGCGACGCAGGTGCAGGAAAACCTGGGAAACGCCGTGCGGGCCCTTCAGCATGGCGATCACCAGTTGGCTGCGGAAACGATCCTCGCCGACCATCCGATCAATCGCAAAATGCGTGAGATCGATGCCGCCTGCCACGCTTTTATCGCCGTGCACCTGCCCAGTGGCCGTCACCTGCGGCTGCTTTCTTCGTTTATCCGGGTAAATATCGCACTGGAACGCATTGGCGACTACGCCGCCACGATCGCCCGGGCCTGCGGCCAGCTGTCCGGCCCGCCTGTGGGCCGCATGGCGCACGAGCTCGATCGGTTCAGCGGCGAGGTCCGGGCGATGCTGGAGCAGTCCATCAAGGCCTTCAGTGAGCTCGATCCGGGCCTGGCCAGGGGCACCATGGTGCTGGAGCGAGAAATGGAGTTCGATCTCGACGGCATTTATGCGGAGTTGATGGCCAACCAGGAACAGGTCAGCGCCCAGTCGCTGCTGAATACGTTCACGGTATTCACCAATCTCAAGCGGGTGGCAGATCAGGCCAAGAATATCTGCGAGGACACCGTGTTCGCGGAAACCGGCGAGACCAAGGAGCCCAAGGTCTACAACATCCTTTTCCTGGACCGGGACAACAGCTGCCTTGGCCAGATGGCGGAAGCGCTGGCGCGCAGCGCTTTTCCTGGCAGCGGCCGCTACTCCAGTGCCGGGGCCGAACCCGCGGCCCAGGTGGATGAGGCCACCCGGGACTACCTGGCGGACAAGGGTATGGATATTGGCGATGCCCCTCCCAGCGCGATCGATTTTACCGAGCACGAGTTGGCTGAACTGCACCTGGTGGTGAGCCTGCAGGGCCCCGTCAGCGACTATCTGCCACAGCTACCTTTCCACACCACGGGCATGGCGTGGAACATCAGCGCGCCGGAAACACCAGCCAGCGCTGAGCAGTTGCAAACGGCCCACCGGGAGCTGAGTTCAGAGATCAGTGAACTCATGCACCAGCTCCGCGGCGACGACGCCCCCTGATTCCGGACCTTTTCGCCCATCATGCAACAAGCCGAAATCAGCGAATTCGACCGCCGAAATCGCGACTGGTATATCGACAAGCTGATTCAGCTCATCGTTTTCATTGGCGGCATCTCCGCCATCGTGTTCATCATCGGCATCTTTGTCTTCATTACCAAAGAAGGCTTCGGCTTCATTATCAACACCATGGACCCGGCCGAGTTTTTCGGTTCCCCCTACTGGGAGCCCAGCGATGAGGATGCCCCCGAGTACGGCATCCTGGCGCTAATTGCAGGCACCGCCAGCGTTACAGGGCTGGCGCTGGTGGTCGCCATTCCCTTCTCCCTGGGGGCGGCCATATTCGTCGGTGAGTTTGCTACCGGCAAAACCCGCGAATTTCTCAAAGTCATGGTCGAGCTGCTGGCGGCAATCCCCTCTGTGGTGTGGGGTTTCATCGGCCTGACCATCATGAATCCCATCATTATTGATGTTTTCGACGTGCCGGTGGGTCTCACTGTGCTCAATGCCGGCATCATCCTGGGGCTGATGACGGCGCCGATCATGACGTCCATCGCCGAGGATGCACTCAAGGCGGTGCCGGACCGTTACCGTGAGGCAGCAGAGGCCATGGGTGCAACCCGTTGGCAGGTGATTTTCAAAGTCGTGCTGCCCGCTGCCAAGAACGGACTGCTGGGGGCAGTGCTGCTTGGCGTTGGCCGTGGCTTTGGCGAGACGATGGCGGTGCTGCTCGCTACCGGGCACTCCGTCAATATCCCGACCAGCGTGTTCGACTCGGTGCGGGCGCTCACGGCGACCATTGCCGCGGAACTGGGTGAGACGGCGGTCGGCTCCGATCACTACCAGGCCCTGTTTACGATTGGCATTTTCCTGTTTGTCATCACCTTCATCATCAACCTCGCGGCCGACCTGGTGGTCCGCGGCGTGCGCAGGGGGTAATCGGATGTTTAACGA
>JASJBK010000132.1 GCA_030066555.1 Halieaceae bacterium
GTCGCCTGCGTGATCAGCGGTGGCAACGTCGATCTGGAGCGGTTGCCCTGGTGAACGGCGAAGTTCGTTTCCACCTGGCGCTGCCGGTTACCGACCTGGAGGCCGCTGCGTCATTCTACGGAGAGATACTGGGCTGTGCCCGCGGGCGCAGTAGCGAGCGCTGGATCGATTATGACTTCTGGGGCCACCAGCTGGTGGTGCACCTGGTCGATGAAATCGCAGATGTGGCGTGCAACCCGGTGGACGGCGAGGCAGTGCCCGCCAGCCACTTCGGGCCGATCCTGCCCTGGGAAGACATGGCCAGCCTGGAGCAGCAGCTCACAGATGCCGGTGTGGAATTCATAATCGAACCCACCACCCGCTTTCCCGGGCGCCGGGGGGAGCAACGCACCCTCTTTGTCCGCGACCCCAGCGGCAACCACCTCGAGTTCAAGGCCTTCCGCAATATCGACATGCTGTTCGCCACTGATGGGCTGGATTATCCCTAGCCGGTTGGGGAGTGCGGCCGTTGGCGCGCTTTGGCTCAGTCTCCCCTATAATGAAGCCGGCTTTTTCAAACTGAGTGAATTGCGAGCGCCGTCATGGAATGGATAGTCCTGATCACCCTGCTGGTGGCTGCCGAGTATTTCTGGCTGGCAATACTGGTCGGCAAGTCCCGCGGTGAGACCGGCGTACACGCCCCCGCCTGCACCGGCGACGAGAAATTCGAGCGCGTATTCCGGGTGCAGCAGAACACCATGGAGCAGCTGATCATTTTCTTCCCTGCCCTCTGGGTGTTCGGCTACTACGTCTCACCCACTATCGGCGCCGGCCTGGGGGCGATGTTCCTGGTGGGCCGTATCCTCTATGCGCGCGGCTATTTTGAACACCCGGACAAGCGGGCGCCGGGCTTTATCATCGGCAGCCTCGCCACCCTTGCCCTGATCCTGGGCGGCCTGGTCGGCGTCATCCTCGAACTGCTCTAGCAATCCTCACCACCGCACCGGCCGGTGCGTTCATCTAAGGCCGCTAATCTTTCGTCATTCCCCCGGCGTATACTGGATTGGGAGGCAATGGTGAAACTTTTACGGATCTTAGTCCTGGCTTCATTCCTGGCAGTGGCGGCTGGCTGTAGCAACAGCTTTGTCTACAACCAGCTCGACTGGTTGATTCCCTGGTACCTGGGCGATTACGTCGACCTGGACCGGACCCAGCAGCGCGCCTTCAAGGATCAGCTGCGGGAATTGCTGCGCTGGCACCGCAGCGAGGAGCTGGCGCGTTATATCGAGCTGCTGGACGGCATCGAGGCAGACCTCGACCAGGCGCTGGGTGCTGAGCAAGTAGAGGGCTGGGCCAATGACGCACTCGCTGCCTACCAGCGCATCGAGGACCGCATGCTGCCGATCGCCTTCGACATCGGCCGCGACCTGTCCGATGAGCAGATGGCGGAATTCATCGCCAGGCTCGAGCGCGACCAGCGGGAGCTGGAAGAAAAATACCTGGAGCGCAGCGACGAGGAGTATGTCGAAGACACGGTGGAGAGCCTCTCCGAGAACCTCGGCGACTTTCTCGGACGGCTGTCTGAACAGCAGCGCACGGTGATCAATGAGGCGGCAGCGCAGCTGGAGCGCTTCGACGCTGCCTGGCTTGACGAGCGGCGTCAGTGGATGGCCACCCTCACTCGCCTGCTACAGCGCGAACCCGGTTGGGAGGAGGCGATCATGACCGCGCTCGCCGAGCGCGATGCCAATCGCACCGAATCCTACCGCACGTCCTATGCCCACAACGCGGTGATTATCAATCAGACGATTGCCGACGTGCTCAATCTGCGTTCCGAGAAACAGGACCAGCGCCTGCGCGGGGAACTGCAAGACCTGCGCCGCGATCTCCGGAAACTCATCGCCCAGGGCGATTAGACGTACCTGACGGTGCGTCCGCGACTGGGCGTCCCCGACTTACCATCCGCAGTTATCTGTCAGCCCGCGGCTCCTCCCAGCCCGGTGCCGCAGGTGACTCAGCGGTGGTCGCCATCGCTTCGTCAGGGACCGTGTCGTCATAGATCACTACCGTGCGCCCCAGCTTGTCGTGAAAGCCCTGCTTGCGGGGGTCTACGGCAACCCAGATAAAGCCGATAAAGAGCGTGAAGATAGACACGTAATAGCCCAGGTAGCGAACGATCCACTGCCAGGTTTCCGGCTTTTCCAGGGTATCGGCATCGACGATCCGTGCTTTCATCATCAACTTGCCGGGAGTTGCCGATCGATAAATCCAGAACACCACTATGGCGATGGCGGGAAACACGTACTGCAACAGGATGTCCGCCGTGCCCTTCATTTGGCCGGCCTGGTTCAGGTCGAAATAAGCCGCGCCGTAGATCGCATAGGCGACCGGATAAATGACGATTCCCAGCAGGATCGTGTCTACGAGTGAGGCCAGCACCCTGACCCAGAATCCAACATAGCGAACGCTCATCAAGCCCTCTCCCTGAACCGAGACACGCCGATGGTAACAAGACAGATCGTACGCTGCCTGAGACTTCCACCACGCAGTGCAACATGGAGCGTTATGGTAGATATTTTTAGCGAGGGCAGCAGCCGGATAGACCGCTATGGGGGTGCCGTATCGCCCCTGGATATCAATCAGGGCAATGGACTATAGCGGTCGTGTAGACAGCAATTTGGTGAAGACTTTGGAACTTCGCTGCAAGTTGTAAAGCGACTGTTTCTCCGGCGGCAAGTCCGACAGCGTGCTCTCGACGAAGCCCTGCTCCAGGAACCAGTGGGCGGTCTGGGTGGTGAGCACGAAGACCTTCGAGAGACCCTGGCGCGCCGCTACCTGTTCGAGCTCGCGCAGCAGTCGAGCACCGCGGTCGCCACCCTTGTAGTCCGGGTGGGTCACAATGCAGGCCAGCTCGCCGCTGCCGTGCTCGCTGAATGGGTACAGCGCTGCACAGGCGATGATACGGCCGTCACGCTCCAGCACCCGGAAGCGATCGATCTCGGTTTCCAGAACATCCCGGGAGCGCTTGACCAGCACGCCGTCCCGTTCCAACGGCTCAATCAGCTCGATAATGCCACCGACATCCTCAATGGTGGCGGTGCGGGCCTGCTCGTATTCATCCGGCCCTACCAGGGTGCCGCTGCCGTCGTGGGTAAATAGCTCCTGCAGCAGCGCGCCGTCCTCTGCATGGGAGATGATCTGGCAGCGCTTGACCCCGGCGGTGCAGGCCTGGCGTGCAGTTTGCAGCAGGCGCCGCTGGCTGTCATCGAGTTGGCCGCGCAACAGCTCCAGCGCCTCAGACAGGTTGCACTGGCGCACCAGCGCTTCACCATCGAAGATGCCCCGGTCCGCGCCGAACAACAGCAGCTTCTCGGCACCGACGGCAGACGCGGTGCGCACCGCGATGTCCTCCAGTGACAGGTTGAAGATCTCACCGGTGGGGGAGTATCCCAGTGGTGACAGCAGCACGATGCAGCCGGCGTCCAGTTGCTTGCGGATGGCGCGGTCGTTGACCCGTCGCACCCGGCCGGTGTGCTGGAAGTCGACACCGTCCACCACGCCGATCGGCTGCGCGGTGATGAAATTGCCGCTGGTGACGCTGATCGAGGCGCCCTGCATCGGCGAGTTGGGCAGTCCCGTCGACAGCAGCGCCTCGATGTCGGCCCGCAGGCTGCCACAGGCATCCTTGACGTAGGACAGCTCCACGGTGTCGGTGATACGCACCCCCTCGTGGAAACGCCCTTCCAAGCCGGCGGCACTCATGCGCCGGGCAATCTGCGGCCGCGCGCCGTGTATCAGTACCAGGCGCACACCGAGACTGTGCAGCAGGGCGATGTCGTGAATGATGTTCGGGAAATTGGCGTGCAGCGCCGCCTCGCCGGGAAAGACGATGACGAAGGTACGGCCCCGGTGCGCGTTGATATAGGGCGCGCTGTCCCGGAACCAGCGTATGTGCTGAAACTCTTCCGAACTCATGGTGATACGGTGGATAGCAGCTATCGCTGGAAAGCGGCAACTCTAGCCTATCGGCGGGAATCTGCCTACTGGCAGAAGCGGTCGAGAATGTAGTGCAGTGACACCAGCGGCTTGTCGGTATCGAGTACCAGTTCTTGCACGCTGGCAAACCGGGCAAAGTAAATCGTTCCCGCCAGCACGGCCGGGTCGATGATGCCCTCACGGATGGGGGCGCAGAACAGGCGTGATTTAAAAAAGTTACACCGTCCACATCGGGCGCCTGTGGTAGCATTTCTCCACCAATTGAGCCGGAGCGTCCTATGGTGGCGACATTCGGGGAGCAGCCCATTGAGCGGCACCTCGACCTCAAATCCCTGGTGGCAGATTTGCACCGTGGCGGGGTTCTCAGCGATGAGGATTCCAGGCGACTGGCGGAGGTTAATTCCGGCAGCGTACACCCGCTGGTGTTTCTCGCTGAACAAGGCCTGACAGATGCTCGCGCCGGCCGCGGACTGGATATGGACGGCCTGCTGAGCTGGTTGTCCGAGCAGAGTGACCAGCCGGTCTACCAGATCGATCCGCTCAAGATCAATGTCGGCGCCATCGCCGAGGTCATGTCGCTGGCCTTCGCCCAGCGCCACAAGATTCTGGCCGTAGAGGTCAGTGACAGCGAAGTGCAGATCGCCAGCGCCGAGCCCTGGGTCTCCGCCTGGGAGTCCAATCTCGAGCACGTGCTGCGCAAGCCTATCAAGCGGGTGCTCGCCGATCCGCGGGATATCGTCCGTCACACCGCCGAGTTCTACAACATGGCGCGCTCGGTGGCGGGCGCCGATGCCCGCGGCGGAGGGCGCAGCACAGCCTCGGCCAAGGTTACCAACCTCGAGCAGATGCTGGAGCTGGGCTCCAAGCTGGAGCCGGATGCCAATGACCAGCATATCGTGCGCATTGTCGACTGGCTGCTGCAGTACGCCTTCGAGCAGCGCGCCAGCGATATCCATATTGAGCCGCGGCGCGACGTGGGCAACGTGCGCTTTCGCATTGACGGGGTGCTTTACCAGGTTTACGAACTGCCGGCGCAGGTCGGTGCGGCGGTCACCAGCCGATTCAAGATTCTCGGCCGCATGGATGTTGCCGAGAAGCGCCGCCCCCAGGACGGCCGCCTCAAGACCCGCAGTCCTGAAGGCAACGAGGTAGAACTGCGCCTCTCCACGCTGCCCACCGCCTTCGGTGAAAAGCTGGTGATGCGGATCTTCGATCCCGAGGTGCTGCAGAAAAGCTTCGAGCAGCTCGGGCTTGCCAACGAAGACCTGCGGCGCTGGAACGGCATGAACGACATGGGCCACGGTATCGTGCTGGTCACCGGCCCAACCGGCTCGGGCAAGACCACCACGCTGTATTCCACCCTGCGTCAGCTCGCGACATCGGAGGTCAATGTCTGCACTATCGAGGACCCGATCGAGATGGTGGAGGGCTCCTTCAACCAGATGCAGGTCAACCATCAGATCGACCTGGATTTTGCCACCGGTGTGCGCGCCCTGATGCGCCAGGATCCGGACATTATCATGGTGGGCGAGATCCGTGACCTGGAGACCGCGGAAATGGCGGTGCAGGCAGCGCTCACCGGCCACCTGGTGATCTCCACCCTGCACACCAATGACGCGCCCAGCGCGGTGAGCCGCCTGCTGGAACTGGGGGTGCCGGCCTACCTGATCAAGAACACGGTGCGCGGGGTGATGGCCCAGCGCCTGGTGCGCATCCTGTGCCCTCACTGCAAGCAGAAGGAGGAGGTGGACCTCGATGCCTGGGCGCAACTGACGCAGCCCTGGAAAGTGAAGGCACCGGCGAAAGTCTACCGCCCGGTGGGCTGCCAGGAATGCCGTGATACCGGCTATATGGGGCGCCAGGGCATTTACGAAGTGCTGGTGTTGAGCCCCAGGGTGCAGGAACTCATCCTGCCCCATACCGAGGTGGATACCGTGCGCAAGCTCGCCATGAAGGAAGGCATGCGCACCCTGCGTCTCAGCGGCGCCGCCCGGGTAGCCAACGGCGAGACCACCATCGAGGAAGTCATGCGGGTGGCTCCCACCGTTACCCACTGACGCGGGATGGCTGACGGCGCCGATACCACCCTGGATTCCCAGCAGGCGCGCCTGCTGGCCGCCAGCCGTTTTGCCGCCACCTGTTTCGAGCGCGACCCGGGCCTGCTTGAGGAGCTGCGATCCTCGGGCGACCTGCAGCGTACCTACGACGAAGGCGAGCTGGGCGCACGCCTGGCCAATCAGGCCAGTCACTGTGACGATGCAGACAGTCTCGACCGGCTGCTGCGCCAACTGCGCCGCCGCGAGATGCTGCGCATTCTGTGGCGCGACTTCAATCGCGTCGCGCCCACTCTGGAAACCACCCGCGATACCTCGTTGCTGGCCGAAGCCTGTATCAATGTCGCCCTGGACTGGTGGCACCGGTCCCTGGTCGAAATTCACGGGGAACCGCGCAACGCGGCGGGTGAGGCCCAGCGCCTGGTGGTGATCGCCATGGGCAAGCTGGGCGCTCGTGAACTCAATGTTTCTTCTGATATCGACCTGATCTTCAGCTACCCGGACAAGGGCAGTACCGATGGCGAGGCAAAGCCCACCAGCAACCAGGAGTTCTTTATCAAGCTGGGCCAGAAGCTGATTGGTGCGCTGGACCGGTCCACCGTCGACGGCTTCGTATTCCGTGTGGACATGCGGCTGCGTCCCTACGGTGACAGCGGCGCCCTGGTACTCAATTTCAATTCCATGGAGGAGTACTACCAGGATCAGGGACGGGACTGGGAGCGCTATGCCCTGGTCAAGGCCCGCGCCATCACCGGGGACCCGGAACGCGCGGGCCAGCTGATGCGCAGCCTGCAACCCTTCGTCTATCGCCGCTATATCGACTTCGGGGTGATTGAATCCCTGCGCGGTATGAAGGAGATGATCAGCGCCGAGGTGCGTCGCCGCGGCCTGGAAGCCGACGTCAAGCTGGGCGCCGGTGGCATCCGCGAGGTCGAATTTATCGTCCAGTGCTTCCAGTTGATTCGCGGCGGCCGCTCAGCCGCGCTGCGCAACGTGGCGTTGTTGCCCGTGCTGCACGCGTTGGCGGCGGAAGACTGCCTGCCCGCCGAGGCTGCCCGCGAACTGGAGCAGGCCTACCTGTTCCTGCGTGACGTCGAGCACGCCATCCAGGGCTATGAAGATCGCCAGACCCAGTCCCTGCCGGCCTCAGAGGAAGCGCGTGCGGCCTTGCTGGTGGCCATGGACTTTGCGGACTGGGACAGTTTCCAGGCCGCACTGGATGCGCATCGCGACCGGGTCAGCCGCCATTTTGCGGCGCTGATTGCACCCCCTGACGACGCGACTACCGAGGCCGGTGGCACCGATATCTGGCCCGCCGCCATCGAACCCGAGGCGCTGGAGGAACTGGGCTTCGACGACGGAGAGGGGGTGGCGGAGGCCCTGCGCGAGCTATGCGATTCCACCCGGCTGCGCCAGTTGCAGACCGAGGGCCGTGCCCGGGTTGACCAGTTCATGCCGCAGCTGTTGTGCGCGGCTGCTTCCCTGGAAAACGGCGATCTTGGCCTCAAGCGGGTGCTGCCGCTGGTGGCAGCGGTGGCCCGCCGCAGCGCCTACCTGGCCTTGCTACTGGAAAATCCCGGTGCGCTGCGTGAGCTGGTGCAGCTTTGCGCCGCCAGCCCGTGGATATCGGCAGAGCTGGCTCGCAACCCGGTACTGTTGGATGAGCTGCTGGATACCGCTGACCTCTATTCGCCGCCGGACCGCGATGCGCTGGCCGATGAACTGCGCCAGCAGTTGGCACGACTGGCACCCGATGACCTCGAGGGCAACATGGAGGCCTTGCGCTATTTCAAGGCCTCCCAGCAGCTCAAGGTGGCTGCCAGCGAGGTGACGGGCCGACTGCCGCTGATGAAAGTCAGTGACAAGCTGACGTTCCTGGCCGAGGTGATTCTCGAGCGCGCCCTGGCCATGGCCTGGCAGGACATGGTCAGCCGCTGCGGCCGGCCGTCGCGCAAGGTCGATGGCGAACGCCTGCCCTTCGGCGAGCACGGGCTCTCCGATTGCGGTTTTGTGGTGATGGGTTACGGCAAGCTCGGCGGCATCGAGCTGGGCCACGGTTCCGATCTGGACCTCGTCTTCGTCTACGACTCTGACGCCACCGGCGCCACTGATGGCGACCGCGCCCTGGACTGCTCGGTATTTTACACCCGGCTGGGTCAGCGCATTATTCATATCCTCGATACCCGCACCGCCATGGGACCGCTGTATGAGGTCGACATGCGCCTGCGGCCGCAGGGGAATTCCGGCATGTTGGTGGCGAGCTTAAGGGCCTTCGAGGATTACCAGCGCGATTCTGCCTGGACCTGGGAGCACCAGGCCCTGGTGCGCTCGCGGGTGATTGCCGGCGACCGGGCACTGGCCCGGCGTTGTGAAGCGGTGCGCCGGGAGGTTCTGTGCAAGGTTCGCGATTCCGATGAGCTTGCGCAAAGCGTGATCGAGATGCGCGGCAAGATGCGCGATCATCTGCTGCCGGCCCGCGCTGAAGCGCAGGGTGATTTCCATCTCAAGCAGGGACGCGGCGGTATCGTCGATATAGAATTTATGGTGCAATACGCCGTCCTGGCCTGGGCGCACCAGACGCCCGAACTGGCGGACTGGTCCGACAATATCCGGATCCTCGAAACCCTGTCGCGGCAGGGCCTGTTCCCGGACAGCGAGAGCCAGGGCCTGATCGAAGCCTACAAGCGCTACCGCATTGCCGCCCACGAGCTGGCGCTGCAGCAGCAGCCCGACGTGGTCGAAGCGGCGCGCTTTGCGGCGGAGCGCGAGACGGTGCAGGCGCGCTGGCAGGCGCTGTTGGGCGAGCAGTCAGGTCAGGAAGACCATAGAGAATAGAAATGCGGGAAGTGGAGACGAGGCTGTGAAAACCCTCATCCTTGGTGCTGGTGGTCAGCTGGGGCGCGAGCTGCAGTTGAGCTGCCCGGCGGGTATTGACATGGTGGCGGCGACTCGCGGGGAGCTCGATATCAGCCGGCAGGAGGCGGTGCTGGCCTATGTCGCCGATTGCCAGCCGGACGTCATTATCAACGCAGCCGCCTACACCGCGGTCGACGGCGCCGAATCAAAGCCCGACCTCGCACTGGAGATCAACGCCGAGGGCCCCGGTTACCTGGCCCTGGCGGCTGCGCGCTGCGGAGCGCGCCTGCTGCATGTATCTACAGACTTTGTGTTTGATGGCAGTGCCACGGAGCCCTATGACCCCCGGTCTGAGACGCGGCCACTGGGCGCCTATGGCCACAGCAAACTGGCGGGGGAGTGTCGGGTGAGGGAAATCCTGCCGACGCAGTCGCTGGTGTTGCGCACCGCCTGGGTTTACTCGCGCTTCGGGCAGAACTTTGTCAATACCATGCTGCGATTGATGGCCGAGCGCGACCGGCTGCGGGTTGTGGACGACCAGGTAGGCGCTCCGACCTGGGCAGCGGGGCTGGCGAAGGTGTTGTGGTCACTGCTGGAGCATCCCGAGGCGAGCGGCATCTACCACTGGACCGACGCCGGGCGTTGCAGCTGGTATGCCTTCGCCTGCGAGATCCAGGCCCGCGCCCTGGCCCTCGGCCTGCTGGACAGCGAAATCCCCATTGAGCCCATCCCCACCAGCGAATATCCGACACCGGCCGAGCGCCCGGCGTTCAGCGTTCTCGACCTGGGCGCCACCGAGGCTTTGTTGGGGCGCCAGTCGACAAGCTGGCAGGACCAGCTGCAGGCGATGTTGGAAGACCTGAAAGCCCACCCTGACGAGGAATAAGCAACATGAGTCGCTGCTTACTAGTGACCGGTGCCGCCGGTTTCATCGGCGCCAACTTTGCACACTACTGGCTGGGCCGGCACCCGGGGGATCGACTGATCGCCTACGATGCCCTCACCTATGCCGGCAACCGCGCCAACCTTGCAAGTCTCGAGTCCCACCCGGATTTCAGCTTCGTACACGCAGATATCTGTGACGAGGCCCGCGTGACGGCGCTGTTGCGCGATGAGTCCGTGGACACCATCGTCCACTTTGCTGCGGAGAGCCATGTCGATCGTTCGATCAGCGGCCCCGACGCATTTATACAGACCAACGTGGCGGGTACTCACAGTCTCCTGAAGGCAGCGCGCAGCGTCTGGCTCGAGGGCGACAAGCCCCATCGTTTCCACCACGTTTCCACCGACGAGGTATACGGCTCGCTGGCAGCGGATGCGCCGGGCTTCTTTGAAGAGCAGAAGTACGAACCCAATTCACCCTACTCCGCCAGCAAGGCAGCGTCGGACCACCTGGTGCGGGCCTACCACCACACCTACGGGCTGCAGGTCACCACCAGTAACTGCTCCAACAACTATGGCCCCTGGCACTATCCAGAAAAGCTTATTCCCCTGTGCCTGACCAATATCCTGCGTGGCCTGCCGCTGCCGATCTACGGTGACGGCATGAATATTCGCGACTGGCTGTTCGTCGAAGACCACTGCCGGGGCATTGAGCTGGTGCTGGAGGGCGGCAGGATCGACCAGACCTATAACATCGGCGGCAACAACGAGTGGGCCAATATCGACATCGTCAAACTGCTGTGCAGCCGTGTGGATGCCCACTTCGCTGAGCAGCCCGGCCTGGCAGAGCGCTTCCCGGATGCACCACCGGCCCGCGGCGAGGCAAGCAGTAGCCTGATCGAGTTCGTGACCGACCGCGCCGGCCACGACCGCCGCTACGCCATTGATGCCAGCAAGATCAGCGAGGAGCTGGGTTATCGGCCCCAGCACAGCTTTGAGAGCGGCATCGAAGTCACCATCGCCTGGTACCTGGACAACGAGTCCTGGTGGCGACCTCTGCTAAGGGATTAGCTCAGGGATTAGCTAGTCAAACAGCGGGATCTCGCCCCAGCCCAGACCATTGTCATCCTTGGCTGAGAGGATCGGCGTCTCGCCGTCCAGTAGCGGCCAGTTGATGCCGACGGTGGGGTCGTTCCAGGCCAGGGAGATCTCGGATTGCGGGTGATAGTAGTCGGTGGTCTTGTAGAGGAAGTCGGCGCTGTTCGACAGCACGTAGAACCCGTGGGCAAATCCCGGTGGCATCCACAGCATGGTGTGTTCCTCGGCGCGCATTTCCAGGCCAAACCACTGGCCAAAACTGGGCGAGCTCTGCCTCAGGTCTACCACTACGTCGTAGACCGCGCCTGCGGTAACCCGTACCAGTTTCCCCTGCACCTGCTCGGTCTGGAAGTGCAGGCCGCGCAGGATTCCGCGGCTGGAACGACTGTGATTGTCCTGTACAAAGCTCACATCGAGGCCGCCTTCGGCGAAGGTTCTTGCGTTCCAGCTTTCCATGAAGAAGCCGCGCTCGTCGCCGAACACCCGCGGGCGAATCACCATGACCCCGTCCAGGGGCGTGGTCTCAAACTCCATCGACCACCACCTCGTTGTGCAACGGTAGCCGGCTCAGGTATTCCCCGTAGCCCGATTTTTTCAGGGGTGCCGCCAGCGCCATAAGCTGCTCCTCGTTGATGAAGCCCTGCCGGAAGGCGATCTCCTCCGGGCAGGCCACCTTGAGGCCCTGGCGTTCCTCCACCACGCGTATAAAGTTGGCCGCATCCAGCAGCGAGTTGTGGGTGCCGGTGTCAAGCCAGGCGGTACCGCGACTCAATACCTGTACCTGCAGGTCACCGCGCCGCAGATAGGCGAGGTTCACGTCAGTGATTTCCAGCTCGCCGCGGTCAGAGGGTTGGATATTGTGGGCGATGTCGATGACGTCGTTATCGTAGAAATAAAGGCCCGTTACGGCATAGTTGGACTTTGGCCGGGTGGGCTTCTCCTCAATGTCGATGGCGCGCCCATTGCTGTCAAAATTGACAACCCCATAGCGCTCCGGGTCCGTCACATAGTAGGCGAACACCGAGGCGCCGCTCTCCACCTGGCCGGCGGCCTGGAGTTTCTGCGATAGCCCGCCGCCGTAAAAGA
>JASJBK010000133.1 GCA_030066555.1 Halieaceae bacterium
GGCCTGTTCATGATGTTGCAGTTCGGCCTCGCCGCAGTGGGCCTGTACGCACTGCCCACCTACCTGCCGGAAATGAATGTCACGCAGATGTATCTGGGTTTTGCCAGCCCAACACCCAGCAGATTGAGGGTGGCAAAACCCAGGTACATCTGCGTGACATTCATTTCCGGCAGGTAGGTGGGCAGTGCGTACAGGCCCACTGCGGCGAGGCCGAACTGCAACATCATGAACAGGCCGTAGCTGCGCTCGGAATGCTCCTGCCGCGCAAAGCAGCTCATGACTGCGGCGTAGCAGGCGCCGTCTGCGAAAGCGTTGATGCCGCGTAGCAGGTAGAAGACCTCCTGCTGGCTATAGAAGAAGGCCGCGCCGAAGTTGCTGACGGCGGCAACGGTAAGACCGGTCATGGCCAGCCGGCGCAGCGGCAGGTGGTGCATGGTCAGCGCGCAGATCAGTGCAATCGATACCGAGCCGATGGCCCCGAAGCCCGACGTCAGCCCCGCCGTGCGATCGGTGAAGCCACCGAAGTCGACCAGCACACCCGTGATGATCGGCCCGATCAGTACCGGGATGATCGATATACATCCAAGTACGGCGATGGCCCAGGTACGCGGGCCCGGCAGCAGCGCCAACATGCTCAGCTGACCCCGGGCGTGTGTGTGGTGATATCGCCGTAAAGGTCGGGGCGCCGGTCACGGAACAGCCCCCAGGAGGCGCGATAGGCAGCGATCGCGTCGAGATCGAAGGATTGCACCAGTACGGTTTCCGAGTGGTCGTCTGCAAGCTGCACCAGCTCACCGGTGTAGTCGCTGATAAAGGAATTGCCATAGAAGGTCATGCTGAGCGACTCGTCACCGGTGGCTATCTCCTCGCCGATGCGGTTGGAAGCTACCACCGGGATCACGTTGGCGGCGGCATGGCCCTGCATGACGCGCTTCCAGTGCTCGCGGGAATCGAGATCCGGCTCGCCGGGTTCGGAGCCGATGGCCGTCGGGTAGAACAACAGCTCGGCGCCGTTCAGGGTCATGCAGCGCGCCGCTTCCGGGAACCACTGGTCCCAGCAGATGGCCACACCGATGCGTGCATAGCGGGTGTCCCAGACCTGGAAACCGGTATCACCGGGCGTGAAGTACTGCTTCTCCTGGTAGCCGATCGCATTGGGAATATGGGACTTGCGGTAGTAGCCGAGCACCGAGCCGTCGGCGTCGATGATGCACATGGAATTGAAGTAGGCGTTGCCGGCCTTCTCGAACCAGCTGATCGGCAGCACCACAGCCAGCTCGCGAGCCAGGGCCTGGAAGTGCTGAAGCAAGGGGCTGCTGTCGCGCTCGGTGGCAAGCTGCAGGTGCTCATGGCGCTGCTCGATGCAGAAGTACGGCGTCTCAAACAGCTCCTGGATCAGGACGATTTGCGCGCCCTGCTGCGCGGCCTCGCGCACCAGCGCCTCTGCGCGGGCCACGTTGGCGTCGCGGTCCCAGCTGCAGGCCATCTGCGTGGCCGCCACACTCACCTCTCTCATCGGGCCTTCCCTGTGCGAAACGAAACGCCAAGTTAGCAGAGACGCTTGGCGAAGTCTTTCCATTCGCCTACGCTGCCTGAACCAAGCAAGGAGTGACTGCCGATGAGCTACCGAATGCCGCCCGAGTGGGCGCCCCACGAGCGCACCTGGATGGCCTGGCCCTGCCGGGCGGGCATGTGGGCCAACAATGATGCCACCGCCCAGGGCTACACCGACGTCGCCCATGCGATTCGCGGCGCCGAGCCGGTCACGATGCTGGTGCCGCCGGAGGAGCTGGCGCGGGCGCGCAACTTCCTCGGCAGCGATATCGACATTTTTGAAGTACCCATCGACGATTCCTGGGCTCGGGACAGCGGCCCCAACTTTGTCATCAATGACGACGGCGAACTGGCCGGCGTGTGTTTTACCTTCAACGCCTGGGGCGGCAAGTACGACCCCTACGACCAGGACGCGCTGATGGGCGAGCGCATCCTCGCCCATGCCGGGGTGCCGGCCATCAAGTCCGAGCTGATAGCCGAGGGCGGCGGACTGTGCGTGGACGGTGAAGGCAGCCTGCTGACCACCGACACCTGCTTCCCCAACGCCAACCGCAACCCCGACTGGAGTCGAGAGCAGATTGAAGAAGAGCTGAAGCGCCAGTTGGGCGTAGAGAAAGTGCTGTGGCTACCCGGCGACCCGTTGGACAATGAAACCGATGGCCACGTCGATGGCCTGGCGGCTTTCTGCGCGCCCGGCAAGGTGATCCTGGAAACTGCCAGCGATGCTGAGCGCGAGCCCTACTTCGCGGAGCTGCGCGCGGCGCTGGAGAGTCTCACCGACGCCCGCGGACGCTCACTGGAGATCGTCGAACTGCCGGAAGCGGACTGGAGCGTTGCCACCAATGACCGCTTCTGCCTGTCTTACGTGAATTTCTATATCGCCAACGGCGCGGTGATCGCACCTAGCTATGGAGTGGCCACCGACGATGTGGCGCGAGAGCGCCTGCAGGACTGCTTCCCGGGCCGGGAAATCGTGATGGTGCCGATTGCCGCCGTCGCCGAGGGCGGCGGCGGGATTCACTGCATCACCCAGCAGCAACCCGCGGTATAAACACAAACGTCATCCCCGAAATGCTTTCGTCATCCCCGCGAAGAAACCGTCATCCCCGCGAAGGCGGGGACCCAGTAGTGTTGAACTATCCAGTACCTGGATTCCCGCTTTCGCGGGAATGACGGGGCTGCCTTCGCGGGAATGACGGAGTTGTCTACGCGGGGATGACGGGGTGCAGCTACCCGTTGGCGACAGCTTTTTGCGGGCCGGTGGTATACACCAGCTGTTCCTCGTTGACGTCGACTTTCGGCAGCAGCTCGCGCTCGACGTAGTAGTCGGTCACATTCTTCCAGGGCTCCTGGGCGCCCTGCCTGGGCATCAAGTGCAGGCTGCGCTTCAGGTAACCGGGGTTGAACACGTCATCGGTTATCCAGGGCAACAGCTCCATGTCCTTCTCGCTCTCCAACAGGGTCGGCGTGACGCTGGAGGCGCCCTTCTCGTCCATGTTGTTGAGGATGCGGCACACCAGGGCGCATACCAGGTCGACCCGCAGGGTCCAGCTGGAGCGCAGATAGCCAAACATGGAGGCCATGTTGGGAACGCCTGAACTCATGAAACCTCGGTAGCTTACCGTATCGGCAAAGTTCACCGGCTCACCGTCGAGGTCGAAGGCGATATCACCCATCACGCACAGGTTGAAGCCGGTGGCGGTAACAATGATGTCTGCTTCCAGCAGCTCGCCGGACTTGGTGAGGATGCCGTTCTCGGTAAAGCGTTCGATATGGTCCGTGACCACGTTTACCTTGCCGGACTTGATCACATCGAACAGGTCGCCGTCGGGCACATAGGCAATGCGCTGCTGCCAGGGACGATAGCTCGGGGTGAAGTGGGTCATGTCGAAATCTTCACCCAGCCAGTCGCGAATCACCTTGAACAGCTCTTCCTTCACCATCTCCGGGTATTGCTCGGAGGCCACCTGGATATCCTGGGCCTGCTTGAGGATGTCCCGGCGCACAATGTCGTGGATGGTGGTTTCGTCCACTTCCAGCTCGCGCAGTCGGTCAGCCAGTTCGTTGCGGTTCTCACCGGTCCAGAAGTAGGTTGGCGAGCGCTGCAGCATGGTCAGCTGTTCGCAGTCGTCGGCCATGTTGGGTATCAGGGTCGCCGCGGTCGCACCGGAGCCGATCACCACCACGCGCTTGCCCTTGTAGTCCAGGTCTTCCGGCCAGGTCTGTGGGTGCACGATGGGGCCCTTGAAGTCGTCCATGCCATCCCACTCGGGGGTATAGCCCTTTTCGTGCCGATAGTAGCCCTGGCACATCCACAGGAAGTTGGCGGTATACGTCATCGCCTCACCGGTGTCCTTGCGCTCGGCCCGCACCGTCCAGCACTGATCATCGCTGGACCAGGAGGCACTCAGCACCTGGTGGCTGTAGCGGATGTACTGCTCGAGGTGGTCATCCTCGATCGCCTCTTCCAGGTAGTCGAGAATGGCCCCCGCCTCGGCGATGGGCTTGCCGGCCCAGGGCTTGAAGCCGTAACCGAAGGTGTAGAGGTCGCTGTCGGAGCGGATGCCCGGGTAGGTGTGCTGGCGCCAGGTGCCGCCGAAGGATTCCTTGTTCTCCAGCATCACAAAGGACTTGCCAGGGCACGTTTCCAGCAGGTGGTGGGCAGCGCCAATGCCGGAAATACCGGCACCGACAATAAGTACGTCGAAGTGCTCGGGGGCTGCGGATTGCAGGGACGTAACGGTAGACATCGAATTCACCTCGCGCGGTGTATCTGATTGATGGCATCAGAATAGCCACAGTCTCAGTAAGGGAACATTGCCGCTTGGGCCGATTTTTTGATATTTTGGGCCAAAAGTGCCCACTATGAACTATGCCTGACAGCTCATCAGTCATTGCCAGCGGCAATCTTGCCGGCGCCCGGCGGATTATCGCCGGCGTCCTGGGGCAACTTGGCTTCCTTGGCGTCGACGACGAGACCGCCCGCCGCATATTCACCAATGCCGGCCTGCCGGTGCGCGCCCTGGAAGAACCGGACTTTCCAATTTCCCTGCAACAGGAGCTGGAGATCTGTGCCGCCCTGGTAAACCGGCTGCCGGAGGACGTCTCCCCAATCCGCCTGCTGTTTGAGGCACGCCCCTGGATGGGCATAGAGAACCTGGGCGTTATCGGCATGGCGATGAAGCACGCCGCCAATGCGGTCGAAGCACTCAAGGTCTGCCTGGCCTACCCGGAGCTCACCATGGGCCACTGCCGCATGGTGGTGCGTCAGCAGGGTGAACTGTCGCTGTTTGCGTTCCAGATGGACAGGCCCAGCCTGCGCGACGCCGACGAAGCCGCCATCGACCGGCTGGTGGAGTACTGCACAGTGCTGGATCTCTCTACTTCGCTGCGCAATATCGAGGACATCGCTATCTCAGGCCAACCGCCGACCTGGGTCAGCCTGCCATTCCCGGAGCCCGCGGACTGGCAAGCGGTGGCGCCATCGCTGGAGTTTCCGGTGCGGTTTTCCGCCGCTGAGGCCTGCATCGCCTACCCCCAGGCTTTCGACGATGAGCCATTGCCCAATGCCAATCCGTTGCTGTTCAAGATGTACGCCTCCCTCGCTGAGAAGATGGCGCAAATGCTGGGCGAGGATGCGGGCATCGAAGAGCGCGTAATGCGCTGGCTGTGGGCCTATACGCCGCCGCTGAGCCGCAGTGAGGTCGCCGACCTGCTGGCCATGTCTGAGCGCAACCTGACGCGACAGCTCAGCAACGCCGGCACCTCCTATTCCGAACTGTTGGCGCGCGTGCAATCGGAGCGCGCCAGGAACTTCCTGCGCAACCCCGAGCTATCGGTAACGGAAATCGGATACCGCCTGGGCTACTCGGAACCCGCGGCCTTCTCGCGGGCCTTCACCCACTGGACCGGGGAATCACCGCTGCGCTGGCGGCAGGCGCGCCAGTGAGTCGTCGCACTTTGTTCAGACCACATAAACCTCGCCACCTGAGCGAACGGTGAGATCGCTGATCACCACTCCCCAGGGCTGGTCAATGGCATAGATGATCTGGTCGGAGAGCAGTTCCGGCGACAGCATGAAGTACTCGATGCTTTCCGGGTCGGTCCAGCCGGTGGCGCCACCGCCCTCCACCAGCGCACCAAAACGCTCGCCAAAGGCCTCGGCATTGGCGCCGACAATACCGGCACCCGCTTCCATATTCACCACCGCACTGCCGATGCCGGTCAGCGGAATACCCGTGGGCCGGATGGTGGTGACCTTGATGCGACCCTGGGATTCCTGGCGCAGCGCATCGGACAGGAAGTTCACCGCGGCCTTGGTGGCGCCGTACACCGCCGCGCCCTTGAGCGGGAAGTTGGAATAGATCGATGACAGGTTGACGATATGGCCGCGGCCCTGGGCCATCATCTGATCGTGCACCGCCACCGTGCCGTTGAGCACACCCTTGATATTGATATCGATACAGCGGTGCCAGACGTCCAGCGCCTCGGCGTGGTCGGCGTAGTAAGCCAGCGGCATGATGCCAGCGTTGTTGATGAGCACGTCGATGGCATCGAAGGCTTCCACCCCGGCGGCCGCCAGGCGCGCCATGTCTTCGGCGACAGTGACATCGGCGACCTGCCCCATGGCGACCCCGCCATCGGCGGTAATCGCATCGAGGGTTTCGCCCAGTGCCGCCTCGTCGATATCGCAGGCGACGATCCTGGCACCGCGGGCCGCGGCCTTGCAGGCCACCAGTCGGCCAAAACCGCCGCCGGCTCCGGTAATCATCACCACGCGGGTATCCAGATGACTCATTTGATTCTCCCTGTCCTTTTTCGGCCATCTACTCTACACAGGCTGCGCAGGCGAGCCTAGCCGTGCTAGCGGACCAGTTCGAGCGCCGGCGCCGGCGGCACCCCGACTCGCGGCTTTGTGCTAGCCTGTCCGGCCAATGCAGAGCCCGCTTCCTGACAATCCGCATCATCTCAGGCAACTGTGCGACAGCTTGTCGCTGGGCACGCCGGGATCCGGTCCTACGCCGGTACGCGGCGGATTCCAGCACCGCATGTGGCGGCTGGATACCGACCGCGGTCGCTACGCGATCAAGCAGCTATCACCGAAGGCAGATCAGGACAGCGAGGCGACACGTCACCACTACGACAGCACCGAGGCCGTGGCGGCGGCCTTTGCCGCGGGCGGCCTCCCCGCCGTTCACGCCCTGGCGGCCGACGGCGGCTATCTGCAGTCGATCGACGGCATCGGCTACCTGGTGTACCCCTGGTGCGATGCCAAGGCGCTGGGCCAGGAGCAGTTGACCGGGCAGCATGCCGAAGTGGTCGCAGGCCTGCTGGCAAAGATGCACGGCCTGGACCTGGATTTCCCCGATCTCCAGCGTCACATCTTCGATACCCACACCGGCGAAAACATTCGCTTACTGGTTTACGTAGCCGCTGACGCAAACGCTCCGTTTGCCGAAACGCTGCAGAAGTGCCTGCCGAGTTTCCTCGAAATCGCCGAAGCCCAGGGCGCTGCCCAGCAGCAGCTTGCCCACCGCCTGGTGGTCAGTCACGGCGACCTCGATCACAAGAACGTGCTGTGGGATGAAAGCGGCGCTCCGCTGATCATAGACTGGGAGTCCGCCCGCAGACTCAACCCCATCCACGAGGGTTTGCTCGAAGCCCTGAGCTGGAGCGGCGCCGAGTGGCGGTTCGAGCCGGCGATTTTCGATCAGTTCGTTGTCGCCTATCGACAGGCGGGAGGTGTGATCGATCGCGAAGATACGACGCCCGCCTATCACCGCGTGCTGGGCGACTGGGTGTTCTGGCTGATGCACCATGTGGGGCGATACCTCGAAGAAGGCCTTACCGGTGACAGAACCTCGCAGGAGCGACAGATTGCTTTCTCCCTGGCGACGCTACAGCGGATCATGGACCACATCCCCGCGTTCCTGAACGTGACAAACCCACCCGGGGCCAGCGTTGATGTTTGATCTCTCGGCCTGCTACGTTGAGCGCAACCGGGAAGGCGACTACAACCTGCACTGGCGCGGTTCACAGCCGGGGCAACGGATTGCCGTCTACATGGCGGACTCAGCTGATGCCTACTATGAAGGCGCCCACCCCGGCGAACCGCTGCTGTACACCACCGAGCCTGAAGTCCTGATAACCAACCCCGACAAATCCATCCGCCACTACTTCTACCTGGAAGCCGAGTCGGGTGAGGCCGCGGTGCTGGCGGAACGCCAGCTGCCGCTGGAGGGCGCGCCCAACTTCCGGGACCTGGGCGGCTACGAGACCTATGACGGGCGGCGCACCAAGTGGGGAAGGCTATACCGCTCCAGCAAGCTTTCTGATTTATCCGATGCCGACCTGCAACGCGTTCATCGCCTCGGTATCACCCTGGTCTGCGATTTCCGGCAGCTGCTGGAGCAGGAACTGGAGCCCTCGCGCCTCAGCCTCGGGCACCCCTCGCAGCACGCCAGCCTGCCTGTCACGCCGGGGAGTTTGAAGAGTTTCCTCGACGAACTTCAATCCGGGGTGATCGCCGTCGATGACTCCGCCAAACTGATGCAGGAAATCAACCGGGAGTTGGTCAGCCACCAGATGCCCCAGTATGCGGAGATGTTTCGCCTGCTGTTATTGGAGGATCAACAGATACTCATTCACTGCGCCTCGGGCAAGGATCGCACCGGCTTCGGGGCCGCGCTGATTCTCGACGTACTCGGAGTCGAGGAGGATCGCATCGTCGAGGACTACCTGCTGACCAACAAGTACCTCGCGCTGGAAGAGAACATCGAGCAGCTGTCCCAGGTGGTCGCCGACCAGTCCGGCGAACCTGTGCCCAGGGAGGTGCTCGAGCCGCTGCTGCAGGTGCGCCCGGAATATATTGCCGCCTGCTTTGAAGAGATCCGCAAGCGCTACGACTCGAAGGAACACTTTTTCGAAACCGCCCTTAACCTCGATGAAGACAAGCTCGCGATCCTGCGGGAGCGTTACCTGCATGACTGACAGGCGTGAGTTGGCCTGAATTGACATACTTCAGACCACTCTTCACCACCGCCCTACCAACCTCCTTGTGCTAGTCTTTCCTGCGGAAATTATTGGAGGGATACCCCATGCATGACCTGGTAATTCGCGGCGGCACCATTGTCGACGGCACCGGCGCAGACCCGGTGATTGCCGATGTAGCGATTGACGGCGACATCATCACCGCCATTGGCCCCGACCTGCCCGCCGGCAAACAGGAAATCGATGCCTCGGGCAAGGTAGTCGCGCCTGGGTTTGTTGACATCCATACCCACTACGACGGCCAGGCCACCTGGGACCCGGAGATGGCGCCCTCCTCCTGGCACGGTGTTACCACCGTGGTGATGGGCAACTGCGGGGTAGGCTTTGCCCCCGCCAAGCCCGACAAGCACGACTGGCTGATCGGCCTGATGGAAGGCGTGGAAGACATCCCCGGCAGCGCCCTGGCCGAGGGTATCCAGTGGAACTGGGAGAGCTTCCCGGAATACATGGACGCGCTGGAGAAAATGCCGCGCACGGTAGACGTCGGCACCCACGTGCCCCACGGCGCAGTGCGCGCCTATGTGATGGGCGAGCGCGAAGAGCGCAAGGAAGAGCCCACCGAGACCGACATCGCCGCCATGTCACAGATTGTCGAAGAGGGGCTGAACGCGGGCGCGCTGGGCTTCTCTACCTCGCGCACCATCCTCCACAAGTCGGTGGACGGTGAACTGGTGCCCGGCACCACCGCTACCAAGGAAGAGCTGATCGGCATCGGTCGCGCCATGGGCCGCACCGGCTTTGGCGTGTTCGAAATGGCCAGCGACCTCAATAAGGAGTGGAAGGAATTCGAGTGGATGGGGGACCTCTCCCGGGAGACCGGCCTGCCGGTCACTTTTGCCGCCCTGCAATCGCCGCTCAAGCAGCTGCCGCTTGAAGACCAGATCGCAGAGATGCGTGCCCAGAACGACAAGGGCGCCAATATCGTTGCCCAGATTGCCCTGCGTGGTAACGGCATTCTTATGGGCTGGCAGGCGACCTTCCATCCCTTCTCGTTCAAACCCTCATGGCTGGCCATACAGCACCTGCCCTGGGAAGAGCAGCTGGCGAAGCTCAAGGACCCGGAGTTCAAGGCCCGGGTGGTAGCCGAAGAGAGCGAGTATCCCGACAGCGATATACGCTTCCTCGCAGAAATCGCCACCACCGCCTGGAACCTGCTGTACGAAATGGGTGACGGCTTCCAGTACGAGCCGACCGCCGAGGAAACCCTGCAGGCGGGTGCCGAACGTAACGACGTATCCGGCGCCGAATACGCCTACGATGTGCTGATGCGCGACGAGGGTACCGGCTTTATCTACTTCCCCGTCCTCAACTACAAGGACGGCAATCTCGACTTCCTCGAAGACCTGCAGCGCTCCGATGACTGTGTGAACTCCCTGTCAGACGGCGGCGCCCACTGCGGCACCATCTGCGACGCGGCGTCACCGACCTTCATGCTGGAGTACTGGGTGCGCGACCGGGCCAAGGGCAACCTGACCCTGGCCCAGGCCATCAAGCGCCAGTGCCGCGACACCGCCCTGCTCTACGGCCTCGAAGACCGCGGCCTGCTGGCCGAGGGCTACCTGGCGGACATCAACGTCATCGACATGGACAAGCTCAAGCTCGGCAAGCCCTGGCTGGCCTTCGACCTGCCCGCCGGCGGCAAGCGCCTGCTGCAGAAGGCCGAGGGCTACGAGTTCACCATCAAATCGGGCCAGGTCACCTTCCGCAACGGCGATATGCAGGGCCCCACCCCCGGCGGCGTGATTCGCGGGCCGCAGACCGCACCGCAGGCGCAAGCGGCGGCCGGTTCCAACTAGCGGGGCCTTTCTAGCAGCGGTACTTGTCGTTCAGGCCCAGGCCGTCCCGGATCATCGGGATGGCCTTCTCCAACCTGCCCTGGCGGGTGGCTTCCCGCTTGGCGGAACCGATATGTTCCGCGTATTCCCGCTGGCGGCCTGGCGTCAGGGCAGCAAATGCCGCTGCCAGCGTCTTGTCGGCTGCCATCGCTGTTTCCAGTTCGGCAGGTACCTGCAAGGCTTTCGGGGCAGCCGGCGCCACCTTCTTGCCGGCCTTTTCGTTAGCAATCGCCTCGTCCACATAGCGGCGCACCTGGGCCAGGTCCAGCTCTTCTGCGCTGCTGAAACGCCACTGTCGCAGGGCCTGGGTCTTGCCCTCCTGGGCGTTGACCAGGCAACCCAGCGGGTCCTTCAGCAGCGCACCCTGCTGGAACCAGAGGCCGAAATAGCCCTTGAAGGCCGCCAGCTGCACCACATTCCTGCCCTCAAGCAGGTAGGCGGGCGCACCCCACTTCACGGCTTCCTCGAGGCCAGTATCCAGCAGCAACTCGCGCAAAGCCGTCAGTCCATCACCCCATTCCGCGTGGTCTGTGAGGTAAGCATCCACTGTTTTAGCCATAAAGCGCCCTCCCCGGTGCCGTCACTTGAGTATAGGCCGGAACAATCCCACACGGTTTACCTTGACATTTGTCAACTATATTAGACACTATATGTGTTAAATAGGGTTTACACCTCCGCTGAGGGCAACCCATGCGCATCCTGTTGATACACCCGAACTACCGCTCCGGCGGTGCCGAAATCGCCGGCAACTGGCCCCCTGCCTGGGTCGCCTACCTGGCGGGGCCCCTCAAGGCTGCCGGCTACACCGATATCCACTTCGTCGACGCCATGACCAACGACCTGGCAGACGAGGAGATTGCCGGGAAGCTGCGTGAACTGCAGCCCGACATCGTCGGCGTCACCGCCATTACCCCATCTATTTATGCCGCGGAGCGCATCCTGGAGCTGTCCAAAGAGCACTGCCCGGATGCCCTGCGGGTGCTGGGCGGCATCCACGCCACCTTCATGTACAAGCAGGTGCTGAGCGAGGCGCCCTGGGTCGATGTCATCGTGCGCGGCGAGGGCGAGGAGATCATCGTCAACCTCATTCGCTGTGTCGCCGAGGGCCGCTGGCCCGCCGACCGCAAGAAAGTGCATGGGCTGGCCTATCGCGATGGCGAGCAATTCGTGGCGACGCAGGCGGCGAGCACCGTGAAGGACCTCGACGGGATCCAGCCGGACTGGGATCTCTTGGAGTGGGACAAGTACATCTACATCCCGCTGGGCGTGAAGGTGGCGATCCCGAACATGGCGCGGGGCTGTCCGTTCACCTGCTCGTTCTGCAGCCAGTGGAAGTTCTGGCGCGATTACCGCGTGCGCGACCCGATCAAGGTCGTGGACGAGATCGAGGACCTGGTGGAGAACCACGGCGTCGGCTTCTTCATCCTCGCCGACGAGGAACCCACCATCAACCGCAAGAAGTTCATCCAGTTTTGCGAAGAACTGATCGCGCGCGACCTGCCCAGGCGGGTGCAGTGGGGGATCAACACGCGCGTCACCGACATCTACCGCGACCGGGAGCTGCTGAAGTTCTACCGCGAGGCGGGGCTGGTGCATGTGTCTTTGGGCACCGAGGCGGCGGCGCAGATGAAGCTCGACCGCTTCAACAAGGAAACCAAGGTCGACGAGAACAAGACGGCGATCCGGCTTCTGCGTGAGGCGGATATCTTCGTCGAGGCCCAGTTCATCGTCGGCCTCGACAACGAGACCGCCGAGACGCTGGAAGAGACCTACCAGATGGCCTGGGACTGGCAGCCGGACCTGGCGAACTGGGCGATGTACACGCCC
>JASJBK010000134.1 GCA_030066555.1 Halieaceae bacterium
CTTGACTGGAGTGGTCCGCTGGATGCCAGGAGCAGCCTGACGGAGCGGGTGCGTCACTGGGAGACCTGGGCACCGAAATACTGGGTGATGCCGCACCCGTCGCCGCGCAACCAGCTGTGGCTGAGGCGCAACCCCTGGTTCGAAGACGAGGTCCTGCCGGCATTTCGTAAACACCTGCATTCCCACCATTGAATTCATTCCTTAAGGAGACAGTATGAAACGGGTAGATCCTGCCGAGGTCGGCATGTGTGGCGAGCGCCTGGCGCGCATCGGTGAGCACCTGCGCGGTCGTTACATCGAGCCCGGCAAGATCCCCGGCAGCCTGACCCTGGTCGCCCGGCGCGGGCAGGTCTGCTACATGGAGAAAGAGGGCAGGCGCGACCTCGAGCGTGACCTGCCGGTGGAAGAAGACACCATCTTCCGCATTTACTCCATGACCAAGCCGATCACTTCGGTGGCGTTGATGCAGCTCTACGAGCGCGGCCTGTTCCACCTCAATGACCCGGTGCATCGCTTTATTCCCGAGTGGCGCAACCTGCGTATCTACAAGGGCGGGAGCTGGCCGCTGTACCAGACGGAAGCCTGCCAGGCGCCCATGACCGTGCGCCAGTTGTTCACCCATATGTCCGGGCTGACCTACGGGTTCCTGCGCGCCACCAACGTCGACCACGGCTATCGCAAGGCGGGTATTGGGGTTCAGCGCCCCGGCTACACTCTGGGCAACATGATCGAAGACCTGGCCACGCTACCCCTGGAGTTCGAACCCGGCACGGAGTGGAATTACTCGGTGGCCACCGACGTGCTGGGCTACCTGGTGGAAGTGCTATCAGGGCAGAACTTTGATGACTACCTGCGCGAACATATCTTCGAGCCACTGGGCATGCATGACACCTCCTTCAATATTGCCGAGGACAAGGTCGAGCGCTTCGCCTCCTGCTACCAGCGCAACCTCGACAAATCGATCGGCCTGGAAGACGACGCCCGGGCCAGCGCCTATCGGGACCGCAGCTTCTTCAGCGGCGGCGGTGGCCTGGTCTCCACCATGGCGGATTACTACCGCTTCTGCAGCATGCTGCGCAATGGTGGCGAGCTGGATGGCGCGCGCATTCTCGGCTCACGTACGCTGGCGATGATGACCGCCAACCACCTGCCGGACGGTGGCGATCTCGCCGGCTGGGCCCGGGGCAGCTTCAGCGAGACCAGCTACGACGGCATCGGCTTCGGGCTGGGCTTTGCCTCACGGTTGGACCCCGTGGCCAACGGCACTCTAGGCTCGGTGGGCGAGTTCAACTGGGGCGGACTGGCCAGCACGCTGTTCTGGGTGGACCCGGTGGAAGACCTGGTAGTGATTTTCATGACCCAGCTGATTCCGTCGGGCACCTTCGATTTCCGGGGTCAGCTGCAGTCCATCATCTATTCGTCCATCCTGGACTGATGCCCACCGGTTAGCCCGGTAGCAGCCGGGTAAAAGGCTGATTTGGCGCTTGCGAGTACGGCGATTGAGGCGCAGTCTAGGAAACGCTGCCAATCATCGAGAGGGGTTGTTATGAGCATCTCTGTGCCGACCCTGCGCGGGGGTTCCCGCCTGGTCTTCGACGCGGTCGAGGGACTTACCACCCGCGTGGAGCGCATGCACGAAGCCATAGCTGCGCCGCCGCTGCCGGGGCTATGGGGGCGGCCTGGTGCGCATGGGCTGATTGCCTCCTCGGTATACGCCAGCATTCGCGGTGTGAACGGGCTGTTGCGAGACATCGTGGATTCCGGCTACGGCCTGGTGCCACACAGCATCGATGATGCCGGGAGTCGAGGCGCAGAGATTCGTGCTGTGTCAGCGTTGAACGGCGCAATCGGCGACTACCTGGAGGCAGAAGGCAACCCCCTGGCGTTGCCCATGACCTTGCGGCACGACGGCAGGGAGCTGGTACTCGATGCGCCTGACATGCCGCGCTCGTTGGCGAGCCCAAGGCTGGTGGTGTTCATGCATGGTCTGGGGCTGTCCGAGCTGAGCTGGCAGTCGCCGGCCGCCGGTATCGGCAACGCAATGGAGGAGGAGTTGGGCCTGTGTCCGCTCTACCTGCGTTACAACACCGGCCGCCATATCAGCACCAACGGCCAGCAGCTCGCGGAACTGCTGAATGAGCTTTGCAGCCGCTGGCCGGTGCCGGTGGAATCCCTGTCACTGGTGGGCCACAGTATGGGCGGCCTGGTCATTCGCAGCGCCTGCTGGTATGCCGAGCAAGCGAAGATGGCCTGGGTGTCAGACCTGCAGCGCGTGGTCTGCCTTGGATCTCCTCACCACGGCGCCCCGCTGGAGAAGGCGGGACACGCGCTGGACCTGGCCTTGCAACGCATCCCCTACGCGGAACCGCTGCTGTTTGGTAAACAGCGTAGTGCCGGGATCAAGGACTTGCGTCACGGCAACCTGCTGGATGAAGACTGGCTGGGCCGAGATCCCGATGCTCCGCTGCCGGATAATCGTGTGCCGGTACCGCTGCTGCCGGGTGTGGATTACTTCTTTGCAGCGGCTGCGGTCGGCGAGAGCCGGCGTGATGTCTCCAGCACGATTTTGGGGGACCTGCTGGTGCGCCTGGACAGTGCATCGGGCGTGCATAAGGACACTCTGCGAAGCCTTAACATCGACCCGGAGCGTTTCCGGGTCTTCTTCCGCAAGCACCACTTCGATTTACTCAGCGATCTGCAGGTTATGCAGCAGCTTCTGGACTGGTTAGGCGACCGCTGATCAACACAGCCAGCTAGAGAACGCGTCGGTACTCTATCTCGGGGCGGCGGGCTCCCACAGCTCAATGGGGTTGCCTTCCGGGTCGTAGACCCGCGCGAAGCGCCCATTGGGGTATTCCTCCAGGTCTCGCTCTACCTTGATGCCGGCGGCCTCGAGTTGGGCGGCCATGGCGTCGAGATCATTGACCCGGAAGTTGATCATCCAGGCCTGCTCCTTGCGGCCGAAGTAGTCGGTGTTTGATGAGAAGGGTGCAAACACCGTCGGCCCCGCGTCCTGCATCCACGGCTGTGTATCGTAATCGGTGGGTACGCGCGAAATACCCAGGTGCTCCTCGTACCAGGCGGCCAGTGCCTTCGGGTCTTGTGCCCGGAAGAACATACCGCCAATACCGGTGACCTTTTCCATGGGTGGCTCCTTGCAGCATGTTCCCTCAAGGTAGCCTGCGCGACGGGCAGCCGCCAGTCAGCGGTTTAAGCGGGGCTCCTTGACGGTCAGCAGCACCAGCAGGCCCACCGTCAGCAGGGCGCTGGCACCCAGGAACACCGCGCCGTAGCCCAGGGCCGCCGCCACCAGGCCGCCGATCAGCGGGGCGATACTGCCCGCGCCTTCGCTGACGGTGTTGGCAATGGCGAGCCGCAGGGAGGTGTGTTCGCGGTTACCGAACTCCATGGGCAGGCTGATCGAACCCAGCCGAAAGCCTTCCTGGGAGGCGCCGATGGCAGCGAACACCAACACTACTACCCAGTAGTCGGTGCTGATCAGCAGCACCAGGGTGGACACTATCCACATGACGATGGACAGCAGCATGCATAGCCGAAAGCCATGGCGGTCCGACAGCCAGCCCCAGAACAGGTTGGCCAACGTCGCAGCGATGGTGAAGGCCACGGTGAGGCTGGCGAGGGTTTCCCCGGACAGGCCGATGCTCTCGCCGGCAAAGAGGATATAAAAGGGCAGCGCCATGCGGCCGAGGGTGGACAGGGCACGCGCCGCCACGAAGCGTGCAAAGGCCGGTTCTGCGCGCAGGAAGGCGGGCATCTCACGCAGGTACTGCATGAAGCTGCGCTTGTCTGCCACCGTGGGCGGTTCCGGTTCCTGCACCATTGTTAGCACCAGCAGGCCGATGGTGGTAAGCACAAAGGCCAGCAGGAATACCGCACCGTAGCCCCCAGGGGTCGGCGGCGTGCCCACCAGGTAGTTACCGCCTACCCAGGCCACACCGACGGTGGTGAGGCTGGCGAGGAAGTTCCTGAGCCCCATCAGCCGGCCCCGGTAGTTGACCGGAATGACCTTTGACAACAGAGTCTGGAATACCACCGTCTGCATGCCGGCAAACAGCCCGAACAGGGCCATGGCGGCAAGGGCGGCCAGCAACGCGGCCTGGCCTTCGAGCAGTATCCCGGCGAGTGCCAGGCACAGCACTGCCACGCGCATGGCACCACCGGTCCAGAAGCCCACCGGCAGCACCCTGCGGCGGTGGCCGATCAGGCTGGCGCTGAACAGGGGGGTGATCGCTGCACCGAATGCTGCCAATGAGAGGGCCAGCCCCACGGCGATATCCGAACCGCCGGACAGCAGCAGGATATAGGCGGGAACGAAGGTGGGGGTGCTGACCAGGCGGAAACCGGTTTGTCCGAGCAGGCCGTGCACCAGGTGCACGGCAAAGTTGCGGGGCAGGCGCTCCTGCACGCGCCGGTGGTAATCTCGCTCAGCGTCTGAATCGTACATAGGGTACTCTGGGTGAGCGCCGATGGTAGGCGATTTGCCGACCGGGCGATAGCACTCACCCACGCATACCCTCAACAGGAAGCAATTATGGACCTGGCACTGCCGGCATCATTTGAACGCGAATTTTTCCGCCGCCTCAACTCGGTGGTAGAACCTGCCGTGCGCTGCGGCATCGGCTCACCACGGCTGTTGCCCGCGGGGCTGATCGTGCTGGAGAGCATTGGTTTCAAGAGCGGCCAGGCCCGGCGCACGCCGCTGGTAGCGACGAAGCTGGGGCCGCACATCCTGGTTGCCACTGTGCGCGGTGAGCGCTCGTTCTGGGTCAAGAACCTGCGCAAGCAGCCAAGGGTAAAGTTCTGGCGCGGCGGCCGCGAACACGATGCTAAGGCCTTTGTATTGGCGCCGGGTAAAGCGTTCCGGCGCCCGGCGTCGCTGCCCGCCTATCTGCAGGAACTCACTGCGCGCCTGCAGCCACTCACGCGGCAAGGTTGGGCATTCGCTATCCTTTCACCTCGATAAACACTCAGGAGACAAGCACATGAATTCCAGGCATCTGATGGCGGCACTGCTGGCCACACTGATAAGCGTACCGGCACTGGCAGACCATGCGCTGGTGGGGGCGAAATCCGATATCCGCTTTATCTCGGTGAAGAACGCCGCCATCGCCGAAGTGCACCACTTCAAGTCGCTGAGCGGCGGCATCGAAGACGGTGCGGTGAGTGTCACCATCCCGCTGGTGGATGTGGAAACCATGATTCCGATCCGCAACGAGCGCATGCAGAAGATGCTGTTCGAGACCGAGCTGTACCCGAAGGCCACCCTCACTGCGGCAGTGGATATGGACAAGGTGATGGCACTTCAGAGCGGTGACTACACCACCATGGACGTGAACTTCACCCTCGACCTGCACGGCAGCAGCAAGACCTACACCAGCGCCGTGACTGTGGCCAGGTTAGGCGGCGAGATTCACGTCAGCACCGTGCAACCGCTGGTGGTGAGTGCAGCTGATTTTGAGCTGACCGCCGGTGTCGAGCGACTGCGGGAGATCGCCGGCCTGCAGAATATCGCCACCCAGGTGCCGGTCACGGCGCAGCTGGTGTTTGCCAGGTAGCAACATCCCGTCATCCCCGCGAGCCATGCGTCATCCCCGCGAGCCAAGCGTCATCCCCGCGCAGGCGGGGATCCAGCTTGCTCGGATTTTGGCTAACTGGATTCCCGCCTGCGCGGGAATGACGGTTTGTCAGACTAGGAGTCATTGGATTCCCGCCTGTGCGGGAATGACGGTTTTGCTGACTTGGGAGTCGCTGGATTCCCCTACGCGGGCCTCCGCCTGCGCGGGAATGACGGAACCTAGTAGCTGATTTCCGTAATGTAGAAACGTTGCTCGCCGCTCGGGCTGCGCACCGTGACCTCGTCGTCCAGGCGCTTGCCCAGCAGCGAGCGCGCCATCGGTGAGTCCATGCTGAGCTTGCCGGACTTGAGATCGAATTCGTCGGGGCCGACGATGCGATAGCGCTGTTCCTCGCCGTCGTCGTCTTCCAGGGTCACCCAGGCGCCGAAGTACACCTTGTCCTGGTCGTCCGGCGCCCGGTCCACGACCTGCAGTTCTTCCAGGCGCTTGTTCAGGAAACGCACCCGACTGTCGATTTCCCGGAGCCGTTTCTTGCCGTAGATGTAGTCGCCGTTTTCCGAGCGGTCGCCGTTCTTGGCGGCCTCGTGTACCGCAGAGGTGACCTGCGGCCGCTCCACTTTCCAGAGCTGGTGTAGCTCGGCGCGCAGGGCCGCCTCACCTTCAGGGGTGATATAGCGTGAGCCGCGCTTGCGGGGTGGTCGGTAGCGTCCCATTTGGTTATGTTACGGGTCTTAAGTGTTCAAGGTTGTTCCTGCCGCGATGATAATGCAAAGCCTCTGCCGATGCCTTCTGCTCCTGCTGGCGCTGCCTGCCCATGCCTGCGTCGAGCTATCCGGCGATGTGCGACAGGGTGCGCTGCTGTGGGGCCAGGTGGCGCCGGGCAGCCAGGTATTGCTGGGCGATGAGGCGCTGGCGGTCTCAGAGCAGGGCATTTTCGTGCTGGGCATTGGCCGCGATGAGACAGGCGGTCGCACCCTGACGGTGTCGGGGGATGAAGAGTGCCAGCTCACGTTCGATATCGCCGGCCGCGAATACCGTATCCAGCGCATCGAGGGCGTTCCGCAGCGCACGGTGACGCCGGACCCGAAAGACCTGGAGCGCATTCGCCGTGAGGCGGCAAAGGTGTCAAAGGCACGCAAGCAGAGTAGTGAAGCCACTGACTTCGCCGGTGGCTTTGCCTGGCCGGTGACCGGCCGCATCAGCGGAGTTTATGGTTCGCAACGGGTATACAATGGCACGCCCGGCCGCCCGCATTTTGGGGTTGATGTAGCGGTGCCCACTGGCACGCCCATTACCACGCCAGCGCCAGGCGTTGTCACCCTGGCAGAGCCGGATCTTTTCTACAGCGGCGGTACTATCATCGTCGACCATGGCATGGACGTAAGTTCTTCCTTCCTGCACCTCAGCGAGGTCACCGTGGAAGTGGGGCAGCGAGTCGAGCCCGGCGATGTGATCGGCAAGGTGGGCAGCACCGGCCGCGCCACCGGCCCGCACCTGGACTGGCGCATGAACTGGCGCAACCGCCGGGTCGACCCCGAGCTGCTGGTCCCGCCCATGCAGGATGTGCTCACCGCGCAATAGACAGCCGTGAGCTTGTAGACAGCCGTGAGCTTGTAGACAGCCCTGAGCCCAACCAGACAGCGCCTGCGGACGGTACCGCCCGGCGCCGCATGTGGCGTATAATGCGCGCCCGTTTTCAAGAGAGTCGTCATGACCGGAACCATCGACAAGAAGCTGCTCAGCATCCTGGTATGCCCGGTGAGCAAGGCGCCGCTGGAGTACGACAGCGACAAGCAGGAGCTGGTATGCAAGGCCAGTGGCCTGGCTTACCCGATTCGCGACGGGATTCCGGTAATGCTGGAAGACGAGGCGCGCCAGCTCACGGCGGACGAGAAGCTGGGCTAAGTCGCACTGACTGAGCTGCCCGGACAAACCCAATACGCAGGCCAAAAGGACCCATGGAAGACACAATCTTCGGCAAGATCACTCGCGGTGAAATCCCCACCGAGTTCGTTTACGAGGACGAGCACTGCGTGGCGATCAATGACATTCACCCGCAGGCACCGGTACACGTGCTGGTAATTCCCCGCAAGCCTATCGCCAAGCTGAGTGATGCCGCTGATGAAGACCAGGCCTTGCTGGGACACCTGATGCTGGCAGTCGGCAAGATAACCCGTCAGCTCGGCATCAGTGACGCTTTCCGGCTGGTGGTCAACAATGGAGCGGGGAGCGGCCAGACCGTCTTTCACCTGCATCTGCATATCCTGGCGGGACGCGAGTTCGACGAAGCGACCCTGGCCCGCGGCATTCAGGGCTAGCAGAGAGTCATAGAAAGCCATGAAGAGTTCAGACATCCGCGAGGCTTTCCTCGCCTACTTCGAGCGCCAGCAACATACCCGCGTGGACAGTTCTACGCTGGTACCGCAGGACGACCCGACGCTGCTGTTTACCAACGCAGGCATGAACCAGTTCAAGGACGTGTTCCTGGGCGCCGACCACCGCGACTATAACCGCGCCACCTCCAGCCAGCGCTGCGTGCGAGCCGGCGGCAAGCACAATGACCTGGAAAACGTCGGCTACACGGCACGCCACCACACGTTTTTCGAGATGCTGGGCAACTTCAGCTTCGGTGACTACTTCAAGCGCGACGCCATTCGATTTGCCTGGGATTTCCTGACCAAAGAAATGGGCCTGCCCGAAGATCGCCTGTGGGTCACCGTGCATGTCAGCGACGACGAGGCGGCTGAGATCTGGTTTAACGACATCGGCGTCAGCAAGGAGCGCTTCTCCCGGCTGGACGAAGACAACTTCTGGCAGATGGGTGACACCGGCCCCTGTGGTCCCTGCACCGAGATTTTCTACGACCACGGTGAAGACGTTCCAGGTGGCCCGCCGGGCAGTGAGGGTGAAGACCTCGACCGCTATGTGGAAATCTGGAACCTGGTGTTCATGCAGTACAACCAGTCCGCCGATGGCAGCCGCGAGCCGCTGCCCGCGCCCTCGGTGGATACCGGCATGGGCCTTGAGCGCATTGCCGCGGTGATGCAGGGCGTGCACTCCAACTACGAGATCGACCTGTTCCAGGCCATCCTGGACGCGGCGGCGAAGCTGCTGGGCCGGGACTCCACCGAACATGCCTCCCTGCGGGTGATTGCCGACCACATTCGCTCCTGTTCCTTCCTGGTCTGCGATGGCGTGCTGCCCAGTAATGAGGGCCGCGGCTATGTGCTGCGCCGCATCATTCGCCGCGCCGTCCGCCACGGCAACAAGCTGGGCGCCCAGGGTCCGTTCTTCCACAAGCTGGTGGCCACGCTGGTTGACCAGATGGGCGAGGCCTACCCGGAACTGCGCGAGGGCCAGTCGCGCATCGAGCAGGCCCTGCTGGCCGAGGAAGAACAGTTCGCCCGCACCCTCGACAACGGCATGGCCATTCTCGAGGAAGCGCTGGCAGAACTCGACGGCAGCGTGATTCCCGGCGAAGTGGTGTTCCGTCTCTACGACACCTACGGCTTCCCGGTGGACCTGACCAACGATATTGCCCGCGAACGTGAGCTGAGCCTGGACATGGAAGGCTACAAGGCCGCCATGGAGGAGCAGCGCAAACGCTCCCAGGATGCCGGCACGTTTGCGTTTGACTACAACGACGTGCTGAAGCTCGACGGCCACACCGAGTTCACCGGTTACGAGGGCACTCAGGGCAGCGGTACCGTAACTGCCATCGTCAAGCACGGCGAGATGGCAGACGCCATTGCCGAAGGCGAGGAGGGCGTGATCGTCCTCGATCGCACGCCGTTCTACGGCGAGTCCGGCGGCCAGGTGGGTGACTCCGGTTACCTGGACAGCGGCGACGCCCGCTTTGAGGTGCGTGACACCACCAAGGGCAGCGACCAGCACCTGCACCATGGCGTGGTGCTATCGGGGCAAGTGCGCGTCGGTGACAGCCTCGATGCCACCGTCGACGCCGGCGTACGCCAGGCCACCGCGCTTAATCACTCGGCTACCCACCTGCTGCACGCCGCCCTGCGCGAGGTGCTGGGTGATCACGTACAGCAGAAAGGCAGCCTGGTGGACTCCCAGCGGCTGCGCTTTGACTTCAGCAACCCGCAGGCGGTGAGCCGCGAGGAGCTGAAGGCGATTGAAGACATGGTCAATGACCAGATCCGCGCCAACAGCGAGGTCACCACCCGGCTGATGGGCATGGACGCCGCCATGGAGGCGGGCGCCATGGCCCTGTTCGGTGAGAAATACGGCGAGGAAGTGCGCGTTCTCAACATGGGCGGTGACTTCTCGGTAGAACTGTGCGGCGGCACCCATGTGGAGCGCACCGGCGACATCGGCCTTATGCGCATTACCTCGGAATCCGGAATCTCGGCCGGCGTACGCCGGGTGGAAGCGGTGACCGGTGCTGCCGCCATCGCCGCCTTCGATGCCGCCGAAGACAAGCTCGCCCAGATCGGTGAGCTGGTAAAAGGCGACACCGCGACCGTGGTGGACAAGGTCGGCGCCCTGCGCACTGCCAACCGCGAGCTGGAGAAGGAAATCAAGCAGCTCAAGCAGAAACTGGCATCTTCCGCCGGCGGCGATCTCGCCAGCCAGGCCGTGGAGGTAAGCGGTGCCAGGGTGCTGGCGGCCTCCCTGGACGGTGCCGACCCGAAATCCCTGCGCGACACCGTCGACCAGCTCAAGAACAAGCTGGGCAGCGGCGTGATCCTGCTGGCCGCGGTAGAGGGCGACAAAATCGCCCTGACTGCGGGTGTCACCAAGGACCTGACCGACAAGGTACGCGCCGGTGACCTGATGAAGGAATTTGCCGGCCGCCTGGGTGGCAAGGGCGGCGGTCGCCCGGATATGGCCCAGGGCGGTGGCTCCGATGTCGGCGCCCTGGCGGGTGCTCTCGATGCGGTTCCGGAGTGGGTGCAGGACCAACTCGCATGAGCCTGCTGGTACAGAAGTTCGGCGGTACCTCGGTGGGTACCGTCGAGAAGATCGAGCAGGTGGCCGACAAGGTCGCGCACTTCCGTCGCGATGGCCACGGGCTGGTGGTGGTGGTATCAGCCATGGCCGGGGAAACCAATCGCCTCATCGGCCTTGCCCACGAGGTACAGGAGCAGCCGCTGCCACGGGAAATGGACGTGCTGGTGTCTACCGGCGAGCAGGTCACCACCGCACTGCTGGCCATGGCGCTCAACAAGCGCGGCGTCAAAGCCAAGTCCTACAACGGCAGCCAGGTGCGCATTCTTACCGACGACGCCCACACCAAGGCGCGCATTCGTGAGATCGACGACGCCCGCCTGCACGCCGATATCGACGCTGGCTACGTACTGGTAGTGGCCGGTTTCCAGGGCGTGGATGAGGACGGCAACATCACCACCCTCGGGCGTGGCGGCTCCGACACTACCGCGGTGGCACTGGCGGCGGCGCTGAAGGCCGACGAGTGCCAGATCTACACGGACGTTGACGGTGTCTACACCACGGACCCGCGCATGGTCGACGGCGCCCGGCGCCTCGACACCATTACCTTCGAGGAGATGCTGGAAATGGCCAGCATGGGCTCCAAGGTATTGCAGATTCGCGCCGTTGAATTTGCCGGCAAGTACAGCGTGCCCCTGCGGGTGCTGCACAGTTTCGAAGACGGACCAGGCACCCTGATCCGACTGGAGGAAGAGAGCGACATGGAAAACCCAACCATCGCGGGCATTGCCTTCAACCGCGACGAAGCCAAGATCACGGTGCTGGGCGTGCCCGACACCCCGGGTGTTGCCTATCGCATCCTCGGGCCGGTGGGCGAGGCCAATATCGAGGTGGATGTGATCGTGCAGAACGTCTCCGAGGACGGCAGCACCGACTTTACCTTCACCGTGCATCGCAATGAGATGGACAAGGCTGAGGCGATTATCCGCCAGGTGGCCGAAGAACTGGGCGCGCGTCAGGTGACCGCCGACAACAAGATCGCCAAGATTTCGCTGGTGGGGGTAGGGATGCGCTCCCACGCCGGTGTGGCCAGCCAGATGTTCAAGACGCTGGCTGAGGTGGGCATCAACATCCAGATGATCAGTACCTCGGAAATCAAGATTTCCGTCATTATTGACGAGAAGTTCATTGAACTGGCCGTGCGCGCGCTGCACTCCGCCTTCGGCCTGGACCAGGAATCTTCCGCCGAAGCTGAGGTCTGATAACTGGCAATTGCCATAAACTCGTCAATACTTGGTAAATCGGTGCGGACTCATTGCACCGAGCGGCCGTGGTACCGCTAACAGGGACAGGAGTACCAGGACATGCTGATTCTCACCCGCCGAATCGGGGAAACGCTCATGGTGGGCGACAACGTTACCGTCACAGTGCTGGGGGTGAAGGGTAACCAGGTGCGACTAGGGGTAAACGCCCCCAAAGATGTCGCCGTGCACCGCGAAGAGATCTATAACCGCATCCAGCACGAAGACGACCAGAAGCCCAATCAATCAAAAGAATGACGGGTGGAATGGTCCCGCACGCGAGCAGATAACAACGCCAAAGTATTGATTTGAAGGCGGTTATTGGTATGATGCCGCCCTTCCGGAGAAGTGGCCGAGTGGTCGAAGGCGCTCCCCTGCTAAGGGAGTATACGTTAATAGCGTATCGAGGGTTCGAATCCCTC
>JASJBK010000135.1 GCA_030066555.1 Halieaceae bacterium
GCTGTCTATCTATCCCGACCAGCTGCTGTCCGAGGAAAGCGATATTCCCTTCCTCAACGACACCCAGGACCAGGCCAACGACAACCGCATCATCAATGTGGCTCTCAAGCTGCAAACCCTGCACCCGGATGCCTTCGTATGCCTGGTGACCAAGGACATCAACATGCGCCTCAAGGCCAAGGGCTCCGGCCTAGAGCATGTTGAGGACTACCGTCGCGACGTGGTGCTGGATGATATCGACCTGCTGGCCAGGGGCTATGAGCAGATCGAAGGGGACTTCTGGGCCGGCATCTCCGAGGTCGACACCCTGCGCGAGGGTGATCGCACCCTGCACCGGGTACCGCGCCAGGCGTTGCCCCAGGCCTACCCGAACATGTTCCTGTTCGATGACAACGAGTTCTTCGCCTATGTGAAGCGCGTCGACAACGACTACGTTTACCTGCGTTGCGACAGCCGCGACAACCTGATGAACCGACGCTTCTGGGGCCTGTCGCCGCGCAACCTCGAGCAGGCCATGGCCATGGAGCTGATCGACGACGACAGTGTCGATATGACCGTGCTTACCGGCCCGGCCGGCTCCGGGAAGACCCTGATCGCGCTGGCTTACGGCCTGCACGCCATCCTCGAGCAGAAGAAATACAACAAGCTGATCGTGGCGCGCTCCACGCCGCCCATCGCCGAGGACATCGGCTTCCTGCCGGGTACCGAAGAGGAGAAGATGGCCCCCTGGCTGGCGGCCTTCGATGACAACCTGGAAATCCTTCACGGCGCCGACGAGTGCAGCCACGGCAGCATCGACTATGTAAAGGAACGCGCCAACATCCAGTTCAAGTCGCTCAACTTTATGCGCGGGCGTTCCTTTAACAACGCCTACATCATTGTCGACGAGAGCCAGGGCCTGACCCAGTTCCAGCTAAAGTCTGTGATCACCCGGGTCGGTGCCGGCTCCAAGATCGTGGTGCTCGGCAACCTGGCGCAGATCGACAACAAGTACATCTCGCCGCTGACCTCCGGTCTCACCTACCTGGTCGAGAAGTGCAAGAACTTCGACCACGCCGGGATCATGCACGTCAACGGCATCGAGCGGTCACGCCTGGCAGCATTTGCCGAGGAGAATCTCTAGGCTCTTTGGGTCGCGCTTCGCGTTTCGGGGCGTGGCCGCAGTAGGGCATTTTCCAGACTCGCCGTGAACCCATCCATGGGGGCTCGACGGCGCCATCCATGGCGCCGACGGTCTGGAAAATGCCCAACTGCACCCACACCCCTCCTGTCGCAGTACTCCAAACTCCCAGCGATTGATCGCAAGATCTGAGCCGGGAGCTTTCCCGAGATAATTCAGTGGGTTGCTAGCAAATCAGTCGTGATCACTCGATAGAGGGGATGTGAGTGATAGAAGCTTTTCCAGACTGTGCGAGCCATGGATGGCGAGCCCAAGCCCCCATGGATGGGTTCACGGCGGGTCTGGAAAAGCTTCTATCGCTTACAGCCCCGCCACTACGAAGCACCACTTAACTAAGAGTGAGGGTCCCCAGACGTTCACCCATGCGAGTGGGCGATTCAGCGGTGAACTTGGGTTCCCACTCGACGGTGTTTTTGGGGAACAGCAGGATGACCGTCGAGCCGAGCATAAAGCGGCCCATTTCTTCGCCGCGCGTCAGGGCGATACCGCCCGGGGCGTGCTTGTAGTTGACCGTGTGGGGCTCCCGCGGTGGGGGTGCCACCTGACCAGACCAGACCGTCTGGATACCGGCCACGATCATGGCGCCCACCAGCACCATGGCCATGGGGCCATGGTCGGTATCGAAGTAGCAGACCAGGCGCTCGTTACGTGCGAACAGTCGGTCGACGTTGGCGGCGGTGACCTGGTTGACCGAAAACAGGGCGCCGGGAATATAGGTCTGGGCGCTGAGTTCGCCGGCGACCGGCATATGCACGCGGTGGTAATCCCGCGGCGAGAGGTACACGGTGGCAAAGCTGCCGCCGTCAAATTCCTTTGCGCGGTCGCTGTCGCCCAGCAACTCGCTGCAGGTGAAGCTGTGGCCCTTGGCCTGGAAGATGCGGCCGTTGTCGATACTGCCAAGCTGGCTGACGCTGCCATCGGCGGGGCACAGCACAGCGTCTTCACCCGTTGCCAGTGGGCGCGCGCCTTCCGCCAGTGCCCGGGTAAAGAAGGCATTGAAGTTCGCGTAGGCCTCCAGGTCCGGCTCTGCGGCCTCACTCATATTGACCTCGAAGTGACTGGCAAACAGGCGGATGAACGGGCCCTTGATCCAGGAGATTTCCGAACGCGCCAGCCAGCCAACGCAGCGTGACAACAGGTGTTGGGGCGCGAGATGCTGCAGAAGGATGAACAACTGGTCCATGGGCTCAGGCCACCGGCAGGTCGTCGCGGTTGCCCCATTCCCCCCAGGAGCCGTGGTAGCCCTTCACCGAGGGATAGCCGAGGATCTTCATCGCCAGCCAGGTGAGGCTGGAGCGGTGGTGGGTCTGGCAGTGGGTGATGATGTCCTTGTCAGGGGTGAGCCCGAGCCCGGCGAGTCTGTCCTTGAGTTGCTCGAGGTTGACAAGGCGCATGGCGTTGCCGCGGTCGATCAGCTCCAGCCAGTCGATGTTGATGGCGCCGGGGATATGCCCCGCCCGCGCCGAGCCGGAACGCAGGCCGTTGTGTTCATCCGCGGAGCGTGCGTCCCAGATGGCGAAATTGGAATCCCCGAGCCGCGGCAGGATGTCATCGACCTCGGCAATCGGCCCGGTGTCCAGCTTTACGGATACCGGCTGTGAATCCGGCTGGGTGATCTCGGTGTCTTCCGGCAGGCCGGCGGCGCGCCAGGCGTGGATTCCGCCGTTCAGGTAACTGTAGTTGCGGTGGCCGATGGCGTCCAGGGTCCACAGCAAACGGCCGGCCCAACCGCCGCCCTCGTCATCGTAGGCAACGACATGGGTGTCCGGTGTTAGCCCCAGGTAGGAGAAGATCTCATCCAGCCGCGCCTGCTCGGGAATGCGTCCCGGCGCCGGCGGTGCGCCGTGCTGCAGTACCCCTGGCGGCAGGTGGATGGCACCCGGGATGTGGCCGGCCCGATAGGCATCCGGGCTGCTTACGTCAACCAGCAGCAGTGATGCCACGCCGTCGCGTTGGGCGGCGAATTCCTCGGGTTCAATCAGCAGGGGGAGGGCAGCCTCAGTCATTCTTGCTACTCGGCGGTCTCAGGGGGGGCGACAGTGTAGCTCAGGTGCCCGGGTTCTCGTCCAGCGCGTTGACCATGTGGCGGTAGCTCGCCATGCGGCGCTCGCTGATTTCACCGGCCTGCAGCGCCGCCTGCAGCGCACAGCCCGGCTCTTCCCGGTGGCGGCAGTCGCGGAATTTGCACAGCCCCAGCAGTGGCCGGAACTCGCGGAAGCCCTGCTCAATCTGCGCCCGGTCCATGTGCCACAGGCCGAACTCGCGAATCCCCGGCGAGTCGATCAGCGCACCGCCGCTGGGCAGGTGAAACAGCTCCGCGGTAGTGGTGGTGTGGGTACCCTTATCGCCGGCTTCCGACAGGGCACCGACGCGTGCGTCCACGTCGGGGAGCAGTGCATTGACCAGGGAAGATTTGCCCACGCCGGACTGGCCAACAAACACGCTGGTATGCCCCTCCAGGGCTTTCATCAACGTATTGAGCCCGTCGCGGTTTTTACAGGAGGCGTCGAGCACCCGGTAGCCGAGCAGCGGGTAGGGCGCCAGCAGCTCGGCGATGGCCTCGGTGTCCACCCCGTCTTCTGCCAGCAGGTCTGACTTGTTGAGCAGGATCAGCGGTTCAATATCGACCGCCTCCGCGGCCACCAGGTAGCGGTCCACCAGGTTGGCGTGAGGCTCTGGCAATGGCGCGATTACCACGATGATCTGGTCGACGTTGGCGGCCACCGGCTTGAGCTTGCCGTAGGGGTCGGGACGCAGCAGTTCCGACTCGCGCTCATGGCGCGCCACCACTACGCCCAGCGGTTCGCCCGGGCACCAGGCCACCGTGTCACCGGTCACCAGGCTGTCGAGGTTGGCGCGCAGATGGCAGCGCTGGCGCAGGTCGCCGGCCTCTACCAGCACCTGGGTGCCGTAGTGCGCTATTACCAGCCCGTCACGCTCTGTGCCCAGCTCGCCGCTGGTCAGCACTTCCTCGGCGGCCTGGCCGCGGTTTTCGGCGCGCTGGCGGCGCTCATCCTGGATTTTCCTGACTCGCCAGGCCTGGCGGCGGGTCAGCTTGCGCTTACTCATGTCGCCATATTAGCCGCGCCATGGCCTTTTGCTAAACTCTCAGCACAGATCGTGGGATGCAGCCGCTATGTTCAGTGACCAGAACCTGATTTGGGTCGATATGGAAATGACCGGGCTGGACCCGGACAATGATGCGGTCATTGAAATCGCCACTATCGTCACCGACAGTGAACTCAACACCCTGGCCGAAGGGCCGGTGCTGGCGATTTACCAGCCCGACGAGCGCCTCGATGCGATGGATGAGTGGAATACTTCCCATCACACCCGGTCAGGCCTGGTGAAGCGGGTCAAGGCCAGCGACGAGGACGAGCGCAGCGCCAGCGCCCGCACCATCGATTTTCTCAAGGAGTATGTTCCCGAGGGCGCATCGCCCATGTGTGGCAACAGCATCTGCCAGGACCGGCGCTTCATGGCCCGTCATATGCCCGAGCTGGAGCGCTACTTCCACTACCGCAACCTCGATGTCAGCACCCTGAAGATCCTCATGCAGCGCTGGCGGCCCGAGCTGTCGGGTGGCTTCAACAAGGAAAGCACGCACCTGGCGCTGGACGATATCCGCGAGTCCATCGAGGAGCTGCGCTACTACCGCGAGCATTTCCTGAACTGTTGAGCGGCTCGCCGGCTCAGCCGATGTGGCGTGCCAGGGCCCATGCCACGTGTTCGCGCACCATCTCTGACGGGTAAAGCGAGCGCTTCTGCAATGCGCTGATCACGGCTCCGCTGCCGGGCGCGTTGCCCAGCGCCACCGCCAGGTTGCGCAGCCAGCGTTCGTAGCCGATGCGGCGAATCGCCGAGCCCTCGGTGTTGGCCAGCCATTCGTCTTCCTCCCACAGGAACAGCTCCACCAGTTCGCGATCGTCGAGCTGGTGACGCGGGGTGAAGTCGTCCTCCGCGGTATGCTCGGCAAACTTGTTCCAGGGGCAGACCAGCTGGCAGTCGTCGCAGCCGAATACCCGGTTGCCCATCAGCGGCCGCAGTGCCTCGTCGATGCTGCCCGGGTGTTCGATGGTCAGGTAGGAGATGCAGCGCCGGGCGTCCAGTTCGAACGGGCCCACGAAGGCATCGGTGGGGCAGATGTCCAGGCAGGCCCGGCAGCTACCGCAGTGTTTGTCCTGCTGGGGCTCATCGACTGGCAGCGGCAGGTCGGTGTAGATCTCGCCGAGGAAAAACCATGACCCCGCCTGGCTGTTGATCAGCATGGTGTTCTTGGCAATCCAGCCAAGGCCTGCCTGCTCGGCAATGGCTCGCTCCAGCACCGGCGCGCTGTCGACGAAGGCGCGGTGGCTGCCGCCGGCCTCGGCTTCGATGCGCTTTGCCAGCTGCGCCAGCCGCTTGCGAATCAGCTTGTGGTAGTCGCGACCCAGCGTGTAGCGGGAAATATAGGCCTTGTCCGGTGACTCGAGGATTTGCACCGGGTCGGCACCGTCGGTGAGGTAGTCCATGCGCAGGGATAGCACCCGCAGGGTACCCGGCACCAGCGCCTCGGGCTCGGCCCTGAGGTCGCGGTGGCGCTCCATGTAGGCCATCTCACCGTGGTAGCCGGCGTCCAGCCAGCGCTGCAGGTAGGCCGGGTGTTCACCGAGGTCCACATCGGTGATTCCCAACTGCTGGAAGCCCAGCTCAGCCGCCCATTCACGGATGCGCCCGGCCAGGTCGATGTACTGCTCGCCTGCTGACATGCGTATAATTTGGCGACTATCTTCCCGCGAGTAAAGGAAGATGCCCCCAAGAACCCAGAGGTAAGCCTTCCCTTGCGAGCGCTAGAGCTCTACACCGCCGCCGAGACCCGCGAACTCGATCGGGTCGCTATCGAAGATGTCGGCATCCCCGGCATAACACTGATGTCGCGCGCCGGGCGAGCCGCTTTCGAGCTGATCCAGGACACCTGGCCGGTGGGGTGTCCGCTGGTGATCTTCTGCGGCACGGGTAACAACGGCGGCGACGGTTTCGTGGTAGCGGCGCTGGCGGCTGACCGCGCCATTCCTGTGACGGTCTGCCAGGTGGGCGACGCCGACAAGATCGGCGGCGATGCCGCGACCGCTCGCCAGGCGGCTCTTGATGCCGGCGTTTGCATCACCGCATTCGGCGACGAACTCGCACTGGATGACTCCGTCATCGTTGATGCCCTGCTCGGCACCGGGCTGAGCGGCGAGGTACGCGGCGACTACCGCGATGCTATCGAATCCATCAATGGCTCCGGCATGCCGGTACTGGCGATCGACATTCCTTCCGGCCTGTGCGGTGACAGCGGCCGAAGGCTGGGGGTTGCCGTGGAGGCAGATGCCACCATCAGTTTTATCGGCCAGAAGCGCGGCCTGCTGACCGGGGACGCGCCGGATTGCTGCGGCGAGCTGCACTTTGCCGACCTGTCGGTGCCCGCTGATGTTTACGAACAACAACCCGCCAGCGCCTTTCGCCTCGACCTGGAGCAGGAACTCGATGCCCTGCCACCGCTCACAGAGACCGCGCATAAGGGTCGCTTCGGGCACGCACTGGTAATCGGCGGCGACCTGGGTATGGCGGGTGCAGCGCTGATGGCGGCGGAAGCCGCCGGCCGCTGTGGTGCTGGCCTGGTGTCGGCCGCTACCCGGGCGATCCATGTCCCGGCGCTGCTGTCACGCCGTCCGGAAGTCATGGCACACGGTGTCGAGGCCCGCGGTGAACTCGAACCGCTGCTTGAGCGCGCCACCGCGGCGGCGGTGGGTCCGGGCCTGGGCCAGAATGCCTGGTCGGAACAGATGCTGCAGAACGCGCTGGATTCTTCGTTGCCGTTGGTAGTGGATGCCGATGCGCTGAACCTGCTGGCGCGACGCTGTGCCGGCGAGCCGCCCCAGCGCGGCAACTGGATTCTCACGCCCCATCCCGGTGAGGCGGCACGCTTGCTCGACAGCGATACGGCCGCGGTGCAGTCAGACCGCTTCGCTGCAGTCAGCGCGATACAGGCGCGTTACGGCGGCGTGGTCTTGCTGAAGGGCTCCGGCACCCTGGTCTGCGATGGCGAGGCCGTCTATGTCTGTCCCTATGGTAATCCCGGCATGGCCAGCGGCGGCATGGGCGACGTGCTGAGCGGCATCCTGGTAGCCCTTCTGGCCCAGGGCATGAATCTTCGCGACGCGGCCTGTCTCGGTGTCTGCCTGCACGCGGTGGCGGCCGACCTGGCAGCAGAAGCCGGTATGCGCGGCCTGCTGGCCACCGACCTGATGCCGTACCTGCGCGGCCTGATGGATGAGTGAACTCGACAGCAGGGACTGCCTCGCCGCTGACGAGGCGGCCATGGTCGAGCTGGGTGAGTCGCTCGGGCAGGCGCTCGCACCCGGAACCATCGTGTTCCTGGAAGGCCAGTTGGGCATGGGCAAGACCACCCTGGCCCGCGGCGTGTTGCGCGCCTTCGGCCACCGCGGCGCGGTGAAAAGCCCCACCTACACCCTGGTCGAACCCTACCAGCTGGGTGACATCACACTGTTTCACTTTGACCTGTACCGGCTCGGTGACCCCGAGGAACTCGAGTTCATGGGCATACGCGACTATTTCGACGGCAGCAGCATCGTGCTGCTGGAGTGGCCGGAGCGGGGCAGGGGATTCCTACCCACCGCTGACCTGGAAATCTGCATCGAACTGGCAGGGAACGGCCGCCATTTGCGCTTTGCTGCATCGACTGAACGCGGTGTAGAATGCTTGAGGCAGTTGCCAACTGAATCTGTAGCAACAGGCGAACCGGGAGCATAATGACGGGCAGGTGGATACCGTACCGGCACCGCAAGGCCGGTATAACCTGCATAGCACTGGCGCTTGTACTCAATGCGCCCGTGGTCCTTGGACTGGACGTACGCGATGTGCGGCTCTGGCGCGCCCCCGACCACACCCGAATCGTTTTCGACCTCAGCGCCCCCGCGTCCCACAAGCTGATCCAACTCAACAATCCCGATCGCATCGTGGTGGATATCAGCGATACCACCCTCAGGGCGAAACTCGCCGACGTACCGTTGGAAAACACGCCCATCCGCCGCATCCGCAGCGGGGTGCGCGCCGGGGACGACCTGCGCGTGGTGCTGGATATGCAGTCGCCGGTCAAGCCGCGCAGCTTTGTGCTCCGGGCCAACGAGCAGCGCGGCGATCGCCTGGTGCTGGACCTGTACGACAGTGCTCGCGAGGAAGCCGCACCCTCCGTCAAGAAGAGCGTCCAGACCTCCTCGCGCCGGGATATCGTGATCGCCATCGACGCCGGCCACGGTGGAGAAGACCCCGGTGCCCTGGGGCCGGGTGGCCTGCGCGAGAAGCACGTGGTGATGGGCATTTCCAATCGCCTGAAGGCTATGGTCGAGCGCGAGCCGGGCTTCAAGCCGTATATGGTACGTACCGGTGACTACTACCTGGGCCACAAGAAGCGTCGCGACCTCGCCCACGATGCCCAGGCGGACCTGTTCGTCTCCATACACGCCGATGCCTTCACCTCGCCCAAGGCCAAGGGCAGTTCGGTGTATACACTTTCCCAGCGGGGGGCTTCGAGCACCTTTGCGCGCTACCTGGCCAAGCGCGAAAATGCCGCGGACCTGGTGGGCGGCGTCAGTCTCAATGACAAGGACGACCTGCTGGCGCAGGTGCTGTACGACATGTCCATGAGCCACACGCTCGATGCCAGCCTTGGGCTCGGTGCGCGGGTGCTGGACAGGATGGATCGGATCAGCAAGCTGCACAAGCGGCAGGTGGAACAGGCGGCGTTCCTGGTGCTCAAGTCGCCGGATATACCCTCGATCCTGGTGGAAACCGGTTTTATCTCCAACCCGGAAGAGGCGCGCCTGCTGCGCACCGCCGAATACCAGGAAAAGATGGCACGGGCCATCCACGGCGGCATCAAGTCCTGGTTCCTGGATTATCCGCCAGCGGATACGCTGATCGCCTGGCAGAAGCAGAGCGGCCCGCGCGAGTATGTGATCGCCCGCGGCGACACGCTCTCGGAAATCGCCCAGCGTTTCAACGTGACAGTATCCTCCCTGCGCACCCATAATTCCCTGCCCAGCAATACTATTCGCATTGGCCAGAAACTGATTATCCCCACCAGCTGATGTCAAAAATCGCCCTGCTGAACACGCGCCTGGCCAACCAGATCGCCGCTGGCGAAGTGGTCGAGCGCCCCGCATCCGTGGTTAAGGAACTGCTGGAGAACGCGCTGGACGCCGGCGCCAGCCGCGTCGAGATCGAGGTGGAAACCGGCGGCACGCGTCTCATCCGCGTGCGTGACAATGGCGCCGGCATGGACGCCGAAGACCTGCCGCTGTCGCTGGCGCGGCATGCCACCAGCAAGATACGCTCGCTCGAAGACCTTGAACAGGTGGCCAGCCTCGGCTTTCGCGGTGAGGCGCTCGCCAGTATCAGCTCGGTGTCACGGCTGGGGATTACTTCCAACGCCGATGCCGAAGGCGCCAGCGGTTTGCGGGCCGAATGCGAGGGCAATGGCATGGAAGTGTCGGTCAAGCCGGCGCCGCATCCGCAGGGCACCTCGGTGGAGGTGCGCGACCTGTTCTTTAACACGCCGGCGCGGCGCAAGTTCCTGCGCACCGAGAAAACCGAGTTTTCCCATCTGGAAGAGGTGGTCAAACGCCAGGCCCTGAGTCGCTACGATGTTGCCTTTCACCTGCGCCACAACGGCCGCGCGGTGCACCAGCTGGCAGCCTGCGATTCCGATACGGCGCGCGAACGGCGAGTGGCTGCAGTCTGTGGCCCCGCCTTCATCAACGAATCCCTGTACATCGAGACCGATATCGGCGAACTGAAGCTGTGGGGCTGGGTAGGCCTGCCGACTTTCTCCCGCAGCCAGGCGGACCTGCAGCATTTCTTCGTCAACGGCCGGGTGATTCGCGACCGGCTGGTCAGTCACGCGGTACGCCAGGCCTACCGCGACGTTCTGTATCACGGTCGGCATCCGGCCTTTGTGCTGTACCTGGAACTGGACCCGGCACTGGTGGATGTGAACGTGCATCCCACCAAGCATGAGGTGCGCTTCCGCGACGGCCGCAAGGTGCACGATTTCATTTTCCGCAGCCTGCACCGGGCGCTGGCCGATGTGCGTCCAGCCGACCAGCTGCCGCCGACCGGCGAGCTGGCCCAGCTGTCGGCCCAGCCGGCACTGGAGCAGGAGCCCACCCAGGATTCCCTGGCCTGGGGGCGCCCCGCAGCTGCACCTGCCGGGGGTTTTGGTAGCAGCGTGGCCGCCGGTGCTGTGCGAGAGCAGGTGGCGGGGTTGCGCGAGCTGTACAGCAGGCCTGCCATGGAAGAGGTGGCCGAGGAGGCGGTGCCGCCCCTGGGGTACGCCCTGGCCCAGCTGCACGGCATCTATATCCTCTCCCAGAACACCGAGGGCCTGGTGCTCGTGGATATGCATGCCGCCCATGAGCGCATCACCTATGAGCGCATGAAGTCGGCACATGCTGGTGAGGGAGTCAGGTCCCAGCCGCTGCTGGTACCGCAGACAGTGGCCGTGAGCCAGCGTGAGGCCGATTGTGCAGAGGCCGCGGCAGGCCTGTTTGCCGAGCTGGGGCTGGGGGTGCAGCGCGCCGGTGAAGAATCGCTGGTGCTGCGGGAAGTGCCCGTTTCCCTGCGCGACGCCGACGTCGAACAGTTACTGCGCGATGTGCTGTCCGACCTGTTGGAATACGGCACCTCAGATCGCATCGAGTCCCATATCGATGAGCTGCTCTCGACTATGGCCTGTCACGGATCGGTGCGCGCCAACCGGCGGCTCACCGTCCCGGAAATGAACGCGCTGCTGCGCGACATGGAGGCAACCGAGCGCAGTGGCCAGTGCAATCACGGCCGTCCCACCTGGACCCAGTTGTCGCTGGAGGAGCTCGACAAGCTGTTCCTGCGGGGGCGCTGATGGCAGGCAAGCCCGGCCTGGTCTGCCTGATGGGCCCTACCGCCTCGGGCAAGACGGATCTCGCTATTGAGCTTGCCGAGGCCCACAACTGCGAGCTGGTCAGCGTCGACTCCGCGCTGGTCTACCGCGGTCTCGATATCGGTAGCGCCAAGCCCGAGTACCCTCACCACCTGGTGGATATCCGCGATCCCGCCGAGCCCTATTCGGTGGCGGATTTCTGCGAGGACGCCCGCGCCGCCATTCTCGACATCCTGGCGCGCCGGCGCATACCGCTGCTGGTCGGCGGCACCATGCTCTATTTCAAGGCCCTGCTGGAAGGCATTGCCGATATGCCCGCCGCCGACCCGGAAGTGCGCCAGCACCTCGAGTCCGAGGCCCGCGCCAAGGGCTGGCCCCACCTGCACCGCATGCTAGAGGAGGTGGACCCTGAACTGGCGGCCAGCATCCATCCCAACCATTCACAGCGTATTGGCCGCGCGCTGGAGGTCTACCTTTCATCCGGCGTGACCATGAGTGAGTGGCGCCGCCGGCAGGCGGCCCGCGGTGGCGGCCTGCTGACTGACGCCTACCAGGTTTGCCAGCTGGCGATCTGCCCGGCGGAGCGCTCGGAGTTGCACGCGCGCATCGCCCGCCGGGCCGACCTGATGATCGAGGCCGGTCTGGTCGAGGAAGTGCGGGGCCTCTACCAGCGCGGTGACCTGACCCTGGACCTTCCCGCCATGCGCGCGGTGGGTTATCGCCAGATGTGGGGGCATGTGCGCGGCGAGTACGACCTTGCCCGCGCCCGTGAGCTGTTGATCCAGGCTACCCGGCAACTGGCGAAGCGCCAGCTCACCTGGCTCAGGGGTTGGCCGGACCTGCACTGGATCTACACAGACAGTGCCGGCAGGCCGGTCGATACACCGCAGCAGCGGCCGATTGACCAGGCCTTGAAATATCTAAAGTCCGCCACCATTGACATACCGTAAATGGTTTATACTTGACACAGGTTCCCGCGTGTAAAGCGTACACGGCGAGGCCACCGTAAGTAGAACAAGAGATGCCCGGCGCGGGCGTTATGAGGTAAGTGGGCAATCACTTACCGGGTAACGCTGCGGTTCCGGGTTTGCTTATGACTTTTTTAGGGCTCCACTTGAGCCAACAAGGAGATTTGCCATGTCAAAAGGGCACACCCTACAAGACCCTTACCTGAACATACTTCGTAAGGAACGCGTTCCCGTATCCATTTATCTCGTCAACGGCATCAAGCTGCAGGGCCAAATTGAGTCCTTCGACCAGTTCGTGGTGCTGCTGAAGAACACCGT
>JASJBK010000136.1 GCA_030066555.1 Halieaceae bacterium
TCGCTTTCCTCGGACAGCAGCTGGTCGGGATAGATAGACAGCTTGCCCAACACACCTTCAAGGTTGGAACCCGGGATTTGTACGCCCTCCTGCAGCTCCGCAGGCTTGGCCTCATCTACGATCTTGTCGATCATGTTGATCGCGATACGGGCCTCTCGGCTCACGGTCTTATCGCGGCGGTCCTTGATGTGATCCAGCTCTTCGAGCACCGTCATCGGGATGACAATATGATGCTCGTTGAAAGCGCACACGGCGGTGGGATCATGCAACAACACATTGGTATCCAGCACATAGATTTTCTTCCTGGCGAGTGCGGGATGGGGTTGATCTACACGCAGCGCGGCGCCTGAATCCATAAGCGATTCCTCTCGGGTCTTGATAGTAACGGCCGTCGCGAAGACAGCTCTTGTGAATTGCCGGCCAGGGGGAACCCGCGAACAAATATCCGCAGTCCGCCTGGGGCATACAATGCACCAGCGGCGGATAAATAGCCTGGGGCACAAAAATCAGGGGGTTGAGTAGTGCTGAGCGATTCAGGCCAGGTAGGCCGCTGCTCGGTGGAGGCGCGTCTGGACCGCGCTCTGTAAGCCGTCACGCCGAGAGCCTTGGTCGCTCTCGAGGACGCCTGGAAAATCTTCAAATATGTTTCCCAGTTTCACCCGCTAACCACACACCGGAAATACCCGATGCAGCTTCATTATCGGGGTCGATTTCCGGCATTGTCAACGCAAGAATCATGAACTTGCGGGCTGCCGTCACGGAACACTGACACTACGCTGGAATTGGGCTAGCATAGCTCCCCTTATGACGACACTTTCACGAAATGCTCAATCAGGATTCTCTAGCTCAGCTTAAGGGCCTCAAGGCCCAGATGGAGGCGGAGAAAGAGCGTGCTGAGGCCGTTATCAAGGGTACGCAGGCCCGCTATGGCTTTGCGGTACTTGACGACGGGCGCGAGATCTTCATTCCCCCGGATGAAATGCTGAAGGCCTTCCCGGATGACCGGGTGCGCGTCTGCGTGCGCCCGGACCGGGGCGACAAGCCGATCGCCGAAATTGAGAAACTGTTGGACTGCCCGATCGGCGAGTTCAACGGTCGCTGCGTACGCAAGGGCAAGGCCCTGTTCGTGGAGCCCGACCTGCCGCGCCTGAGCCGCTGGCTGTTTATCCCGCCCCACGCCCGCAATGGCGTCAAGGAGGGCGACTTCGTGCGCGCCGCACTGCTGCGCCATCCGATCCGCGACGGCAAGCCCCAGGCCAAGGTGCTGTCGATCATCGGCAATACCGAGACCGTTGGTATTGAGAACCTGTACACCGCCACCAAGTACCAGTTGGCCATGGACTGGAGCGCAGAGGCACTGGCGGAGCTGGATGCCGGCCTGGCCTCTGCCGAACCGCTGGGCGACCAGCGCCGCCGCGACCTGACTGATCTCGAGTTCGTGAGCATCGATTCCGCCCGCACCCAGGACATCGATGACGCCCTGTACGCCGCACCCAACAGCAATGGCTGGTGCCTGTATGTGGCGATTGCCGATCCCACTCCCTTTATTACCCCTGGCAGCGCCCTGGACCAGGAAATTGCTGCACGCGGCACCTCGATCTATTTCCACGGCGACGCCATTGCCATGCTGCCGGAAAAACTGTCACAGGAAACCTGCGCGCTCGCCGAGGGCGAAGACCGCCCGGCCCTGGTGTGCAAGATCGAGGTCAGTGACAGCGGCGAGGTGGGCGAGTTCGAGTTCATCGAGGCGGTGATACGTTCGCGCGCCAAGCTCAGCTATATCGCCGTAGACCGCTACCTGGCGGGCAACTACGACGAGCTGATGAGTCACGCCACACCGCTGGAAGCGCTGTACCAGGTGTACCGCGCGCTGCGCGGGTATCGCGAGGGGCAGGAACTGGTCATGGAGGAGCGCCCCGAATACCGCTGGATGCTCAATGACCAGAAGAAGATCGATCGCATCGAGAAATGCGAGAAGCTGCTGTCGCAAAAACTGGTGGAAGAGTGCATGGTCGCCGCCAATCGCTGCTGTGCGCGTTTCCTCAAGGAGCGCCAGTGCAGCGGGCCCTTCATTGGCCACCGCGGCTTCCGGCCGGACCGCAAGGACGAGATCAAGCGGTTCATGACCCGCTTCATGCCCGACTTCGTGGAGCAGGACCTGGGCGAGCTGCCGGTATACCGCGAGGCCATCCAGCGCATGAACCAGGCCACCGAGCTGCCCCTGCGCAGCATGGCCAACCGCCTGCTGGCGCGCGCCGAGCTGCTTGCCAAACCGGCCCCGCACATGGGCATGGGCCTCGAGTGCTACAGCAATTGCACGTCACCGTTGCGCAAGTACGTGGACTTCCTGGTCCACCGCCAGATCAAGGCGATGCTACACGGCGATGAGGGTGAGACGCTGTCGAACCCGGAACTCACCGGCCTGTCGGCGCGACTGGCTACCGTGCGCCAGGCCACCCGGGAAGCGGAACTGTGGCTGCAGTGCGAGTTCCTGGCCAACAACATCGGCGAAGAGTTTGAGGCGCGGGTAGCGCAAATCAGCAGCAGTGGATTCACTGCCAAGTTGGTGGACACCGGCATAGAAGGTCAGGTCGACCTGCGCAAGGACCCGGAGAAGTTCAGTTTTGATCGCTGGGCGGCCACATTGAGCAGCCCGAGTCGCACCTTCCAGCTGGAACAGCCGGTCAAGGTCAGGCTCGAGCGGGCTGATTCGACCAGGAGGGAGATCCTGTTTGTGCCGGTGACGGATAGTGATCCTGCACCTGACGCACCAGGCGAATCATCTCCCTGACCCCCAGCTCACGCAGGTAGGCACCCACCTCTGCGGCATCGCTGCAATGGGCAAGGTTGCAGTCCACCAGGGACAAGGTCTCGACGATGGTGCGGTCACCCTCTGACAGGGCGTCATTGTCACCGAAGATCAAGCGGGTAAAGCAGTCCACAATCTCCATTTCACTGGGGATTACGGCGCTTTTCGATTCACTGGCTCGATCGTCCATATTTCTAGTATGGACTAGCAGTTGATCAAAAATTGACCAAATTCGGGTAATTCTTCACAAAACACCCCATTTTTGGCCCTCCAGGCCCCGAAAATCCCGGTTTTGGGGCATAAACGGCCTTGACAAGCTACCAAGCCTACTCTGTCAGGGTTTTGCCCTCGTTGACGCGACGCGACCGCGATCATTTATTTTCCAGACTCGCCGTGAACCCATCCCTGGGGGCTCGACGGCGCCATCCATGGCGCCGACGGTCTGGAAAATAAATGATCACGCTCACGCCGCTTTCTTCCCACGAGCTCCGGACATCTAGCTCTGCCAGCGGATACGAGGAAAGGGGGGTCAGGAGGATTTATTTGTTATCCGTGACAACGGAGGAACTCGCTCGGGAGGAGGCCGTGGTGTTTGTCTTCTATTTCCTGGACCGTGCTCGCCATGGATGGCGAGCCCGAGCCCCCAGGGATGGGTTCACGGCGTGTCCAGGAAATAGAAGACAAATAGCGCGGCCGGCAATCGAAGTGCTGTCGACCTACGGAGCAACAAACCCCAGGAACGATTCCTAAAAGTGCGCGTTGCCTGGAGTTCGCGGGAAGGGAATCGCGTCGCGGATGTTCTCCATGCCGGTGATATAGTTGAGCAGGCGTTCGAAGCCCAGCCCGAAACCGGCATGGGGTACCGTGCCAAAGCGACGCAGGTCGCGATACCACTCCATCTGGCCGCTTAGGCCGTGCTCGGCCATGCGCGCGTCCAGTACATCGAGGCGTTCCTCGCGCTGGCTGCCGCCGATGATTTCGCCGATGCCCGGCGCCAGCACATCCATGGCCGCCACGGTCTTGCCGTCGTCGTTTAGGCGCATGTAGAAGGCCTTGATCTCCTTCGGGTAGTTCATCACCACCACCGGTCGCCCGACGTGGGTCTCGGCCAGGTAACGCTCGTGCTCAGACTGCAGGTCCTTGCCCCACTCCACAGGGAATTCAAAAGACTCGCCGCAGTTTTCCAGGATGTTGATGGCCTCGCTGTAGTCGATGCGCTCAAAGTTCGAATCCACCACTGTGCGCAGTCGCTCGATCGCGGTCTTGTCGATGCGCTGCTCGAAGAAAGCCATATCTTCACCGCAGCGCTCCAGTACCACGGCAAACACATGCTTGAGCATGTCTTCGGCCAGGTCGGCCAGCTGGTTCAGGTCGGCAAAAGCGATTTCCGGCTCCACCATCCAGAACTCGGCGAGATGGCGGCTGGTGTTGGAGTTTTCCGCACGGAAGGTGGGCCCGAAAGTGTAGACCTTGCTCATGGCCAGGCAATAGGCCTCGACGTTGAGCTGGCCGGAGACGGTAAGGAAGGACTCCTCGCCGAAGAAGTCCTCGCTGAAATCCACCGCGTCGCCTTCACCGCGCGGTACGTTGGCGAGGTCCAGGGTGCTGACGCGGAACAGCTCACCGGCGCCCTCGCAGTCGCTGGCGGTAATGATAGGCGTGTTGATCCAGTGGAAACCGTTCTGGAAGAAGTAGTCGTGGATCGCGTGGGCCAGCACGGTGCGCACCCGGGTGATGGCACCAAAGGTGTTGGTCCGCGGGCGCAGGTGCGCCACGGTGCGCAGGTATTCGAAGCTGTGGCGCTTCTTGGCGATAGGATAGGACTCGGCGTCCTCGACCCAGCCGATCACAGAGACAGCGTTAGCCTGGATTTCCAGCGACTGGCCCTTGCCCTGGGATTCCACCAGCTCACCGGTCACCTCTACCGCGCAGCCGGTGGTGATGTGCAGCACCTCGTCTTCGTAGTTGGGCAGCTCCGACGGCACCACCGCCTGGATGGGGTCGAAACAGCTACCATCGTGAATCGCCAGGAAGGAAATACCGGCCTTTGAATCGCGCTTGCTGCGGATCCAGCCGCGCACGGTCACCTGTTCGCCGGTGGCGATTTCACCGCCCAGGGCGGCGGCGACAGAGGAGTTGTTCATGGGAGCTCCGCGGAAAAAAGCGCAAGCATACTGGATTGCTTCAGAGCCACCAAGCGGACCCGACCCGGCGTTAGTCCAGCGGTGTGATCTTGCTGCCTTCCAGGGTCAGGTTGTACATGAGGCCGGCATTGGTGACCACGAAGCCAATAATCGGCGCCTGGGTGGTGGTGGTATCCAGGCCGCCGCCGGCGCCAGCCTTCACCACCGCGATGCGGCCGTCCACACCCGCTTCCCAGCCCTTGCTACGGCGGAACTTGCGAAGCGCCGAGCGGCTCATGAACAGGACGATCTGCGCCGTCGACTGGGCACCTACCTGCAGGCCGAAGGACGCGCCGGATATGGAGTAGTAGCCCAGTGTTTCGTCGCCTTTCAGCAACGCGCCTTCGCCATATTCGCCGCCAATCCCGAAGCCGAGCTTCACCACGCCGGGAAACACCAGCACCGCCTCGGCCTTTTCAAGCAGCTCGACGCTGTCAGGCGACTTCTCGCGCAGGGAATCCAGCGCCGCGGCGATTCTGGTGTCCAGCGCCGTGCGATCAGTGCTGCCTTGGCCCACCGCCAATGACGGCAGCAGGATGACACACAAGAGCAGTGCCCTGATTAACGACGGAAACAAGGAGACCCGGATATCCATATTGTTATTCCTTGCAGCCCGGCTCGATCATGCCATGGCACCGAGTCAATGGCGAGGAAGGGGTCAGTTCGGGTCGATGCTGGCCGTTACCACAGTGCCGCGATCAAGCTGGTCGAGGAACATCTTGTATTCCTTGCGCTCACCCACCAGGCGCGAGTGGAATACGGCCTTTTCCGCGTAGACGCGGCTCTCCTCACGGCGCTGCATCGACAGGTAAAGGCGCGCCACGCGGAAGTAGAACTCGGCCTCGGTCTGCTGCAGATCGATGGCATCCAGGTAGTGGCCCAGGGCCCGATCATTGTCGCCGTCGGCCTCGGCCTGCTCGCCCAGGTAGTAGTGATAGAAGGGGTTCTGGTCGCGCCGCTTGCGGACTCGGTCCTCCCAGCGGCGGGACTCTTCGAGCTCCCCACGGCTGTGATAGAGCACCGCCAGATTGTTCATCGCGGTGGGTGACCGGGGATTCAGGGACAGGGCGCGCCGGTACATGGCCTCGGCAGCCGTATCCTGGTCGGCGCCGCGGTAGATCGCGCCGAGGTTCACCCACAGGTAATCGATATTTCCACCCAGTGACAGGGAACGCACGGACTCCGCGTAGGCACGGCTGCGGTCCTGCAGAAAAAGCGCGTCCATGGCGCGGTTACTGTGATAGAGAGCAGCCGCCTCCTTATCGCGCAGCTCGCGGGCCGAAGCCACCCGTTCCCGGGGCACCGGGTCGATATCCACCATATACTCTTCGCCGTTGCGCAACCGCACCACCACGTTGACATGCTTGCGCAGAGCGACCTGTTCGCCGTGACGCGACCACTCCGGGCGCAGCGAAAGTGACATGTAGCGCGCGTCAAGGCCAGCGTAGCGGGCCATGGCGATAAACAGGTGGGCATAGCTCAGGCAGTTGGCGGCGCCGGAATGGAATACATCGCGAGCCGTGCCGTCGGCGTAGGGATCGTAGTCGATACCGACAATGGCCGGGCTGCGCAGGGTGCGGTGGAGATTCTGCAGGCGCTGGCGCTGGGAGCCGGTGACGTACTGCTTGACGAAGGTCCGCATGTCATCGTCCAGGGCCAGCAAGTCCGGAGTTTCGGTCAGCGACAGCGCGGCATCGGCGGTGAGTTCACCCTCGCCCACCTGGATCGGGGGCAGATCATCAACGGGATATGAAAAGTAGGATTGGTTGGCACAGGCGCACAGCAACACCAATGCCAGGCCCGGAACGAGCCTCGAAAAAACCACGCCAGGACGGCGCATTGTCACAAGATTTTCCACATAAGCGGCGACCTTACTTCAAGTATACCGCAGCTGGCGTCCCCCGGCCGTACGCCGCCCGAGCGCGTGACAGCGGTCACCAATATAACCCTACTTGATGTGTGTCAATGCAGTTTCTGCTTCCTTTCCCTACTGTCTAAGGGCAGTCAGGCGAAGAGGATAAAACGATGACCCAACACCTACTGATGGAAGACACACAGGAAGATACCCGCACCCTGAAGAGCCTGGGTATTTTTGTTGCGGGGTTTGCACTATTTTCCCTGTGTCTGGCACTGGGCGTCACGTTTTTCGCGCCGTGACTGCGATGTAGATTCCCTGACGAATTCATGGGCCTGAGCCTATTGGCCGACTCTCCCTGAGTCGGCTTTTTTATGCCTGTAGTACTGCCCCCGCGATTGCACATATCCCCATTTCCCCAGACACGCCGTAAACCCATCCCTGGGGGCTCGGGCGCGCCGTCCATGGCGCGCACGGTCCGGGAAAATGGGGATATGCACACTCTCTGCATCCAGTAACGGCTAAAAAACCGAAGCTCAAAGTTTGGGGAGCCAACACCACCAGCGAGATCGCGGCCGGATACTTGCTGTAATGGTAGGGGAAGTGGTGTCTACCCTGTTGTCAGGGTGTCGGCGGCATGGATGCCGCCGTCAAGCCCCCATGGACGGGTTCACGGCGACCCTGACAACAGGGTGGACACCGCTTCACCGGGGGCAAGCCAAACCAAATATCAGGCCGCCGTATGGAGCCCGCACTCGCGACCGTCGTGGACCTTGGTAGGGTCGAAGTAGTGCCGGCAGGTGGGCAGCTCGTGCCGGGCCATGTAGGCCTCCACGTCTGATTCCGACCAGTAGAAGATCGGCGCTACCTTGATGATGCCGCGGCCGTCCAGGGTAACGATATCGAGGCCCTGGCGGTGTTCGGTTTCTTCCTTGCGAATGCCGGTCAGCCAGATCTCCGGCTTGAGCTCGCTAAGGGCTCGCTCGAATGGCTCCAGTTTGACCTGGCGGGTGAACTCCGCGTGTAGCTCCTCATCTTCGATGGTGGGTACGCCACCCATGATGGCGTTGCGCCGCTCCGAAGTGATGCTCGGTGAATAGACGTGCATGTTGAGCTCAAGATCCTGGATCAACCGCTCGGCCACCAGGTAGGTATCCCGCAGGTTGTAGCCGGTATCCACCCAGACCGTGGGTAGGTCCCTGTCGACCTCGCTGACCAGGTGCAACATAACCGCGGCGTTCTTGCCGAAGCTGGTGGTGGCGATGGTCGGCTGACCCTGGGACAGCGCCCAGCGCACAATCTCGCCGGGGCCGGCGTCGCGCAATTGGGCATTGATGCTGTCGAAATCCAGGTCCACGGTGGTTCACCGCTCATTTCAGAGTGCCAGAGACTAAGCAATCACCCAGGGGCTGACAAATACTCAAAGTTCATATGGATATGTCACGTCACCTGATCCCTTAGGACAGCATCGCTTGGCCGCAGAGGACATTGCGAGGCCCGCCCGGCGCGGAGGATACTTTCAGGCCTTGAGGAGGATTGCCCATGAAAAACGTGCTGTGCGAGCAACTCGGCATCGACTACCCGATTTTTGCCTTCACCCACTGCCGCGACGTGGTGGTGGCGGTGAGCAAGGCCGGCGGTATCGGCGTACTGGGCGCGGTGGGCTTCTCCCCCGAGCAGCTCAAGGAAGAGCTCGACTGGATCGATGAGCACATCGGCGACTACCCCTACGGGGTCGATATCGTGATTCCGCAAAAGTACGAGGGCATGGGCGACATGAGCCCCGAGGAGCTGGAGAAGCAGCTCTGGGACATGGTGCCCCAGGAACACATCGACTTTGCCCAGAAGCTGCTGGCCGATGCCGGCGTGCCCGAGTGGCCCGACGGCAGCACCAGCATGGGCCTGATGGGCTGGACCGAGGCCACCGCCACCCCACTGCTGGAAGAGGCCCTGACCCGGCCCAAGTGCCGGATGATTGCCAACGCCCTGGGCACGCCCCCGGCCGACAAGATAAAGCTGGTGCAGGACAGCGGCCGCCTGATTGGCGCCCTGTGCGGCAAGGTCAAGCAGGCCGTGGCCCACAGGGAAGCCGGCCTCGACTTCGTGATCGGCCAGGGCGGTGAAGGCGGTGGCCATACCGGCGAAATTGGCTCTATCGTGCTGTGGCCACAGATGATCGACGCCATCGGTGACACCCCCTTTCTGGCCGCCGGCGGTATCGGCAACGGCCGCCAGATTGCCGCCGCACTGGCCATGGGCGCCGCCGGCGTGTGGACCGGCTCCCTGTGGCTGACCGTAGAGGAAGCCCATACCCAGCCCGCCCAGAAAGAATCGCTATTGAAGGCAGAGAGCGGTGATACCGTACGCTCCCGCTCCTGGACCGGTAAAACCTGTCGCATGCTGCGCAATGACTGGACCGAGGCCTGGGAACGGCCCGACACTCCCGACCCGCTGGGCATGCCGCTGCAGGGCATGGTGACCTCCGACGGCATGCGCCGTACCTCCACCTATGCCGACAAGGGCAACTGCCAGAGTGTGGCTTTCAATCCCTGTGGCCAGGTCATTGGCCAGATCAACCAGGTAGAGAGTTGCCGCAGCGTGATGCAGCGGCTGCTGGAGGAATATGTGGATGCCGCCGAAGCGGCGCGATCCATGCTGCCTGAGGCCTAGCCGGATTCCTTGCGAGCCAACCTGGCCGCCCAGGGATTGGCGGTCACCCCATGGGCGATTACGCACAGCGTGATGGTGCACACCACCGTTTGTATCAGGATGGACTCCGAGGGCAGGTTTTCCGCACCCACGATCACCAGGAACACAATGCTGGCCAGCCCGCGCGGGCCGAACCAGGCCAGAAACAGTTTCGTCTCCAGGTCCAGCCCGCTGCCGGTCAGAGCGATCAATATCGGCAACATGCGGATAACCGTCAGGCTCAGCAGCGAATACAGCAAGACACTCCAGCTCAGCTGATCCCAGTACTGACCCATAATCACTGAGCCAAATACCACCCAGGTGAGCATGCCCAGCAGTTCGCCAATACCTTCACCGGCGAGCACCAGGTGGTGCGTCTTATCCCCTGCAAAGTAGCCAAATAGCAGACCGCCGACAAAACAGGCTATAAAGCCGCTGCCGTGCAGCGACTGGGCCGTGGCAAAACAGGTCAGCGCCAGTGTCACCACCGTTAACTGGCGCCAGACCTCGGTAAACCAGCCGCGGTCCCGGGCCAGCTTCATCAGCTGCACCGCAGCGGTCACCAGGACCACGGCCACCAGCATGCCGATGCCGATCTCCTTGGCCACCAGGTACAGCGCGAGTTCAGTGCCCTGATCCTCATGAGCGGCGCCGGTGGCCAGTGCCAGGAACACAAACAGGAAGGGCACCGCGAGCCCGTCATTGAGGCCACTCTCGGCGTTGAGCCCCTGGCGCACCCGGTCGGGAACGTTTGGATTACTGACCACGCCCTTGCCCAGTGCGGCATCGGTGGCCGCAAGGATTGTTGCCAGCAGGCACACCTCCCACAGCGACATAGAGGGAAATACCAGGGTGCCGAGGTAGGCACCAAGGGCGATACAGATGGGCAATCCGATCAGCAGCATCCGCCGGGGTATAGCCGCATGGGTCCTTAATACCTTGAGATCGGCGTTGGCGGCATCGAGGAACAGCACCAGGGCCAGGGTCAGGTCGGCGATAACCCGAACCTCGATCGCATCCACCTCGAGGTCAAGGATGCCGAGACCCAGCGGTCCTGCCAGCAGACCAAAGAAAATGTACACCATGGGGCCGGTGAGAACGCTGCGCTCGATGCGCCCGGCGATGACACTGAACAGGAAAGCAAAGGCTGTCAGAACGGCCAGGTTGTTATACATACCCTGAACCCTTGTTGTTCTAGCTATGGGCCTAGGATAACCGATCCGATGCCGTAATCAGCACCGGGATCGGATGAGGTAGTGGCGAGCGCCGATCAGGCGGCGATCCGCGCGACGGTCGCCTCCAGCTCCTCGTGCAGCTCCAGGTACTGGCCGGTCAGCTTGTGGCTGGGGGCCATGTCAATGAGGGGTCGGTGCTCGCGGTGTGATTCCTTCATCTTCACCGAGGTGTTCAGGTAGGTCTTGAACACCGGCATGCCCTCTTCCTCCAGCTCCGCCACCAGTTCGCCGGGCAGGCGTGCCTGGCTGTTGAACTGGTTAATGATGATGCCTTCCACTTCCAGGTCCGGGTTGTGGTCTTCCTGCAGCTCGACGATGTTGTCCATCAGGCTGTACAGGGACTGGCGGGCAAAACTGTCGCAGTCAAAGGGGATGACCACGGTATCGGCGGCGATCAGCGCCGACTTGCTGTAGAAATTGAAGTTCGGCGGGGTATCGATATAGATGCGGTCGTACTCCTCGTCGAGCTTGTCCAGCGCATCGCGCAGCTTGTAGATCTTGTAGCGCGACTCCAGCTCCTTCTCCATGGCAGTCAGGGCCGGGCTTGAGGGCATCAGGTAGAGGTTTTCGTAGGGCGTCTCCCAGACAAAGGAGTCCGGGTTGCTGGCCTTTTTACGAGAGCGCACCGTCTGCTTGAACATCGCCGCCACGCCCTGGGCCTCATCGGGGAAGGCCTCGGCGTCGATTTCACCGACCAGGTAGTGGGTGGTGTTGCCCTGCACATCAAGGTCCACAACCAGGGTCCTGAGGCCCATTGCGGCGCCAATTGCTGCCAGGTTGCAGGTGATGCTGGTCTTGCCGACGCCGCCTTTCTGGTTGAAAACGACTCGTCTCATGGTTTGTGCCCTCCGCCGAAAAGGCCATCGAGTTTAAATCAAAGGTGTGTCCCAATGAAGCTTCGGGACGCTTTCCAGTGCAAAAAGCGCTGAGGTGTCACAGCGACTGGAGCGTCTAAGCTTTAATAATGAACGATCTGGACCGCATCACCGCCCTGCACCAGTTCTGGTTCGGCCCGCTGGATGCCGACGGCATGCCAGGCAGCGACCGCAATAAACTCTGGTACGGCGGCCAGCCCGAGACGGATGCCGAGATTCGCACCGCATTCGGTGCCGACGTGGAAGCGGCCTTGGCGGGCCAGCGCGACCACTGGCTCGACGAGGAAGGCGGCCTGGTAGCCCTGGTGCTGCTGCTGGACCAGTTCACCCGCAATGTCTATCGCGGCGAGCCCCGCGCCTTCAGCGGTGATGACAAGGCCCTGGCGCTGGCCAGCAGCGCCATTGCCGATGGGGCGGACAGGTCGTTGCCCACCATCCACCGGGTATTCCTCTACACCCCCTTCGAACATGCCGAAGAGCTGGGGATGCAACAGCAGGGCTGCGCCCTGTTCGAAGGGCTGCTGGCAGAATGCCCGAGTGGTGCCCACACGCAGGTCGCCAACTTCCACCGCTACATGCTGGCGCACCGGGACGTGATCGAACGTTTCGGGCGCTTTCCCCACCGCAACGCCATCCTCGGCCGGGCCTCAAGCCCGGAAGAGCTGGCCCACCTGGAAAAGCACGGAGGATTCTAATGAAAATACTCCTCAGACTACTGTGCGGTACCTGTCTCAGCCTGCCGGTCCTGGCCCA